>JBKDTB010000205.1:0-20877 GCA_046340515.1 Cyanobacteriota bacterium | reverse complement strand
GCGGCTACCGCTCGATTCGCCAGGGCCTGCGTGAGCTCGCCTACGACATCAAGGGGATGCTGGCGCTGGGAGGCGTGACAACAACGCCAGGCGCTACAACTTGATCTCACTTTTAGGCAGCCCTGCCCAGCAGGTGGCATCGGCCTTGGCGGCGAGGGCCTGCTTGTTGCCCTCTTCCGCAAGGAGGGCGGCCTCCAACTCAGCGAGGGCATGAGATCGGGAGTCGACGTCATCGGTTTCGAGCTTTTCGGCCAGCTGGCCGATGGCGGTGGTGAGCTCCTGGGCCTCAAGCCCAGCTGCCAGAGGGAGCCGGAACGCTGCAGGGAGCAGGACGGCCCGGCGGCCTGGGGGAGAGATGGGGAGAGAGGAACGGCGGGGGCAGTGAGAACGGCCATAGGGTGGTGAATGGGGAAGAGGGACAAGAAGAACGGGGCAGCGGATACGCCTCAGGCGGCGAGGGTCTCCGGCGAGAACGGCGGTGGCACTTCCATCACCACCACCGGCACCGGCGAACGGGAGGAGCAGCGGCGGGCCTGCTGCACCAACGAGGCCGTGCCTGCCCCACCGGGAAAGGCGATCACCAGCACCGAGGTGCTGAACGCTGGGGAGGTGTGGGCTTGGGCCTCCACCAGGGCCTGCTCGAGCAGAAGGCGATTGCGGATGGGGCCGGCAGCGCGGCCATGGCGGCGCCAATCAGCGGCGAGGGACTGGACCCGCCAGCCGAGCTGATGGGCAGCGCGACCGATGGCCTGATCGGCACCACGGGCCCCGCCATGGAGGAGGAGATGGACAGCCCGGCCGCCACTGCGCTGGAGCAGGGCGGAGGCGATGCGCTCAACGGGCCAGGCCAGATCACGGCCGCCCCCAGCGACGATCACCACCGAGCGATGGGCAAGAACAGGGGGAGGCAACAGGCCAGGGAGGGCCAATGCAGCGGCCGGGACCACTGCAGCAGAAGACAAGCTCATGGCTACAGAGCAAACGAACGGGGCAAGTTGTCTGAGGATTTCGTTGCCGCCGGCGATGGGCTCGTGGCCTTTGGCGCAACCTTTATTCTACCAGTACAAGTGCACTGTAGGTCCGGCAGAGCCGCGGCAGGGCAATGGAACTCAACGGGCCGATGCCACTGGGAGCCGAGGAATCTCGATGCAAAGAAGGGGCACTGAATGAGCCGCCAAACCAACACCGGCCGCGCAGCCGCGCGAGGCCACCTGAGCCAGCACCCCGCGCACCGCACGGGACGGGCCGCCACGCCACCGCAGCCGCGGGAGCGCAGCCACGCCCGCTACCACCCACCACACCGGCCCCAGCGCGGAGGGCGGCGGCGGCTGGCCGATGCACGCCACGGCGCAGCCGTGGCACGCTGAAGGACGGCCGACGACGACCGGAGCCCTGCGGTGGCTGCTCAGCCCCAGGGAACGTCCAGGAACTCGACGAGCAGCACTCCCCGGTGGGTGCCGTTGCACTTTACCAGTCCATCCCTGGCGGCCTGCTCCATGCCTTCGCGCTCCTTGCGCACCTGCTCCGCAGAAGCCAGCACCCGCACCCAGCCACCCGTCATGAACTCCTCGTGGCCTGTCTCGAAGGCCTGCAGCCGCCGATGCCGGTTGATGCTGCGTTCGTAATACAGACCGCCGCCAGTTGGATCAGTTCCTTCTGCCCACACTTGGTCGACCATCAACTTCCCGATCGCCAGCGGGTCCTGCGCAGCGACATCGATGGCCTCTCCGTCGAGGATCAACGGATTGCCTGGATCGTCTCGGTTGTCCGAAATGATGAGACGTTGACCCATCGGTACTGGATGGTGCAGGTCAACACCCAGCCTGACCCCGACGGGCCTCGTTTGAGCACGCGTGCCCAAGGGCTTGGAAGAGCCCCGTGTTTTGGGCACGTTTTGGGCACGCCCCCTGGGGCCTATCCTCGAAAAGTAAGTCGGGGCGACAGGATTCGAACCTGCGACCTAGTGCTCCCAAAGCACCCGCGCTACCAAGCTGCGCCACGCCCCGATGTCGTTTGAGATCATAAGTGGAGCAGGACCCGGGGTTGCGGCGGAGGGCGGGGCCGGTAGAACAGGCGCGTCTCGGAGAGGGAGACCATGGGGCACAGGATGGGAGGGAGTCACGGTTTCGGCCGGGGCTGGCCGGGGGGAAGGTGGCTGGCGGAGAGGGAGAGGGAGAGGGGGATGCAAGGTGCGGGGGTCTGGAGGGGTCGGGGGCCGGTCTGGCTGGGGTGGGCGCTGGCGATGGGGCTGCTGGCGGGACCGCAGGGGGCATGGGCTGTGGAGGGGGGCTCAGCGACGGCGGCGGCCGGAGGGGCCAGGCCGCGGGAGGCGGAGGTGAGTGATCTGGGAGGCAACAGCGTTCTGCCGGAGGCCTTGCGACCGGTGTTTTTTCCGCTGCCGCCGGATTTCGCCGAGCGGGCGCCGGCGGCGGCGGAGCGGGCGGCGCTTCCGCTGGCGGATTGGCAGGGGGGTGGAGCTGGGGGGGAGTGGCCCTCGGTGGGGTATCCGATCAATCAGGCGCCGATCGAGGTCAGTCCCTTCGGCATGCGCTGGTCGGAGTCGCGGGGGGCGTGGCGGATGCACACGGGCATCGACCTGATCGTGACGGAGGGCACGCCGGTGCTGGCGGCTGCGGCGGGACGGGTGCGGCTGGTGGATGAGGTGAGCGGCTACGGGCTGACCGTGCTGGTGGACCACGGCGGCGGCTGGCAGACGCTCTATGCCCACCTGTTCGAGATCGGGGTGCAACCGGGCGAGCCGGTGCAACGGGGGCAACCCCTGGGGCGGGTGGGCGACAGCGGCCGGGCGAGCACACCCCACCTGCACTTCGAGATTCGAGTGCGGCGCGGCGAGCGGATGGTGGCCCTGGATCCGGAACCCCTCCTGCGTCCCCGGGAGCCGGGCGCCATCGTGCGCCGTCCCTGAGGCTCCAGACGGACGGTGCCCTGCCGATGGTCATGGCCACACCTCCTTTGGGACCGCGCCAGCGGCTGCGGATCCTGGCCGTGGCGCTTCTGCCGATGCCGCTGTCGGGGCCTGTGGCTGACGAGCAGGGGATTGTTCTCGGCCCCCTGAACACCCTCCTGAAGGCCCCTCTGGCAAGCGGGACTCAATGGGGCGCGGTGGGCAGGTCGGGGTGATCGCGGCTGATGGTCACGATGCCGGGAGCAAAGATGAACACCGAGTCGCCCAACCGCTCCGACTGGCCATCAATGGCGTACACCCCACCCGAGACGAAGTCGATGATGCGTTGCGCCTCCACCGGATCAAGAGCTTCCAGATGGAGCACCACAGTCTTGAGATGCTGCACGGAGAGAACGGCCTCGGCCGCCTCCTCGAAGCAGGTCGGCCGGAGCACCACCACCTCGGGCGACCAGTTGCCGAAGGGGGACTCCATGGTGTGCGACACCGCGACAGCGCCGCCGCAGATTACCGGCATCAGCGGGAAATGAAAGGGGAGAGGGTCGCCCGAGGATCGGCGTCGGCAGGGGAGGCGCCCTGCCGGTGGGAGCGGCCGGGGCTCCGCCTGGAGCTCTGGCCAGCCTGGCTGGCCACCACGGGGCTTTCGGTGGAGGGCCTGCGTGAGCATTTGCGTGGGGCCATTCCCTGGCGGCAGCCGGTGGTGAGCGTCTACGGGCGGCGCCATCCGGTGCCGCGCCTCACCTGCTGGCTGGGCGACCCGGACTGCGCCTACCGCTACAGCGGCTTGCTGGAGACGCCCCATCCCTGGACCGAACCCCTGGGCCAGTTGCGCGAGCGACTGGTGGAGGCGGTGGGATCAGACTTCAACAGTCTGTTGCTGAATCTCTACCGCGACGGGCGAGATCGGATGGGCTGGCACGCGGATGATGAACCTGAACTGGTGGCGGACCACCCCATCGCTTCCCTGAGCCTGGGGGCGACGCGCAGCCTGCGCTTCCGACCCCGCCCCAACCGCCTGCCAGCGGCCAACGGGCCGTCCGCGCCGTTCACGGTGGAGTTGGCGGATGGCGACCTCCTGCTCATGCACGCCCCGACCCAGCGGTATTGGCACCACGGCCTGCCGGCTCGGCTGGGGGTGAAGACGGAACGCTTCAACCTCACCTTTCGCCTGATTCAGACCAGCGGATCTGTCTGATTCAGACGGGGGAAGGGCTTGGTCCAGTCCAGCGGATCTGTCTGATTCAGACGAGGGGAGAGGCGTGGTTCAGTCCAGGGGAGCCGCCTGATGCAGGCCAGGCGAGCGGCCTGAGGAGGCGCTGGAAAACCGCGGAACTCTGACCAGGCTGGCGGCGAAGTTCCATCTGGAGAAGACCGATGCGGAGACGAAATCGTGCTTGGGTGCGTTTTTCAGAGCCTCCTTGATTCAAGCCAGCGGAAACACTTGATCCAGCCAGCTGGAGCCGCTTGATCCGGCCAGCTTGATCCGCCTGATCCGACCAGCTGGAGCCGCCTGATCCGGCGAGCTGGAGCCGCCTGATCCGGAGCGAGGGAAACGACTGATCCGGAGCGGGCCGTCCTCTGATCCAGACCGGAAGAGCGAGAAGCGCGATGGTGGGCGGTTGCAGGCAGAGCGATTAAGGCAGGCAGGCCACCGCGTCGATTTCCACCCGCGCCCCCTTGGGCAGCGCCGCCACCTGCACGCAGGCCCGGGCGGGAGCCACGTCGCCGCCGAACACCTCGGCGTAGAGGGCATTGACCGTGGCGAAATCCGCCAGATCCACCAGATACACCGTGGTGCGCACCACCTGGGCGGGTCCGACGCCCGCCGCCCGCAGCACAGCCAACAGATTGTTCAAGGTCTGGCGGGTTTCCGCCACCACATCCCCCGCGCCCAACAGCTCGCCGCTGACCGGATCCAGGGCGACCTGGCCGGAACACCAGAGCCAGCCGCCGGCTTGCACGGCCTGGCTGTAGGGCCCCACGGGGGCGGGGGCCTCGGGAGTGGTCACAGCCACGGGGGCGGAGGTCACGGACTGGCCCATGGCGTTGCAGGATGCATGAAGCGAGCTTATGGCGTCGTTTGCCAGCCTCCTCCGCCCCACCCACTCGCGCCCCGTCCCCGGGTTCCGGAGCCCAGACCCTTGAGCCCTCCCCCGGGGGGACGCCGGAGAGCCCCCGTCTGCTGCTGCGGGATCTTTGGCATCGCTATCCGGGCATGACGGGCGACGAGTGGACCTTGCGGGGCATTTCCCTCAGCCTGGGGGCAGGGGAGCTGGTGGGACTGCTGGGCCCCTCCGGCTGCGGCAAGACGACCCTCCTGCGTTTGATCGCCGGGTTTGAACGGGCCCACCGGGGGGAGATCCTGGTGGATGGCCGGGAGGTGGCGGGGACGAAGCGGTGGCTGCCGCCGGAATCCCGGGGCGTGGGCATGGTGTTTCAGGACTACGCCCTCTTTCCCCACCTCGACGCCTGGGCCAACGCCTGCTTTGGTCTCGCTTCCGGGCGCGGTCGGCCGGACGCGACGGGGGCCGCGGCGCGGCGGGAGCGGGTGGCGTGGTTGCTGGAGCTGATGGGGCTGGGCGGCCTGGAACACCGCTACCCCCACGAACTCTCCGGCGGACAGCGGCAACGGCTGGCCCTGGCCCGCGCTTTGGCGCCTGGTCCGTCGCTGGTGCTGCTCGATGAACCGTTCTCCAACCTGGACGTGGAGGTGCGGCTGCGGCTGCGGGGGGATTTGCCGGAGGTGCTCCATCGCTGCGGCGCCTCCGGGTTGTTGATCACCCATGACGCGGAGGAGGCGATGGCGATCTGTGATCGGGTGGCGGTGATGCGAGCGGGACGCCTGCACCAGTGCGGCCCGCCGCGGGAGCTGACGACCCAACCAGAAACGCCTTTTGTGGGGCGGTACGTCCTGCAGGCCAACCGCCTGCCCGCCCGTCTGGAGGGCACGATCGCCCACACCGCCGTGGGTGCCCTGGAGCTTGTGGGGCCCTTGGAGAGGGGGGCCGTGGTCGGTGGCGAGCCGGAGGTGCTGCTGCTCCCCGAAAGCCTCGACTTCCTTCCCGATCCCGAGGGGAACGCCCGGGTGTTGGGGCGCGAGTTTCTCGGGCAGGAGTGGGCCTACTGGGTGCAAATGGGCGGACAGCGGTTGCGGTTGCGGCTGCCCCTCGCCCTCAGCCATGGGCGGGGGGATCGGGGCATGGTGCGCCTGCGGGCGGGGGGAACAGGCTGGCTGTTTCCGGGGGGGCAGGCGCTGCGGGCCTGTTCCGCCATGGATCGGCCCTGAAGGCCAGGCTCTCCTTCCAGGGGAGCGGTGGTTGCTCAGGCCAGCCCAGCGAGCCGCCCGGGCTCCTCAGCCGGCCGAATCAACCCGGGCCGATGGGTGGGCCGCCGCCCGGCAGCGCCTGGCGCTCCAGCTGGCGGGCGTAGGGGCCAAAACCCCCGAGGCAGGCGGCGCCGCAATGGCTGCCCAGGCTGATGGCCTCCTCCAACGACCAACGGGCGGCCAGGGCCGCGCTGAGGCCCGCCGCGAAGGAATCCCCCGCGCCGTAGGCATCCACCACGGGGGCATTCAGGGTGGGGGCGGCGAAGGGGCCACCCGGCGTGGCGCGACTGCCGGCGCCGGCTTCGGTGCGAATGATGTGGCGCGGGATGGGGCTGGGCAGGGGCTCCGGCAGAGCCTCCGCTGGATCGAGGGCGCTCCCCACCAAGGCATCCAGCCGCACGCCGCTCTCCCCCAACACCGACCAACCCACCCTTGGGGTGGCGGCCAGCAGGGGGCACTGGCGGGCGAGACGCAGCCCCTCGGCGTCGGTGGCCGTCACAAACACCCCATCCACCTCCTGGAGGTGGCTCCAGGGAAGGGAATCGGCCGCGCAAGGGCTCAGCCGTTCACCGAGCACGGTGATGGTGCGCTCCCCCTGGCCGTCCACCCAGCTCACGCCCCGACGCGTGGGGGCCTCGCGCCAGGCGACGCGCAGCTCCAACCCCAGCGCGGTCAGATCCGCCGCGGCCTGCTCCCCCACCCGATCCCGCCCCAGGGAGGTGAAGAAGGTCACCGGCCGGCCGGTGAGGCGTGCCATCTGCACAGCCACCACGGCACCCCCGCCCGCCGGCAGGTCCAGGCCCGCGCTGGCGCGACAAATGGCGCCCGGCTCCGGCAAGCGGGGCACCCGCAGAAAGGTCACCACCTCCACATGGCCCACCACCGCGAGCCGCAGGGGCGGCAGGAGGGGCAAGCGCTCAAGGGGCAGCAGGGATTGGCGGGGAACGGTGCCGGTCATGGTGGGCTGCCTCAGCCGCGCCAGTCATTTTTGCTCTGCCGCAGGGCGGCCAGGGCAGGTCCATCCGGGGCTTGAACGAAGAGGTTGGTGCGCCGCTCCTCCGCCAGGGTGGAGGGGATGGTGGGCTGTCCCGCCTGGCGCAGGGCGCGCACGGTGGAGAGACGTTCGGCGATGGCGACGTCTGCGGGCGCCACGGCCGTGGCCCAGCGCAGATTGCCTTCGGTGTATTCGTGGGCGCACCACACGCGGGTGGTGTCCGGCAGGGCCATCAGCCGGGCCAGGGAGGCGTGCATCTGCTCCGCGGTGCCCTCAAACAGGCGGCCGCAACCCGCGGCGAAGAGGGTGTCACCGCAAAAGAGCTCCTCCCCTTGATCGGGCGCCAGGGCGGGAAGGTGGTAGGCGATGTGGGCGCGGGTGTGACCCGGCACCTCCAACACCCGCACCTCCCGGCCCAGGAGAGTGAAGCGATCGCCCTGGCGCACGCCATCGCTCTGGTGGACGATGCGATCCCGATCGGCGGCGGCGGCGAACACCCGGGCCCCGGGCCAGGCCTGAAGCAATGCCGGGGCGCCACCGATGTGGTCGGAGTGGTGATGGGTGTGGAGAATCGCCACCAGGCGCAGGCCATGGCGGCGCAACCAGGCGACGACCGGCTCGCCGACCGCGGGATCCACCACCGCCGCCTCGCGGCCGTTGTGCAGCACAAAGATGTAGTTGTCCTGAAGCACGGGCAACAGCACAATCTCCTTGGCGGAGACGTTGTCGCTGGGTTCTGCGTTGCTAGCGGTCGCGTTGCTGGCGGTCGCGTCGGGTGTGGCAGCGGCAGAGGTCATGGCTGGAGGGGATCCCCTGGTGAGCGTAGGCGAGGGGCCCCGGGTGGGGCGATGTTCCCCTTGGTGGGGGTCCGGCTGCCGGGGGGATGGGGGCCACCCGCCTGTCGTTGAGCCTGTCCTTGCGGGGGCCGGGGCCGGAGGGGGAACGGCTCGATGGAAGGCCCCTGGTGGGGCCTCTGGTCTGGCAGGTGGCCCCCGTTGGGGCGTGGAGGCGAAGCCAACGGGGGCGCCAGCCCATCGGCAGCCCCAAGGAACAGGATGGGCCCGCGAAGCGACAAGCGTTTCAACTCATCTGGAAGTGATGTATGGATCCCAGTTGACGTAGTAGCTCACCGGTCGAAGTCCACCGGTTGTAATTTTGACCTGAATCTGGTAGACCTGCGAACCGCGATTGACCGCCTGGCCAATCCAGTAATCGGGCGTCTCTTGCAAGGGATATCCAGATCCACCAAACACGTTCCCTCCGGATACATTAAAGCCAGTGATCGAGACAGAATCCCCGGAGTTCGGGTCGATTGGATAGACAGAAAATCCAATCAGACTTCCATTGTTGCAAACCGTAGACAACTCAGACGTCCCTTCGTTTGTGCTGCCGAGATTGACCTGGTTATCCATCATGTAGATGCCAGACGAGACAAAGCTTCCTCCCAGGGAGGCGACGAAGGCGGTGTCAATGGCGATGGCGATCTGAGTCTGCGGATTGGGAATGCTCTGGGTGGCTGAAACAACCCGCACGTAGTAACCAGTAGAGTCAGCGATTTGGGGGACGTTGATCTCTGGTGTGATGCTGGCACGCTTGCTCGGAAGAGCTGCGGCGACCTGGGAAGTGGTCACGTTGATGTTCGGGTTGACCCTGAGGGTGATGCCGCTCCCCCCTGGTTGCTGCATGTTGAGCACGATTTGATAGCCGGCCTCCCCGCCATTCTGAACCTGGCCGGTGAACGTCGTCGCATTCACCATCTGAGGCTGGCCGCTGGCCCCCCAGGCATTGGAGTTCCCGATCTGCTGGATTTGCAAGTTGCCGCCCATCGCCTCAAAGTTCGGGTCGATGGAAAACACCTGCCAGCAGATAAAGGAATTGAGTGTGCAGGTTGTCATCAGACTACTGGTGCCTTCCAAGCTGCTGCCGCTTGAGACGCGGTTGTCAACGATATAGATCCCTTCAGTGGAGTTGGCCTTGGCGGAATTCGTGTCGACCCAAATTTGGATGAACACACTGCATTGAGAAACAGGAAAAGACATGAGCGGTTCGGAGGTTGAGAAAATGCGAAGTGGAGCTGGATGCCAGGAATGAAGACTGAAGTGTCGTTCTTTCAGCTCATCTTAATGCTCACATCACAGTCATGATAAGTGTGTGAACCGACAGTGAACTGTCCCTTGCCATTGCCCTTGGCGTCCAGGGAGAAGGAGGCACTGAATGGGGCTTGATAGCTGCCGATTTCAGGGGGCGGCAAGGAGACAAAAGCCAGTCCCTTGACGGCCCCTGTTCGCACAATGGTTCCCAGTCCGGTGCTGTGGATTACGCCAGAAGCATCGGCACTGAAGGTGGACGGATGTGAGGTGCCGGCCAACAGTTTTCCCTGGGCCTGGCCGTGGACAACGCCGGTCACGGCATTGACTGTGAGGGCAAGGTTCATGGAACCCGAGCCGACCGATTTGGTGGTGAAGAGGAGATTGAGCAGATAAAGGCCAACATTGGAGACGTCGGCCGAAGATGCGATGGTTTGCATGGTGATGATCAGCGCGTGGTTTGAAGCGATCAGGGCCCCGGAAGGTGTTGAGCCCTGGCCTGTTCACACCCTCGCAACAGGGCGGGTGTTGGGTTGGCACCACTCCGACACGGAACTGTTCAATCGCCAACACCGTCCAACGCGTCGCTGTGCCGGAGGCCTGACCCGGCGGGACAGCACCTCGCGCGGGCCGCCCCCTCGCAGGCAGGAGAGAACATCCCCCGGCCCAGACCCGCACCCGGCGATGGGGTGCCGGAGCCCATCCGGGACATGTGCTCCGAACTCCTCTTCTCCGGGCGGACCTCTCCTCCGGGCGGACCTCTCCTGCTGATGCACGTCTCCTACTGATGCACGTCTCCTACTGATGCCCGTCTCCCGCAGACGCCCGTCTCCCGCGGACGCCCGTCTCCCGCGGACGGCGGCCTGGATCGTCTCAACCCCTCTGCCTGCCGCTCAGTCCATCCCCGTGCGCACCACGCGGGCCCTCGACCCCCGCTCCCCGGCGCTCACCTCAATGCCGGCGTGGATGCGTTCCTTCAGCGCGCCCACATGGCTGATGATCCCGATCATGCGCCCGCCCTCCCGCAAGCGGTCGAGCTCATCCATCGCCAGTTGCAGGTTGTCGGGGTCCAGGGTGCCGAAGCCCTCGTCAATGAACAGCGCCTCCAAACGCACGCCGCCGGAGCGGGCCTCCACCGTGTCGGCCACCCCCAGGGCCAGGGCCAGGGAGGCCTGGAACGTCTCGCCGCCGGACAGGCTGCTCACCTCCCGCTCCTCCCCCGTGTAGGCATCCAACACCTTCAACGCCAATCCAGCCTGCCGTCCGCCGCGGCCCCCCTCGTCGCTGAGGCGCAGCTGGTAGCGACCGGAGGTCATCAGGTCGAGGCGCAGGTTGGCGTGGCCGCAGATCTCGTCGAGGTAGGCGGCAAGCACCCAGCGCTGCAGGGAGATGTAGGGCGGCGCCTTGCCGAGACAGCGGTCGGCGACGGCACTGAGCCGCTGGGCTTCCTGCCGACGCTCGGCCAGACGTTCCTCCCCCTGCTGGTGCTCGGCGGCCAGTCGGGTGAGGTCGTCGTGGCAGCCGCGGGCCTGACTGAGGCGATCCAGGGCGCCCACCCGGGCGGCATCAGCCTCTCTCCAGGCCGCTTCGGCGCCGGCCGTGTCGGGACAGGCCTCGGGCAGGTCCGCCAGATCCACCGACGCCAGCAGCCCGCGGAGTTCGATCACCTCCTTGTCGTAGGCCGCCAGGCGCTCCGCCCAACGCGCCCGTGTTTCCGGTGCCGCCATGGCGGCTTCCGCCGCCTCGGCCGTGGCGAACTCCGACGCCGCAAGGTCGCCGGCCAAGCGCAGGGCGCAAACCTGCTGACGGCTGAGGGCCTGCCCATGGGCGCCACAACGGGCCGCCAGATCCCCCAACACGCTCTCCAAGGGCGCGAACGCCGCCAAGGCCGCCACAGGGTCGATGCCCTCCCCCAGCTCCCCCTGGATCTCCGCCTTCAACGCCCGGGCCCTCCCCTCCGCCTCCAGGGCCGCCTCCCGCAACAGGGCCATCCGCGTCTGGGCCTGGCGC
Source organism: Cyanobacteriota bacterium (assembly GCA_046340515.1). GTDB lineage: Bacteria > Cyanobacteriota > Cyanobacteriia > PCC-6307 > Cyanobiaceae > Cyanobium. The sequence goes on along the minus strand of JBKDTB010000205.1, from coordinate 9,538 downwards.
AGGCTTTCCCCCAGCGTCAACACCGCCTGGTCCCCGGCGTTCAGGGCCGACTCCAGCCCCTCCAGGGTGGTGGCGGCCGCTTCGGCTGCCCCCAGGGCGGCGACAGCCTCCTCAGCCCGGGCCCGGGCCCCCTCCGGCGCGCTGGCGGCCGCGCCGGCCTTCTCCACCAGCCCCTTGCGCTCCGCCGTCGCCTGGGCCGCCGCCGCCGCCGCGTCCTGGGCCGCCCGGCTGGCGGCCTCCACATCGCGTTCCGCGCCGCTGATCTCCTCCTCGCCGGGGCTGGGTTCGCCCGCCGGGGCCGGGGCCGGATGGGCCGTGGCCCCACACACCGGGCAAGGGCTGCCGGCCGCCAGGCTCTGAGCGAGGTGGGCCGCCATGCCGCTGAGTTGACGTCGCCTCAGCTCCAGCAGGGCGGCGGTGGCGCTGTTGCGGCGGGCCTCCGCCTGGTTCAAGGCGGTGTGGGCCGCCAAGACGCTGGCCTCCGCCCGGGGCAGGGCGGCGACCGCCAGGGCCTGGAGGAGGGCCTCATCGGCGGCCAGCCGCAAACCATCGCGCTGATCCCGCGCCGTGCGGGCCGTCTTGACCGCCGCCGCCGTGGCCTGCTGGTCGAGCCGCCGAGCCGCCAGGGCCTCGTCCAACTCCCGGGCCTCCCGTTCCGTGCGCCCCAGCTCGGTGGTGGCCTCCCGCTCCCGCTCCCGGTCCCGCGCCGCCTCCCGAGCCTTGCTCACCAGGGCGCCCACCTCCGCCCGCCGAGCCGCCAGGGCACGGCTGGCTTGGCTCAGAGCTTCCGGGCTGGGCAGGGCGCCGAGGTCCAGATCGCGGACGGCGGGCGGCAGCGCCGGGGCGGCCGCCCGGGCGTGGAGGGCCTGGCCCAGCAGGACGGTCAGCCGCTCCCGCTCCGCAGCGAGGGCCGCCCGCGCCGCCCGCTCCGCCTCCAGGCTGGGGCGCAGAGCCTCCGCCCGCTCCGCCCACCGCAGCCGCTGCCGGTAGGTCTCCACCACCTCCGCCTTCCCCTCCTGCTCCGCCAGGCGGGCGACGGCCGCGGCGCGCCGGTTCCAGCGATCGGCCAGGGCGAGGCTCCCCTGGCGGGTCTTCTCCGCCGCCTCCACGGCCGCGCTGGCCGACGCCACCTGGCCCGCGGCCGCCGTCACCAGCACCGAGACCCGCTCCACAAGACGGTCCAGGGCCGCCTGATCCGCGGGCACGGCCTCCTCGGCGTCCTCCCCCTGGCCCCGCCAGGGCGACCATTCCCGCGCCGCCTGAAGCCGCAACACCTCCTGGGCGCGCCCCGCTTCCAGCGCCCGCAGACGGGCCTCCTTGGCCCGCTCCTCCAGCCAGAGCGCCGCCCGCTCGAACAACAGCGTGTTGAACAAGGTCCGCAGGAGCGCTTCGCGCTAGTCCACCCTGGCGCGCAGCACCTCGGCGAATCGCCCCTGGGGGAGCAGGATCACCTGGCGAAACTGGGCGGCCGTCAGCCCGATCAACCCTTCCACCTCGCGGGTGACCTCGGTGGCGCGGCTGGCGACGGGCAGCTGTTCGCCGCCCCGCAGGCGGAACAGAACCGCCCGGGGGGCCTTCTCCGTCATGCCGCTGCCGCGGCTGCGGGGGGCGCTGTAGGCGGGGGAGCGCTCCACCCGGTAGCGGGCGACGCCGCAGGAAAACTCCAATCCCACCTGTGGCACCGCTCCGGGGAGCGCGTGATCCGAGCGCAGACCCTTGACGTTGCGATCGCCCGACACCTCGCCGAAGAGGGCGAAGCAGAGCGCGTCGAGCAGAAACGTCTTGCCGGCGCCGGTGCGGCCATGGATGAGAAACAAGCCCTCCTGGCTCAGGTCATCGAAGCTGATCCGCACCGGTTCGGCGTAGGGACCGAAGGCCTCGAGGGTGAGAAGGTGGGGCCTCACGGCGCTTCCCCGCCCGGCCCCCGGCTGGCCGCCTCCAGGGCCTGTCGCAGCAACTGACGCTCCATCGCCGACGGGCCGCGGCCCTGCTGATCGGCGAAGAAGGCCTGCAGCAGATCGAGGGGCGCGGCGGCCTGGCGGAGCCGCTGGTGGTGATCGTTGGCGGGGGCACCCTCCGGCCGGGGAGGCCTGTGGCGCAACTCGGCGATGTGGGGGAAGCGCCGCAGGAGGCGGGCCCGGGCCTGCAAGGGCAAGGCGTCGTCGGTGAGGATCAGCCGCACCCGGGCCCCCGTGACCCCATCAAGGGCCGGATCGCGCAACAATTGCTCAATCTCACCCTCCAGCGTGGCCAGGGGGCGTCCCACCCCCAGGGGCACCGTCTCGGCGCTCGGCACACCCTTGGCGTCCAGCTCGACCAGGCGCACGCCCTTGCGCTGACCCTCCTCGGAAAAGGAATAGGGCAAGGGCGAGCCGCAGTAGGCCAGGCGCGGACCATCCAGCTCCTGGGGGCGATGGAGATGGCCCAGGGCCACCGCGTCAAAGCCGGCGAAGGCCCCGACACTCACCCGATCGACCTGGCCCACCGCCAACTCCCGCTCCGATTCACACGGTTGCCCCCCCGCCACGAAGGTGTGGGCCACCACCACGGAGCGATGCCCGGGCCGGCCGCCCCAATCCCGGCGCAGACGGGCCAGGGCCAGGCGGGTCACATCGTCGTGGCGCAGGCGACCGGCAACGGCGCGGGTCGCCCCTGCTTCCCCCTCGCCCTCCCCCTCGCCCCCGACCTCGACCTCGACAACGGCAGCGGCAGCGTCGTCGAACACAGGCCCGTCCACCGCCGGATCCAGATAGGGCAACGGATAGATCGCCACAGGCCCGCCCCCGCCCCGCGGGGTCACGATCACCGGCTGATCCGCTCGGCGCACGTCGCCCCGGATCGACACCCCCAGCCGCGACAACAACGGGTCGTACACCGACACCCGCACGTGAGAGTCGTGATTGCCGGCGATCGCCACCACCGACGCCCCCGTCTCCCGCAAACGCGCCACCGTGTCCGTGAACAGCCGCACCGCCTCGGCCGGGGGGATGGCCCGGTCGTAGATGTCGCCCGCGATCAGCACCGCGTCCACCTGCCCCTCCCGGGCCAGCTCCACCATCCGCTCCAGCGCCGCCGCCTGCTCCTCCAGCAGGGAGGCTCCATGGAAGGTGCGCCCCAGGTGCCAGTCGGAGGTGTGGAGAAAGCGCATCAGCCCCCCACCGCCTCCGCCATGCGCGCCACCTGAACGATCGGTCCCACATCATGCACCCGCAACACCGACGCCCCGCGGCTCACCGCCAACGCGCAGACGGCCGCCGTGCCCCACAGGCGCGCCCTTGGCCTGGCCTCCCCCAGCACCGCTCCGATGAACCGCTTGCGGGAGGGCCCGACCAAAATCGGAAAACCAGCCGCCACCAGCTCCGGAAGACGCCGCAACACCTCCAGGTTGTGGTCGGTGGTCTTGGCGAACCCCAGCCCCGGATCCCACACCAACCGCTCCGCCCGCACCCCCGCCGCCAGGGCCTGATCCGTGGCCTGTTCCAGATCGCGCCGCACCTCGGCCACCACATCGTCGTAGTGGGCCCGATCGTCCATCGTTCGGCTGTCCCCCCGGCTGTGGGTCAGCACCAGGGGGCAGCCCGCGGCGGCCAGCAGGGGGAGCATCCCCGGATCCCGCAGGGTCCGCCCCGGCGCCTCCGGGGTGACGTTCGCGCCGCGCACGTCGTTGATCCAGGTGGCGCCCTCCGCCAGGGCCGCCTCCGCCACCGCCGCATGAAACGTGTCGATCGACACCACCACCTCTGGCCAGGCCGCGCGAATCGCCCTCAGGGGCGGCAACAGGCGGGCCCGCTCCTCCTCCGGACCCACCTCCTCGGCCCCCGGCCGCGTGCTCTGGGCACCCAGATCCAGCACCGCCGCCCCCTGCCGCAGCAGGCGCGCCGCCTGCCCCACGGCCGCCTCCACCGTCGACAGGCGGCCCCCGTCGCTGAAGGAGTCGGGGGTGAGATTGAGCACCCCCATCACGGCGGCCGGACCCTCCGGGCTGAGGGGCGACGGCCACGACCTGCCGCGGGACGGTGAAGCGCTTGCCGCGGGGGATCGCCAGGGGTGGGCGGGCAAGGAGGGCATCCAGAACCGTCGCGATTGTGGCGCGTCGCCACCGGGCCCGACGGCCTGCCGCGGCCACACCATCAGAGCCTCGGGCGAGGATTCCGGCCAGACCTGCCGGAACGTGGGCCATGGACCTGGTGTGGATTCTCGGAGACCAGCTGTTGGAGGACCATCCCCTGCTGGGGACAGCGAATCCCCAACGTTGGGTGGCGATGGTGGAATCCGCTCCCCGGGCCCGACGCCTGCGCTACCACCAGCAAAAGCTCACCCTGCTCTTCGCCGCGATGCGCCACCACGCCGCGGCGCTGGAGCAGGCGGGCCATCGCGTCCTGTACCACCGCCTGGAGCAACCCCTGGCGGCCGGCGACCGGCCAGGGGCAGCGGGCGGCCCGGCCAACGACCCGACGGCGGACCGTCCCGACAGCGGCGCCGTGCTCGCCGCCTGGATCCAGCGCCATGGCGTCCGCGCCATCCATCTGCTCGAACCCAACGACTTCCACACCCAAGCCGCCCTCCCCGCCCTCGCCGAACGGCTCGGGATCCCGATCCACACCCACCCCACCCCCCAGTTCCTCCTCCCCCGCGAGGCGTTTCTCGCCTGGGCCGGCCAGCGGCGCTCCCTCGTCATGGAGCAGCACTACCGGCGCCTGCGCCAACAGCTCGGCGTGTTGATGACGGCCGACGGCCAGCCCGCGGGAGGCGTCTGGAACACGGACGCCGACAACCGCCGGACCCGCGCCCAGTTCCGCAAGGCCCGCCCCCTGGTGCCCCCCCTTCCCCCGCCGACGGCGGATCCGGTCGCGGCGGAGGTGGCGGCCCAGGTGGCGCGCTTGTTCGCCGATCACCCCGGCCGGGCCGCTGAGCTCTGGCTGCCCGTCACCAGGGCGGGGGCGCGGGCCTGGCTGGAGCGCTTCGTGCGGGAGCGGCTGGCGGGGTTCGGCCCCTGGGAAGACCTGATGGTGGATCAGGAGCCGGTGCTGTTTCATTCCGTTCTCTCGCCCCTGCTCAACATCGGCCTGCTGACGCCGATGGAAGCCGTGCGGGCCGCCGAGGCGGCGTTCGCGGAGGGACGAGCGCCCCTGTCGTCCGTGGAGGGATTCGTGCGGCAGATCATCGGCTGGCGTGAATTCATCCACGGCATGTATTGGCGCCACATGCCCGCCTATGGCGAGGTCAATGCCCTGGAAGCCCATCGCCCCCTGCCCCGCTGGGTGTCCACCGGCGAGACGGAAATGCGCTGCGTCAGCCGGGCGATTGAGGGGGCGATCCGTTTGGGCTACAACCATCACATTCAGCGTCTGATGGTGCTCGGCAATTATTTTTTGCTTGGTGGTTACACGCCCCAGCTGGTGTTGCGCTGGTATCTGGAGATGTACAGCGATGCCTACGACTGGGTGATGGTGCCCAATGTGCTCGGCATGGTGCTCTACGCGGATGGCGGCTGGCTGGCCACCAAGCCCTACGCGGCCGGCCCCAGCTATCTCCATCGCATGGGCGACCACTGCGCCCACTGCCGCTATCGGCCGACGGTCCACAGCGGACCCGAGGCCTGTCCCTTTCAAGCCCTCTACTGGGCCTTCCAGAGCCGCCATGCGGACCGTTTCCGCCAACACCCGCGCCAGGCGATGATGATTCGACAATTGGATCGCATCGGCGACGACACGCGCCGCGGCTACGAACAGGCGGCGGAGGCGTTCCTGAACGCGCAAGACTGAAGCGCCAAAGGGGCCCCTTCCGAACAGGGCCCTTCCCTCTCCCCGCGCCGTTCCCATGGCCCATCCCCCAGTGGCATTCGTCGGTCTCGGCGCCCTCGGCACCCCGATGGCCGCCAATCTCCTCGCGGCGGGCGTGCCCCTGACGGTGCACAACCGCACGCGGGAGCGGGAGGATCCGTTGGTGCGGGCGGGGGCGCAAGGGGCGGCGAGCGCGGCGGCGGCCGTCGGCCGGGCCCGGGTGGCGATGCTCTGCCTGAGTGATGGCCCGGCGGTGGAGGAGGTGCTCTTCGGCCCCCGGGGCGTGGTGGAGGGGTGGACCCGCGCGGACCAGAACCCCAGCGAATCGCAAGCCGCGGCACCACTGGTGATCGATTGTTCCACCATCGAGCCCGGCCGCGCCCGGGGGCTGGCGGAGCGCCTGGCGGAGCGGGGCATCGCCTGGCTCGACGCGCCGGTCACCGGCGGCACCGAGGGGGCCCGCGCCGGCACCCTTTCGGTGCTCGCGGGCGGCATGGCGGACACCCTGGAACGGGCCAGGCCTCTGCTGGAGGTGATCGGCGGCAAGATCACCCATTTCGGCCCCGCCGGTTGCGGTCAGGAGGCCAAGGCCATCAATCAGATCCTGGTGGCCGGCAGCTACGCGGCGGTGGCGGAGGCCATGGCCCTGGGCCAACGGCTGGGCCTGCCCATGGACGACCTGCGCCAGGCCCTGGCTTCGGGCGCGGCGGGCTCCTGGGCCCTGGAGCACCGCGCCGCCGGGATGGTCGCCGGCACCTTTCCCCTTGGGTTTCGTCTGGCCCTGCACCGCAAGGATCTGGGCATTGCCCTGGAGGCCGCCAACCGGGTGGGGTTGGAGCTGCCGGTGTGCCGCGCGGTGGCCGCCATGGAAGACACCCTCCTGGCGGCGGGCCGCGGCGATGAGGATGTGTCCGCCCTGGTGCGCTGGTTCTGTGATCCAAAAGACCATCGGGCCCCGGACCGCTCCCCGATCTCCTGAGCGGTTCCTCACCCGGGGGGGAGACAGCCTGGCGCACGCCTTCTTTTTGGCGGAGAGGCTCCCATCCGCAACGGGTCAGCCCAGCCAGCGGCGCAACAGGGGCAGGCTGAGACCGATCACATTGGAGTAGCAGCCCTGGATTTCCTCCACCATCAGGCCCCCTCGGCCCTCCAGGGCAAAGCCGCCCGCGCAGTGCAAGGGTTCGCCCGTGGCGACGTAGGCCGCGATCTCCTCCGGGCTCAGGGCCGCGAACCGCACCCGGGTGGCCACCGTGGTGAGACGTGGAGGGCTGGACTGGTCTGGCCAAGGAAGCAGGCAGTGCCCCGTGAGCAGCTCACCCCACGCTCCGGCCATGCGGCGCCAACGGTCGATCGCCTCCGTGCCGTTGGCCGGCTTGCCGAACACCTCCCCCTGGAACACCAGCAGCGAATCACACCCCAACACCGCGCGAATGGCCGCCTGCCCCCCTTCCTCCCTCCCCCCGCGAACCGGCAGCGGCAGGCGGTCGCGCACGGCGGTGGCTTTCGCCTGCGCCAGGCGCTGCGCCAGCCGGGAGGGGTCGGCGTCGTGGATCTCCTCCTCCGCCACGCCACTCACCGCCACCTGATGGGGGATGGCGGCCTGCTCCAGCAGGCGACGACGGGCCGGGGAGGCGGAGGCGAGCAGCAGCATCGGACAAGTCCGGCAGGGCCACACCCTGGCACGGTTCAGGGGTCGACGTGGAGCCGCAGCCAGGAGCCATCCGGGCCCAGCAACGCCAGCCGTCGGGCCCGCAGGTGGTAGCCCCCGTCGCCGGGCAAACGCTCCCCCCGCGCCAGACCCCCTGGCCCGTAGAGGGGATCGCCCAGCAGGGGCGCGCCCAGGGCGGCGCAGTGGATGCGGATTTGATGGGGACGACCACTGGCGATCGCCACCTCCACCCGGTCGCCGGCTGTTCCGCGCTCCAGGAGGGTGAGGGTGCTGCGGGCGGGCAGGTCGCCGGGTTGGGCCTCCAGGGCGGCGCACCAGATCCATCCGAGCCGGGGGTGAGGCCGGCGGCCGATCGGCGTCTGGATCGTCAACGACTCCCCCGGAGCCAGGGCCGGCGGCAGGCCGTCGCGGATCAGCAGCGCCTCGTAGACCTTGCGGCACCCGCTTCCCGATACCGCCTCCCTTGGCCTGGCCGCCCGGTCGTCGTCCACCAGCAGGGAACCCTCCCGCGCCGAGCCGCCCTCCCGCGCCAAGGCCAAGGTGCTCTCCCGAAGCCGGGCGCTGAGCCAGCGCCGGGTGGCCCGCTGGCGGGCGCAGACCAGCAGGCCACTGGTGAAGCGGCCCAGGCGATGGACCGGCCGGGGAACGCCCCGGGGATCCTGGTCATGGCGCCGCTCCAACAGGCGCAGCACGGTGTGCTCCAGCCAGCCCCCGGCGGGCAGCACGGGCAGCCCGGCCGGCTTGTCGATCACATGCAGATCGCCATCGTCATGGACCACCCGCCAGGTGCCGGGCACGGCGCCTTCCCACCAGGGGGGCCGACGCCAGGAGAGCTGATCCCCCGCGACCAGGGAGGTGTCGCCATGGAGGGGCTCTCCGTTGCGCAGGATCTCGCCCGCCGCCAAACGGTCGCCCCACACCTCCGGGGAGCTGTGGGGGTGGCGATCGGCCAGAAAGGCCGCGGCGCTGGAGGCGGGCGCCTTGATCCGGTCGCGATAGAGCCACCCCCCGTTGCGGGCGGGCGGGAGCCAACCGGTGGTCCCCACCCCCGACTCCAGCCGCCCTCCGCCGCCCATTCCCAACGGTTTCACCACCAGCCGGCCCCCGTCACCAACCGCTCCGGGAGCCGCTCAGGCCATCAATCCACCAGGCCATGCTCAAGGGCATGGCGCACGAGTTCGGTGCGGCTGGAGGTGCCGGTCTTGATGAACAGGCGACTCACGTACTTCTCCACATTGCGGATGGAGGTGTCGAGCTGACGGGCGATTTCCTTGTTCATCAGGCCCTCCGCCACCAGCTGCAGCACGCTCGCCTCCCGGGGGGTGAAATCGAAGGCGAGGGCCGGCGCCGGCTTCTTCGCGCCACCGGTGCCGAGCATGGAACGGATCTCGGTGATCTGCCTGGCCATCTGGCCGATGTCGGCGTCGGCGAAGCGGGCGGCCTCCGCCAGCAGCCGCTCCTGGCGGCGCACGACGTTGCGCAGGCGGGCCACCAGCTCGTCCGGATCAAAGGGCTTGGGGATGTAGTCGTCCGCCCCGGCGGTGAAGCCGGCGATGCGATCGGCGGTCATCCCTTTGGCGGTGAGAAAGATCACCGGGGTGCCTCCGAGCCGCTCATCGGCCCGCAGGCGCTTCAGCAAGCCGTAGCCATCGCAGCGGGGCATCATCACGTCGGTGATCACCACATCCGGCACCAGCTGCTGGGCCAGGGTCCAGCCGTCCTCGCCGTCGTTGGCCGTGCTCACCTGAAAGCCCTCGTCCTCCAGGAACGCCTTCACAGCGTTTCGCAGACCGGGTTCGTCATCCACCAGCAGCACCCGCACCGGCTGGCGTTCGGCCTCGGTGCCCGCCGCTTCGGGTTGGGGGTCACCAGCGGGGACGGCGCCGGGGGCGTCAGCGGGAGTGGTGGGAGCCATGGGACAAGGCAACCCTCCCACCCTAGGGACGGCCGGTGCCGGGCACCACCTGTTCCCGTTCCACCCGGTTGCCGCTGAAGCCCAGCCGCCGGGCCTCCGGGCCAAGGGTGGCGGGATCCTTGCCGGCCTGCTCGGGGAAGCAGGCGGCCCACCAGATCTGATGGTCAAGCC
>JBKDTB010000204.1:0-6460 GCA_046340515.1 Cyanobacteriota bacterium | reverse complement strand
CAGCGGCGACGATAGTCAGGTGGCAGCACCTTGCGAAAATAGCACGATGCCAGGATAAAAATTTTCCTTTCTGATCTTGAAAGCCACCCCTATGGTGGCTTTTTTTGTTGGCATCCTTTGGACGCTCCCTGTCAGGCGGGGCAATGGCGAATCTGGTTGCCATGTTGTTGTAGATGGGTTGGCTCACGACAGCTGGATTGCGGCGAAGCTTTCGATCCTCGTATGGCCTTCAGCTTGCTGATGGGGATTTCCTGGACGGCAACTGAAGATCGTTCCCATCTGAGCCTGGCGGGCTGCCACCAGTTCTGCGGGGGCATCGCTAATGAACAAGATCTCTTCTGGTTGGCTCTTAAGGACAGTGGCGATCTTGGCGTAGCTTTCAGGTTGCGTCTTGCAGCCCGTACGGGTGTCAAACCAATGGCTGAAAAGATGGCTGAGATCGCCAGCATTCGTGTGGCCATAGAGAAGTTTCTGGGCTTGCACAGATCCAGACGAGTAGACCGCAAGTTGAATGCCAGCTTGATGCCAACGCTGAAGTGCTGGTGCGACATCCTTGAAGAGGGGGGCAATCAGCTTCTTCTGTTGATAGCCCTGTTCCCAGATTAATCCCTGCAGATCTTTCAACGCCGTTAATTTACGATCCTCTTGGATCAGCCAGTTGAGATAAATCCACGCCTCCTCGGGCAACAGATCAGGGCCGTCGCGTTTGGATGCCTCACGGTCATCGGGGTTCAGGCCTTTGGCCAAGGCCATGGCCCCAGGGCTAAAGTCGTTCTGCCATGCGGCATGCACTTCCGCCAACAATGAGCGGATGGATGAATCGCTGTGGTGTTCCTGCAGATAGGCAAGCATTTGTTCCCTGGCATAGGGGAACAGGACATCACTGACGAAACTCACGGGACAGGTGGTGCCTTCGATATCGAGCAACACAACCTGGATTCCAGGGGTAGGGTTCATCCTGCGTCCTCCGTTCTGACAGCGCCTGTGTTCAGCTTGTTCATTGGTGGATGGTCTCTGTTTTCAGAAGAGCGTTGAGGAGCGTTTGCCGCCAGTGTTGCTCCAGGAGAAATTCCAAGATTTCCAGATGCCTGCGGGCCTGGGGGAGGGAGTCGCCCCAGGCGTAGAGGCCGTGTCCAGCAATCAACACCCCAAAGGGAGCGTTGCCGAGGTGGGGGAGAGCCGCGCGGCTCAGCTGCCCCATGTTCTGGCTGTTGCTGAAGATGGGAATCGCGATGACGGAGGTGTGAGAGCCAATCCCCTCCAGCCCTTTCAGCATCTCTAGACCGACCAAGCGCAGATGGCCCAGCAGCGTGGGTGGCGTTGGTGTTTGGCCTTCTTCTGGACAGGGCTCAAGGGGCTGAAGGGCAGCGGGGGGGTGAACCCGGGCACTCTCCGGGTGTTGTGCCGGAATCCGTTGCTGGATCTCCAGTGTCTGCAGGGCTGGACCGTGGGTCTGAGGAGAGGGAAATGGAGGGTGGAGATCGGCCGCCTGGGGGTGATGGACCGATGAAAGCTCTTGACATCCATTGGCCCATGGCCCCTGTGAAAGCAACGTGGCGGCTTGGGAATGGGTATGAAGCACGGCTCCGGCCCCGGTGGTCTGGATGATCGTCAGGTGCAGGAGGGTTTCGGCTGACGCCTTGCCTTCTCCGCAGATCACCTGACCCTCCCCATCCACCACGATCAGGTCGGCGGTTTGCAGCGACCCCTTGTCGACTCCGCTCGGGGCCATCAAAACAGCCAGCGGCTCCTGGCACAGCACCGCGCTGAAGTTGCCTCCCGTGCCGTCACACCAGCCCCGCTGATGGATGGCGCGGATGGCGTCACACAAAGCCGGCGCCTCTCGGAGCAGTCGCTGGGTGGCCGTTGCGGGGAGGGACATCAGTGCGAAAACCGGCTAGCGGGGCATGGAGACAGGGCCCCTCGGGATTCTCGCGTCTATGGGACGTTGGCGGGTTCCCTGGCGATCAGGCGGGGACATGCAGGCCACGGATGCGTCAGACAGGGGGGGGCGGCTGAGGCGTTTCTTGGCGCGGCGATGGCGGGGCCTTCAGATCTGGCAGCGGGGGCACCAGTGGGTGCTGCGTCCCCCCAGGCGTTCCATGCGGATCGGCTCTCCGCAGCGTCGGCAGGGTTGGCCTGCGCGTCGATACACCAGGGCCTGGCCGCCGTAATGGCCGTTCAGACCGGAAACGTGGCGGAAATCGCTGAAGGTGGTGCCCCCGGCGCGGATGCTGGCTTCGAGCACCTCCAGAAGGGCCAGTCGCAACCGCTCCAGGCGTTGAGGGCCCAGCGACCGGGCGGTGGTCTGGGGGCGGATTCCGGCGGTGAACAGGCACTCATCGGCGTAGATGTTTCCCACCCCGGCCACCAGCGACTGATCCAGCAGGGCGGTTTTGATCGAACGCCGGCTGCCCTCCAGGCAGGCCCTGAGATAGGGAACATCAAAATCCGGGGCGAAGGGTTCCGGCCCGAGACGGGTGAGCCCAAGGATCACGGCCTCCGGCTCCAGGCCCGCGGGCACCCACCACATCTGGCCAAAGCTGCGCGTGTCCACGAAGCGCAGTTCCTGGCCTTCGCCGCACCAGAAGCGCGCCCGCGTGTGTCGGCAGGTCTCTGTGGGGACGTCGAACCAGAGGAATTGGCCGGTCATCCGCAGATGCACTCCCCAATGACCCGCCGCGCTGCCATCGGCGTGGGAAAGAGAAGCCAGCAGATATTTGCCACGGCGCTGCCAGCCGAGCACCCGCGTTCCCCGAAGGGCCACCATGAACAACTCGGGGTCCAGGGGGCTGGCAACCAGTCGGGCGCGCATCACCTCAACCCGCGCCCACTCGCGCCCCAAGGTGTGGTGCTCAAGACCACGCCGGACCGTTTCCACCTCAGGCAGCTCTGGCACGGGGGATGGGGGTCGGAACGATGGGACGTGTCACACGCCCGGGCGACCGCTGAACCAGGGCCGGGCCGCCCGGACGAAGCCTGGGACCTCAGGCCTTTTCCAGTTCGTTCTCGGCGAAGTTGTTGGTGTTGATGCCGCCTTCGGAGCCGCTGAAGCCGTTGTAGTTCACCTTGTCGAAACGCACCAACACGGGATAGCGGATGCCTGAGGTGTCGATGGTGGCAACAGTGCCGACCTCATTGAACCAGTAAGACTCGGGACGCTTGATGCGCACTTTGTCACCGCGGGAGATGGCCATTGCTCGTGAGCGGGTCACAGAAGGATCGTGAAGACCTTACCGGCCCCCTCTTGCCGGAAGGGCCGGACGTCACGAATCGTCGTCGGAACCGGGCCGGCCACCGTGGCAGCATCCGCTTCTCCCCCTCCCGCCGCGATGGTCTCCGCCTCCGCCTCCGCTGAAGCGTCCGTGCTCCACCTCGAGCTGCCTGATCCGGAACAGGACGACATCAGCGCCATCGATTTTGAGGCGCGGCTGGAGGAGGCCTGGGCCGTGTGCGATCGCTTTGACCTGCAGACCGAGATCTGGCGCGGTCGCATTCTCCGCGCCGTGCGGGATCGGGAGAAACGGGGCGGGGAGGGACGGGGCCAGGGCTTCCTCCAATGGCTGCGGGAGCATGAGGTCAGCAAGACCCGGGCCTATGCCCTGATCCAGCTGGCGGAGTCGGCGGACAACCTCCTGGGGGAGGGACTCCTGGATGAAAGCAGCGTCAACCGCTTCTCCAAGCGTGCGTTCATGGAAACCGCCAGGGCTGGTCCGGAAGTGCAGCAGCTCGTGAGTGAAGCCGCCCAGGCGGGGCAACCGATCACTCGGCAGCAGGTCCGGCGCCTCAGCGACGAGGTGATGGCGGCCACCAGCCCCCTGCTGCCGGAGGAGATCCGCCAGCGCACGGCGGACAACCTTCTGCCCCCGCGGGCCGTGGCCCCCCTGGTGCGGGAGCTGGCGACCCTGCCCGAAGCCCAGCGGGAGTCGCTCTGCCAGGAACTGCGAGAGGAGCCCGAGCTGGATCGGGTGCGGGATGTCACCCTGACGGCCCGCTGGTTGAAACGGGCCGCGGAGGCTGGCCTGGCCGTGCGGGCGCTGCAGGGCGATGATCTCAACCTGGAGAAGGCCATGTTGGAGGCCCAGCGCCTGGACGCCCTGGGGGTGTTGGCGGATGCGGTGAGTCAAGCCCGACAGCTCGAACGCGCCGTGCTGCAGCTGCACACCAGTTGGCGTCGCTTGGGTTTGTTGCAGGAACGGCTTTGGTTGGAGAGCGGCAGCAGCACGCCCCATCTGCGCACCACGCTGCAGGCCCTGCAAAGCCTCAGCGGCAGCACCCTGCGGGTGTCCCTCGGGGAGCTGGCGGGGGGGAAACGGGTGCGCCTGCAGCTGGTGGAAGAGGGGGCAGACCAGCTGGAGGCTCCCGGAATCCCCTCCGCAGAGGAGGCAGGCCGCACCACCGGTGGGGGTCGCTAAGGTTTTCTGGCGCTGTGGATGGTGTGAGCTTGGCGGAGGATCCTCTCCTCAGGGCCTTGCGGCAACACTTCGGCTGGTCAGCCTTCCGGGATGGCCAGCGACCCGTGGTGGAAGCGCTCCTGGAGGGTCGGGATTGCCTGGCTGTTCTCCCGACCGGGGCTGGAAAATCCCTCTGCTACCAGCTCCCGGCCCTGGTGCGGGAGGGACTGACCGTGGTGGTCTCCCCCCTGGTGTCTCTCATGCAGGATCAGGTGCGCCAGCTCCAACGGCGGGGCATCCCCGCGGCCTGCCTTCACGGCGGCTTGAGCCTCGAGGATCAGCGGGCCTTGCGGCGCGACCTGGCGGAACAACGCCTGCGTCTGCTCTATCTCGCTCCAGAGCGTCTGTACGGGGAAAGCACCCGCCAGCTCCTGGAGGAATCGCTCCAGACCGGCGCGCTCGTGGCCCTGGCGGTGGATGAGGCGCATTGCATCAGTGCCTGGGGTCATGACTTCCGGCCGGACTACCGCCGGCTTGGCCACTGGCGCGCCCTTTTCCCGGGCGTGCCGCTGGTGGCCCTCTCCGCCACCGCTCCCCCCCAGGTGCGGGCGGACATCATCCGGTTGCTGGGCCTGCGCCACCCCCTGGTGCAGGTGCGCTCCGCCCGACGCCGCAACCTGTCCTACGCCATGCGTCGCCGTGCGCCCGATGCCTTGGCGGAGGTGCTGGAGGCCATCTCCCGGGCCCGGGGGGCCGTGTTGATCTACGACCGCACCCGACGCTCCGTGGAGGAGTGGACCCGGCGGCTGCGACAGGCGGGGGTGGACGCCATCCCTTATCACGCCGGCATGGATCCCCCCAGTCGGCAGCACGCCCTGGAACACTTCCAGACCCATCCCCGGCCCGTGCTGGTGGCCACCGTGGCCTTTGGCATGGGAGTGGATCGCGGCGATGTGGGCCTCGTTCTGCATCTCCACCTGCCGGCCAGCCCCGAGGGCTATCTGCAGGAATCGGGCCGGGCGGGCCGAGACGGGGCTCCGGCCACCTGTCTGGTGTTGTTCGACCCCACGGATCGGGAACGCTTGGGCTGGGCGATCCGCTCGGCGGCCCCCGTGGCCATCGATGGAGATTGGTGGGATCCCGACATCCAGCGCATGGTTCTTGCCCAGCGCCAGTTGCGCCGGATGGAAGCCATCGCCGAAGGGGAGGAGTGTCGGGAGCGGGCCCTGCTGCGGTCAGTCGGTGAGGTCGGGGGGGCCTGTGGCCGCTGTGATCGCTGTGTCCGCCGCGACCCCGCCCGCGACTGGTCGGAAGAGGCGGTGCGGGTGCTCGGGGCCTTGCGGGAGCAGAAGGGGCAGTCCAGCAAGGGGCTGGCGGACCAGCTCGCTGATCGCTACGGAGGCGAGGCGGATCAATGGCGCTGGCTCAGTCGCCGCCTTGTGCAGGAACACCTCATCGCGGAGAGTGATGACGGCATCCAGCGTCTTTGGCTGAAGACCTCCGGGGCGCACTTCCTGCGCACCCCCTGGCCGCTCCACTGGGCGGGCTGATCAGCCGCTGCGGCGAGCGCAGAAGTCGTTCACCAGCTTGGTTTCCACCTCCGAGCCGGGATCCTTCCAGCTCCCCCACTGGCCGGTGCCCGTCGTGCTGTTGATCTTGCGCGCCCCGCAGTTGATGGAGGTGTAGAGCGATTCCCCTTTGGCGTTGATCACCGCGGCCACCATGCTGCCGCCCATCGGCTGCCAGCTGCTCCAATCCACCTGCAGGGGGCCATAGGTGCGCCAGTCGCTCTTGCCACTGGCGGCTCCCTGGCTGGCGCTGGCCGCCGGACGCGGGGCCGCGTCCACGGTCGTGGCGGGCTGCTGCGGACGGGGGGCGACGGTGGGGCGCGGCTCGGGGCGGGCCTGGGGCTGGGGGTCGGGGGGCGTCGGCGCCGGGCGACCGGTCAGCCGCAGGGTGCTCCCGGCGGGCACGTTGTTGGGATTGCTGATGGCATTGAGCGCCACCAACTGGCTCAGGGGCACCCCGGTGCCGCGGGAGATGGCGGAGAGGCTCTCTCCCTTGCG
>JBKDTB010000203.1:0-61665 GCA_046340515.1 Cyanobacteriota bacterium | reverse complement strand
CCTGGAGCTGCCGTTCCGCCCGTTTCCCCTCCAGGCCGGACACCACCTGGAGGTGGTGATGGGCGCTGCTGTGGCTGGCCAGGTTGAGGCAGCCGCCGAGGGCACCCCGTTTGGGATCCGCCGCCGCGACCACCACCGTGCGCGGAGCCGTTGACCCCCTCCTCCCCATCGCGAGCCTCTGCCGGGCCCATGGCGTGTGGCTGCATGTGGATGGGGCCATCGGCGCGGCCTTCGGCCTGGTGCCCCGCCATCGCGCCCTGGTGGCGGGCCTCGGCGCCGCCGACTCGCTCACCTTCAACCCCCAGAAGGTGATCGGCATCACCAAGACCTCCTCCCTGCTCTTGGTGGCCGATCCCTCCACACTCCAGGCCACCTTCGCCACGGGCCTGCCCTACATGGAGCCCAGCTGGGAAGGGGGGCATGGGGGGGAAGAAGGTCTGCAGGGCACCCGGCCCGCCGAGATTCTCAAGCTCTGGCTTGGTCTGCGGCAACTGGGCTGGGATGGTGTGGAGCAGCTCCTGGAGGCGGCCTTGACCCGCCAGCGCCACCTCGTGGCCCTCCTGGCCGCCGATTCCAGGCTTCTGCTCCACCATGGCCCGCTTCACCTGCTGGCCTTCCGCCCGCGGGGCCTCGATCCGGAGGCCAGCGCCCACTGGAGCCAGCGCACCCGCCAACGCCTCCAGGAACACCGGCTGATGCTCTCCCGCCCCCACTATCAGGGCCATCACCATCTCAAGGCGGTGCTGGGGAATCCCCACACCCGTCCCGGCCACCTCGACCAGCTCGCCCAGCTGGTGCGCGACAGCCTTCCCCCTCTCTGACCCCATGCCTCCCGCTTCCACGCGCCCGCGCTGGGTGGCCCTTATCACCGGTGCCCTTTCGATCCTGATCGGTGCGCTTTATCTGCTGATGGTCATCCTTCTCGACCGGTCCGGCCCCCTGCGTCCCCCGCCGCCGGAGGCCGTGGGGAGCGCCGGCCCGGCTGGGGAGGCAACCGGGGCGCGCCTTCCCGCAGGGGATCCACCACGCGCTGCAAGGCCAACTCCAGAAAGCGGTGCAGGGCCCCTTCCCGCCGGTTGAGGTCAAACTGCCGCCGCAGCACCTCCTGAACGCCACCGTCGCCCCAGTCCTGATTGTGCTGGAAATAGGTGATGAAGCTCAGGCCAGCCACCCGGGTCAACCAGGCGGCACTGACGGCCTGAATGGCACGGCTCACCAGCAGGGCGGGCACATGGAGGGCCAGGGCACCGCTGAGGAGGCCCACGCCCCCTTTGATCAAGCCCAATCCCGCCAGGGTGCGCCCCACGGAGAGGGCCAGATCTCGGGCCGTTTCCCGTCCCAGCTCCACCCCGTACACCCGGCCGATCTCCATCACCATCTGGGCGTTCACCGCCGCCGCGCCGAGCAGATCCACCCCGGGCAGGGGCGTCACCATCAGCACACCGGCACCGATCCACATGTGGCGGTCGACGATGGCCTCGGCATCCGTCCGCCGTTGCCGATCCAGCAGGCGGCGGCTGGCCTCCCCCAACTGCCGGCACTGGAGCAGCAGGTTGTCAGCGATCAGCTCCTCCCCCTCGGCGTGGAGCACCTCCGCGATGCGCCGCAGCAGCGCCTCCACCTCCGGCGCGGGTTGGAAGGGCCGCCCCCCCGGCATCGGCACGCTCTGGGGAGCGGAGCTGACCGCCACCACATCCGTGTTCTGGATCCGGCCCGCGCCTCGCTTTCGCAGCAGGTCCAGCAGCCGCTCCTCCTCCCGCTCCCCCCGCAGATCACACTTGTTCAGCACCAAAAGCAGGCGCTTGCCCAGGCTGGACAGCGTCGTGAACACGTCCCATTCGGCTGCCCGCAGGTCGCCATCCACCACCAGCAGGAGCAGATCCGCCCGGGCGGCCTGCCGCCGGGCGATCTCCTCCCGCTTTCGACCGTCCTCGCCCGCCTCCAGGATCCCCGGGGTGTCCTCCAGAATCACCGCCCGCGTCATCCCCCGCAGCCGCAGTCGGTGGCGCGTTGACTCGCGGGTGGAGCCCATCGGCGCCCCCACCGCGCCCACCAGCTCTCGCAGCAGGGCGCGAATCAGGGAGGTCTTGCCCGTGGACCCCGTGCCGAACACGGTGATCACCACATCGCCCCGCTCCAGCTCCTCCCGCATCCGTTCCCGCTCCTCGCGGAGCGCCTGGCGTTCCACAGCGTCACGCACCTGCTCCAGGGTCTGATCGATGGCGTCGAGGTGGCGGGAGGCGGCCTCCCGGCGGCTGCTGGCCGGCTCCAGCGGCCGGCGCTCCGGGGCGGAACGGGAGCGTCGCAACGCCTGGAACCAGGGCCAGCCGACCCGGGCCAGGGCCAGGCTCACCGCCCCCAC
Organism: Cyanobacteriota bacterium; assembly: GCA_046340515.1. Classification (GTDB taxonomy): domain Bacteria; phylum Cyanobacteriota; class Cyanobacteriia; order PCC-6307; family Cyanobiaceae; genus Cyanobium. The sequence continues at coordinate 59,303 of JBKDTB010000203.1, read as the reverse complement.
CACCAGAAGCAGCAGGGGACCCACCAGCCATTCCGGCAGCCAGAAGCTCAATTGCCAGAGCAACTGGTTGAGCGCCTGCAGCACCAGCCCCACCAGGAGAAGCCCCACCAGGGCGAGGGCGATCCAGATCCAGAGACGGAGGCGCGGCATCACGGGCCAGCCCTCACGGGGTCGGAGCGGAGGCGCGGATGATCTCGCCCCAGAGGGCTGCGGGCAGGGCGCTGCTGGCGTGGGTGGGGGCGTAGTCGTCGTTGCCCATCCAGATGCCCATGACCCATTGGCGCGCGGGGTCGAACCCGACGAACACCAAGTCTCGCCCCTCATTGGTGGTGCCGGTCTTGCCCCCCGTTCCCGGATGCACGTAGGCGGCTGTGCCCGTGCCGCCCCGCACCACCCCCCGCAAGAGCTCCTGCATGGCGCGGGCGGTGGCGGGTGTCATCACGCGGCGCGGGGCGGAGGGGGTGGCCTGACTCGCGGTGCCGGCCCCCCGGCAGCGGTTGTCCTCGCCGCCCGCGGGACAGTGCTCTCCGTCGGTGAGTTTGCGGATCGTGCCGGGTGCGTGCCAGAGCCCGTCGTTGGCCACCGCCAGATAGGCGGCTGTGAGTTGCAGCAGGGTGACTTCGCTCTGGCCGAGCACCAGGCCCGGCACCGGTTGCAGGGGGGTGGTGATGCCCAGATCCCTGGCCTTCCGCACCACCGCCTCCAGGCCCACCTCCCGGCCGAGGCGCAGGGCGGCGGTGTTGCTGCTGATCGCCAGGGCCTGGCGCAGGCTGATCCTGCCGCCGCAGCCGCTGTCGAAGAACTGGCCCTGCCAGCGCAGGGGGGCGCAGCTGATGCCGTCCGATGGCTTGCGGCCCCGCTCCAGGGCCACCACATAGGGCACCAGCTTGAAGGCGCTGCCCGGTTGCCGCAGGGCCATGGATGCCCGATTGAACTGGCTCGGGCGGTAGTCGCGCCCGCCGGCGATCGCCAGGATCCCGCCGCTCTTCTGGTCCAGCACCACAACGGCCCCCTGCGTCACCCCCAGGGAGCGGTTGGCCTCCAGCTTCTGCCGGAGGAGCTGTTCCACAAGCCGCTGCAGGGCGGGATCCAGGTGGGTGTCGATGAGAAAGTTGCCCTCGGCGGCCACCTCGCGGCCCACCAAATTCTCCAGATCCAACCGCACCTGGTCGCTGTAGAAGGGAGCGGCCTGCCGCTGCGCCCCCTTGCAGGCCCCCGGCGCCAGGCGGATCGGCCGTCGCCGCAGCCGGCGGGCCACCTCCTCCCCCAGGCGACCGGAGGCGACCATCTTGTTCAGCACGCCATTGCGCGCGGCCAGGGCCGCGGCCGGATCCACGCAGGGATCATGGCCGTTGGGGGAAGGAAGCAGGCCCACCAGCAGGGCCGCTTCCACGGTTTCCAGCTTGGCGGCAGGCTTGTCGAAGAGCCGCCGGGAGGCATCCTCAAACCCCCAGCCGGCGCCGAGGTAGACGCGATTGAGATAGCTCAGCAGCAGGTCGCTCTTGCTGAAGCGGGCCTCCAGCTGCAGGGCCACCAACAGCTCCCGCCACTTCCGCTCCAGGGTTTCCCCCTCCCCCACCTGATCGGGATAAAGGCTGCGGGCGAGCTGTTGGGTCAGTGTGCTGCCGCCCTCCAGGACCCGGCCCCCGAGGAGGTTGGTGAGCAGCGCCCGGGCGGTGCCGATGGGGTCCACCCCGGGATGCCACCAGAAACGGGTGTCCTCACTGGCCAGCAGGGCGGCGATGAGCACGGGGGGGTAATCGCTGAGGCGCCCCCACTCCCGGTGCCGCTGATCTTCCGCCGAGGCGATCGGACGGCCCACGCGGTCGTAAAGCACCAGGGGGCCTCGCACCCCCGCCAGGGACCCATGGATGGGGGTGCGCAGGGCGGAGACGGCGATCACCGTCAGAGACAGGCCGGTGAGGGCGGCCAGAACGGCGCCGGCCCGCCCCGGGAAGCGGTGCAGCGGGGAGTGGACCGGCCGCTCGAAGCTGAGTTCCGGCAGACCTCCTTCCTCGGCGGGACCGAAACGCACCTGATCCCCATGGCGCAGCACCAGCCCCCGAACGCGCCGTCCCCGCCACCAGAGGCCATTCGTGGAGCCGCAGTCCCGCAGCAGCCAGTGGCGGCCATGGCACTCCAGGAGCGCATGGAGCCGGCTCACGGCCGGGTGGTCCAGGGGCAGTTCGGAAGCGGAGTCCCGCCCCAGTCGGTAGCAGGCGCCATGGAGCGCCACCTGGCGGGGCGCCTGGCCGGGCACGTGGACCCGCAGTCGGGGTGGGGGTGCCGACGCCCCACCCCCCAACCACCGCCCGAGCCGGCGCCACACCTCAGTCATGGGGGCCCTCGGACGGGCGCCGCCAGGGTTTCAGATGCATCAAGAAGCAGAACACCGCCAGATTGATGGCGACATCCGCCAGGTTGAAGATCGGGAACTGGATCGGTACGAACGCCAGGAAATCCACCACGGCGCCAAGCCGCCAACGATCGAGGCCGTTGCCCAGGGCTCCCCCGAGCAGGAAGCCGAACGCCAGGCTGTCCCAGGGGCCCCGCGGCGGGTGACGCAGGAGCCAGAGCACCAGAGCCACGCTCACCCCCAGACTCACCACCCCCAGCAGCCGGGGCGCTCCCGTGAAGAGGCTGAAGGCGGCGCCTGTGTTGGACGTGCGTTGCAGTTCGAGGAGTCCGGGCCAGAAGGGCTGGCTCAGACCCGGGGGGAGGTGGTGGACAGCCCACTGCTTGCTGAGCTGATCCAGCACCAGAGCGGCCAGGGCCACCAGCAGGGCCAATCGGCGCCAGAGGGGCCCTCCGGCCCGCGGAGTGGCGGTTCTCACGTCGTGACCAGCAGCAGGCGGCGCAGACCCCAGGCCAGCAGACCCGCGGCGCAGCACAGCAGAAGCTGGGGCCCGATGGCCAGGGTGTAGCCCAGGACCAGGGGGAGGGTGCTGTCGCCCCAGCGTCCGGCCAGGCCGCCCAGGAGCAAATTGGCCAGACCACAGAGATGCAGCACCAACAACCCCAGCACCGCCGCCGCCGTGAGGGCCAGGGGATCGTCCATGCCGTGCTGGCGGGCGAGCTTGCCGCTCAGCCAGGCGGCGGGCACGAAGCCCGCCAGGTAGCCGAAGCCGGGATCCAGCAGATACCCCACGCCTCCCCCCTCGTGGAACACCGGCATCTGGAACAGGCCCATGAAGAGGTAGGCCACAGCCGCGAGCAGGGCGGTGCGGTGGCCTCCCACCAGGGCGATGAGCAGGAGGGCCGGCACCTGCAGGGTGACGCCGAGGGGGCGCAGGGTCCAGCCCGCTCCGTCGGGGAAGGGAATCGCGGCCGACACCAGGCCCCCCGCCAGAATCAGCAACAGGCCGGCAATGGCGCCGCTCCAGGTGGCAAGGGCCCGCAACACGCAGCTTCGGTGGCAACGCCCCATCCTGCTGCAGGCTGCCGCCTCTGCAAAGTGGGGAGACCAGCTCCCCGATCCGCCCCATGCCCCCTCCCCCCTCCCCCGCTGACGCCCCTCTGGCGATCGGGGCCACGGTGCGGCTCCAGGGATCCGTGCCCTTTTTGAAGACCGCCGATCCGATGCCGATGCTGCGCCCCCCGGATCTGGTGGATCCGGAGGAACTCGGGGTGGTGGTGGAGCGGCGGGCGAGGGATCAGCTGGCGGTGCGCTTTCGCCGAGGCACCTTCCTGCTCCCCAGCGCCCAGCTCCACCTGGTGCTCAAGCCCGGGGCGACGGAGCGCTCAGGGGATGGAGAAGCCAGGCCTCCCGCCCCGCCTGAAGCGCCGGAGCCGGCCCCACCAGGCTGAGGCTCGGCCGGGCCAACCAACGGCTCGCCGCCGCCCGCAGATCCTCCGGGGTCAGCCGGGCCGCCCGCTCCAGCTGGAGGTCGAGCTGGTTGGCGGGCAAGCCATGGCTCAGCACCAGGGCGAGCCGTTCCGCCAGCTGGGCGCAGGTCTGGCGTCCCATGGCCTCCTGTCCCCGGAATTTCGCCAGGGCCAGCTCCAGCGCCTCGGTGGTGATGGTCCGCTCCAGGGGAGACTGCCATTCCTCCAGCAGGCAGGTGGTCGCCTCCGCTGCCCGCTCGGCGGAGGTGGAGAGATGCACGACGAACGGCGCGGGGCCGCAGCGGGCAGGCAGGTGCGCGCCGACGTCATAGGCCAGGCCCCGTTCCTCCCGCAGAGCCTGAAACAGGCGGCACGACATGCCCGCCCCCAGGTGGGCCTGCAACAGCCGCAGGGCCAGGCTGTCGGGATGGCCCCAGGGCACGGTGCTGGCCCCCAGGAGCAGAACCAGCTGCTCCGTGTCTTCCTCCAGACAGGCCAGTCGCTCGCCAGCGGGGAGGGAGCCGGAAGGGACGTCGGGGCCGGGCGCGCCCACCGGCCAGGGCATGGCCGCCAGGCTGTGAGCGAAGCGGTCTTCCACCCCGTCCGGCGCGTCGCCGCAGAGGGTGAGCACAGCTCCCCGCTCCCCCAGGCGCTCGAGGAGAAGTTGGAGCTGAGATCGCTCCAGCGCCTGCAGGTCGGCCTCCACCCCGAGGGGATCATGGCCGTAGGGCCCATCGGCGAACAGCAGCTGTCGCAGCTGGTCATGGGCCAGCTGGAAGGGATCCTCCCGTTGCCGTTGCAGGGTCTGCAGGTTGAGTTGGCGCTCGATCTCCAGCTGGTCGGGGTCGAGGGTGGGCTGGCGGGCCATGGTCAGCAGCAGGGGGAGGAGCGTGCCGGCGTCCTCCGCTCCGCAGTGAAGGGCCAGGGTGAGCGCATCTTCCGTGGCCTCGGCCCGCAGGGCGGCCCCGGCACCCTCCACCAGGTCGGCCAGGGCCTCCGCGTCCAGGGATCCGCAGCCCCGTGTCATCAGGCCCGCCAGAAGTTGGTGCGCGCCTCGCCCGTGGCGGGGATCGGTCCCGCTGCCGCCGCGGATCACGAGCCGTGCGGCCAGGACGCGCGGTCCGGGACGGCGCACCACGACCAAGGGCAATCCGCCGGGGAGTTCAACGGTTCGGGGTGGGGTGGCCAGGAGATCATTCACTGGGGAACGGCCTCCAACACACAGGCCTGCCGCGGATCGAGGCTGGCCAGGGCCTCCCGCTGGAGACGGGCGGGCGTCCAGCGCTCGAGCTGTTCCAGGGGTGCCGCCAGGCCGGATTGGCGGCCCCACAGGCGGTTGCTGCCGATCAGCCCAGCCACCCCTGCGGCGGACTCCAGGCCGAAGCGATAGCTGTTGCTCACCAGCCGCAAGGCCCGCTCCCATTCCCGGGGGGCGAGGGGGCGCTCCATCACCTCCTGCCAAACGCCCTGGATCGCCTCCCGCACGGCCGGCAGATCCTCCGGGGCGCAGACCGCCTCCAGGAGCGCCAGGCTGCCGCATTCCATGCCATGGAGATCGAGATCAATGCTTTCCACCAGGCGCAGGTCTTCCCGGAGGCGTTCCACCAGCCTGGAGCGGCGGCCTTCCGCCAGAACGGTGGTCGCCAGATCCGCGCCCATCACCGCCTCCAGATCATGGGCGGGGGGTTGACGCCAGGCCAGGAGCAACCGGGCCGCCTCCAGCCGGGGCACCACCAGCCGATGGTCGCCGGGGCGGATCGTCAGCGGGGGGAGGAGCCCGGAATCCGGGCTGGAGGGGAGGGTGGTGAGGGCACTCTGGCCCGCCCGCTCCACCAGGGCCGGATCCACGGCGCCGGAGAGGGCCAGCAGGCAGCGTCCGCCGCCGTAGAGCCGCCGGTGAAACGCTGCCATGGCCTCTGGGGCGTGGTCGAGGAGGGCCTCCCGGCGACCCAGGATGGGCAGGCTGTAGGGGTGGTCCGGGCAGGCCCGCTCAAGCAGGCGCTGCAGGGCCACCTCTTCGGGTTGATCCTCGCTCTGGGCCAGTTCTTCCAGAACCACCTGGCGCTCCATGGCGAACGACTCGGCCTCCAGCCGAGGGCGGAGCACGAGATCCAGCAGCAGATCGAGGGCGGCGGGGGCGGCTTCGGGGTTGATGAGCACGTGGTAGTGCACGTCGTCAAACCCGGTGGCGGCGTTGCTGCTGCCCCCCAGGGCCTCCACCCGCAGGTCGAATTCCCCGGGGGAGAGGTGGTCGCTGCCCTTGAACACCATGTGCTCGAGGAAATGGGCCATGCCGCTCTCGGCCGGCGTTTCGAAAACGCTGCCCGCTCGACACCAGAAATCCAGGCACACCAAGGGGGCTTCGGGGAGAACCAGACTCACCAGATCGACCCCGTTGGCGAGGCGGTGGCAGGTGGGGTTCTCCAGAGCGGGCAGCAGGGTGGCGTTGCACCCCCCGGATTGGCTCATCGACGCATGGCAGGATTGCCATTCTGATGGTCGCTGGACCCCGCTGATGACCCGGGTCACCGCCCCTGACTCCGCCATGCCCTGCCCCCCCGACGCCGGCCCGTCCAGCGAGGGCGTCCATCCCTTGGTGGATGCCCTGGCGGCGCGCATCCGCCAGATCCGCCAGGGCTTGCCGGAGCTGCAACCACTGGAGCTGGATCCGGCCCTGGAGGCGATCAGCGGCAGCCTCGACGGCGAACGGCTGTTCATCCACAACGAATTGCACCGCAGCCGGGGCCTGCGCAAGCTGCACCTGGAGACCGCCCGGCTGGGGGCGGGGCTGCAGATTCTGCATGGCGTGTTCTTCCCCGATCCCCGCTGCGACCTGCCGGTGTTCGGGGCCGACATCGTCGCCGGGCGCGGGGTGGTGTCGGCGGCGATCGTGGATCTCTCCCCCGTGGGCGGGGCGTTGCCGGAGGAGCTGGCCCGGCGGCTGGAGGAACGGTCCCGTCCGCCCTTCAGCGAGATCCGGGAGCTGCCGCCCTGGGGAGGGATTTTTTCGCCCCATGTCCTGTTCGTCCGACCCCGCACCCCGGAAGAGGAGGGTTGGTTCGTGGACGAGGTGGCGGCTGTTCTGGAGCTGCTGGCCGAAGCCAGTGGCACTGTCGAGGAGCAGGCTTGGGATGATCCGGCTACTCTGTCCCGCTGGAAGGGTCAGCTGCGCTATTGCAAACAACAGAAGCAAAACGACAAGACCCGACGGGTGTTGGAGAAGGCCTTCAACCCGGAGTGGGCGAACACGTACATCGAAACCCTGCTCTTCGACGATCCCCTCCCCCCCGCCCCAGCCACCGGGCAGTGAGCGGGGGTCGGCCCCTGGCCTTTGCCCTGGCCGCAGCTCTGGCGGGTTCCGCCCTCACCCTGGTGGCCCTGGTGGCCACGCGGCAGGTGGCGCTCCCTGGCCGTTCCCCCGCCCGGCCTGCGGCAACAGCCCCGACGAAACCCCGAGTTCAACCCGCCGCCGAGGCGGTGGCCGCCCTGGGGCGGCTGCAGCCCGCTGGCGACATCCGGGTGCTGGCGGCACCGATCGCAGGGGTGGGCGGCAGTCCCCGTCTCACCCGTCTCTTGGTGAATGAAGGCGAGCGGGTGGAGCAGGGCCAGCTGCTGGCGCTGTTTGACACCGGTCCCAGTATGGCCGCGGAGAAACAGCTCATCCAGACCCGCCTCAGCAATCTGGCGCGACGCTTGCGGGTGGAGCAGCGGGAACTCAACCGCTATCGCCAGCTCACCAGCGCCGGCGCCCTCAGCGCTGATGAGCTTGATCGGAGGGAGCAGCAGTATCTGCAGCTCCTCGGCGAGTGGCAGGTGGCCCGGGCCGATCTGGAGCGGGTGCGCGCGGATATGGACAACACCTTCCTGCGGGCGCCGATCACGGGCACGGTCTTGCGGATCATCGCCCGGGCCGGGGAACGCCCCACCGACAAAGGCATCCTTGAACTTGGAGCCAATGAGCGGATGGAGGCCCTGCTGGAGGTGTATGAGAGCGACATTGATCGCGTGCGCCTTGGCCAGGAGGTGCGTCTCACTAGTGAGAACGGAGGATTTGACGGCACCCTGCGGGGCACGGTCTTCCGCATCAGCCCCCAGGTGCGCCAGCGGGAGGTGCTCTCCACCGATCCCAGTGGTGACGTGGATGCCCGCATCGTGGAGGTGCGAGTGGCCCTCACGCCGGAGGATGCGCAGCGGGTGCGCCGCCTGACGGGCCTCAAAGTGGTTGGCCGTCTCGCGCCATGACGCCCTCCCTGCCCTGGCAGGGGCGGCGCATTCCCTTGGCCTGGCTGCTCCTCATTCGCCAACCCGCCCGGCTGGCGGTGGCCCTGGCGGGGATTTCCTTCGCCGGCATCCTGATGTTCATGCAGCTGGGATTTCGCGACGGTCTCTTTGACGCCAGCATCACCCTCCACAAGCTTTTTGACGCCGATCTGGTGGTGATCAGCCCCCGCACCATGAGCTCCATCGCCATGGCGGGTTTCCCACGAAGGCGCCTGGTGCAGGCCATGGCGGATCCAGATGTGGCTGGCACCAGCCCCGTGCATTGGAACCAGCTGCTCTGGCGCAATCCCGAAACTCGCGCCTCCCGCTCGATCCTCACCCTGGGGTTTGAGCCCGGGGATCCCCTGTTTCTGGCGCCGGCCCTGGGAGACCAGGCCGGGTTGCTCACCCAGCGCGGACGGGTGCTGTTTGATCAAAAGTCGCGGCCGGAATACGGACCGATCGCCCGCTGGATGAAGGAGGGCCGCACGGTGGAAACGGAAGTGGCGGGCAAGCGCATTCGGGTGGCGGGGCTCGTGAGCCTGGGCCCCTCCTTCGGCGCGGACGGCAACATGCTCACCAGCGGCGAGACCTTCCTCCAACTCTTGCCCAACACCCCGCCGGGAAGCATTGAACTGGGTCTGATCCGCCTGCGACCCGGCGCCGACCCTGCGGCGGTGGCGGAGCGCCTGCGGCGGCGGCTGCCGAAGGATGTGGCGATCTACAGCAAAAAAGGCTTTCAAGACTTTGAAATCAATTATTGGCGCGGCAGCACGTCCATCGGCTTCATCTTCACCTTGGGAGCCGCCATGGGTTTTGTGGTGGGTTGTGTGATCGTCTATCAGATCCTTTATTCCGATGTCAGCGACCACCTCCCGGAATACGCCACGCTCATGGCCATGGGCTATCCCCTCAAGGATCTCCTTGCTGTTGTGGCGCGGGAGGGGCTGCTGCTGTCCGTCCTGGGCTATGCCCCCGCCTGGCTGGCGGGTCAGGCCCTCTATGTGATGGTGCGCAAGGGCACAGGACTGCCGGTGCAGATGGATGGTTTGCGCTCCCTTGTGGTGCTGGCGATGATCTTCACCATGTGCATGGCCTCCGCCCTGCTGGCCATGCGCAAGCTGGCTGATGCGGATCCTGCGGAAATCTTCTGAACCGATGCCCATGCCAGACGACAACACACCAGCGGTGGACGTGGACGGCTTGAGCCATTGGTATGGCCGGGGGGCCACCCGACGCCAGGTGCTCCAATCGGTGGAGTTGCGGATCCAGCCGGGGGAGGTGGTGTTGCTCACGGGTCCCTCGGGCTGCGGCAAGACCACCCTGCTCACCCTGGTGGGGGCCCTGCGTCAGGTGATGGAGGGCTCGGTGCGGGTGCTGGGCCAGGAGCTGCAGGGATGCGGCCGGGGGGAGCGGCAGCGGATCCGGCGCCAGATCGGCATGATCTTCCAGGGTCACAACCTCTTGCGTTGTCTGACCGCCGAGCAGAACGTGCAGATGGGCTCCGACCTGCTGCCAGGATTGACCTACCGGGTGCGGCGGGACCTGGCGCGCCAGTGGCTGCGAGCGGTGGGCCTGGAGGATCACATGGGAAAACTGCCCCATGATCTCTCCGGTGGGCAGAAGCAGCGTGTCGCCATCGCCCGGGCCCTGGCGGCGGAACCCCGGCTCCTGCTGGCCGATGAACCCACCGCTGCCCTGGATCGCCGCACGGGCCGGGATGTGGTGTTGCTGCTCCAGTCGCTGGCCCGGGAGCAGGGCTGCGCTGTGCTGATGGTCACCCATGATCCCCGCATCCTGGATGTGGCCGACCGTCTGGTGCAGATGGAGGATGGGCGCCTCTGGAGTGCGGAACCCGCCCTCGCGGGCTGAGGGATCCGATGTTTTCGCCGATGGGGCGAGAGGGGCGGTTGGCTAAGGTTGTTACCATCCATTCCAAAGCCGCTCGCGCATGGCCAAACGCCGCAATCTCAAGAAGGAAAAACAGGAGCGCAACCGCGCCTACGCCCGCAAGTTCAAGAAGCGCAAGCTCCGCAACGATGGCCGTGGTGAAGGGGCTGGCAACGGCGTGACCGGCACCGCCAGCAACGGCGGCGCCGCCGACTGACGCCCCACCCTTTGGGCTCCTTGCAGGAGCTTCGGGCGGGGGGGATCCAGCGGATCCCCCCTTTTCCATGCCGGCCCCATCCATGTTTCTCAGCGTCGTCATCCCCACCTACAACCGGCTGCCGATCCTGCGCCAATGCCTCCGGGCCCTGGAAGCGCAGCGGATCGAGCCTCCCGTGGAACGGTATGAGGTGGTGCTGGTGGACGATGGCTCCAACGATGACACGGTGTCCTGGCTGGGCGCCCACGCCGCGGAGCTGCCCCACGTTCGCCTGATCCGCCAGGAGCACGGCGGTCCGGCCGAGGGGCGCAATCGGGGGGTGCGGGAGGCTTGCGGCGATGTGATCGTCTTCATCGACAGCGATCTGGTGGTCACGCCCACCTTCCTGACCTGCCACGCCCGGGCCCTGGCGGCGGCCTGGCGGCGGCGGGGTGATCGTCTGTGCTTCACCTACGGCGCCGTCGTCAATACCGCCAATTTCGACAACCCCTCCAGCGAGCCCCACAAACTCACCGACCTCTCCTGGGCTTACTTCGCCACGGGAAACGTGGCCATCGATCGCGACCTGCTGGAGCGGGCGGGCCTGTTTGACACCGGTTTCCATCTCTACGGCTGGGAAGATCTGGAACTGGGCGAGCGGCTGCGCCAGCTGGGCGTCGTGCTCGTGCGCGCCCCGGAGGCGGTGGGCTACCACTGGCATCCGGCCCTCTCCCTGGAGCAGATTCCTGATCTGGTGCGGGTGGAGCGGGAGCGGGCGAAGATGGCCCTGGTGTTCTTCCGCAAGCATCCCAGCCGCCGGGTGCGCTTCATTGTTCAGTACACCTGGCTGCATCGCCTCCTCTGGGAGCTGCTCACCCTCGGGGGGCTCATGAATGAGCGCAGCCTGCGCCCCTTGCTGGCCTGGCTCCTTCGCCACGGGCAGGCGCGCTGGGCCATGGAGCTGCTGCGGTTGCCCCTCAACCGCCTGGGGGTGCGCGAACTGTTTGCCGAAGCGCGCCGCCAGGGCCTGCGCTGACCGTTTGGTAGGTTGGCCAGGTCCATCCATTCCACACACCTGCGCGTTTCGGGTGATGCAGGCCGCTTCGGTCCCATCCCTGGCAGGTGGAAGGTCAACCCGAAACCCTCTCCCATGGCTGTCGTCACGCTCGCCGAGATGATGGAGGCTGGTGCCCATTTTGGCCACCAGACCCGTCGCTGGAACCCAAAGATGTCGCGCTATATCTATTGCGCGCGCAATGGTGTTCACATTATTGATCTGGTGCAGACCGCCGTCTGCATGAACAATGCCTACAAGTGGGTGCGCAACGCCTCCCGCAGTGGCAAACGGTTTTTGTTTGTTGGCACCAAGAAGCAGGCCTCCGAGGTGATCGCCCAGGAAGCCAGTCGCTGTGGTGCTGCCTATGTCAATCAGCGCTGGTTGGGGGGGATGCTCACCAACTGGAGCACCATGCGCGCTCGGATTGATCGCTTGAAGGATTTGGAGCGCATGGAATCCTCCGGAGCGATCGCCATGCGTCCGAAGAAGGAAGCCGCTGTGTTGCGCCGCGAGTTGGACCGCCTGCAGAAGTATCTCGGCGGTCTGAAGACCATGCGTCGCCTTCCCGATGTGGTGGTTCTCGTGGATCAACGGCGCGAAACCAACGCCGTTCTGGAATGTCGGAAGCTGGACATTCCCCTGGTGTCGATGCTGGACACCAACTGCGACCCGGATCTCTGCGACGTGCCGATCCCCTGCAACGATGACGCGGTTCGGTCCGTTCAGCTTGTGCTGGGCCGTCTCGCCGATGCCATCAACGAGGGCCGCCACGGCTCCCAGGATCGTCAGGAGGAGGAGGGCTGAGCCCCTCCTTGTCCCCGCCCTTTTCCCTGTTGTCCTCCGCTCCCTTCCCCCCTTCCCATGGCTGAGATCAGCGCCAAGCTCGTCAAGGACCTGCGCGACAAAACGGGCGCCGGCATGATGGATTGCAAGAAAGCCCTCAAGGAATCCGCCGGCGACATCACGAAAGCCATCGAATGGCTGCGGCAAAAGGGAATTGCCAGTGCGGAAAAGAAGGCTGGCCGCACAGCGGCTGAGGGCATGGTTGGCAGCTACATCCACACCGGCGGCCGCGTGGGCGTGTTGGTTGAGGTGAACTGCGAGACGGATTTCGTGGCCCGCGGGGATTTGTTCCAGGAGCTGGTCCGCAACGTGGCCATGCAGATTGCTGCCTGCCCCAATGTGGAGTATGTCAGCGTCGACGACATCCCTGAGGCTGTGAGGGAACGGGAAAAAACCATCGAGATGGGGCGGGATGATCTGGCCGGCAAAAAAGAAGAGATGAAGGTGAAAATTGTTGAGGGTCGCATTGGCAAGCGGCTTAAGGAATTGGCCCTGCTCGACCAACCCTTCATCCGTGACAACACGTTGACCCTGGGTGAACTGGTGAAGCAGACCTCCGGTAAAACCGGCGAGAACATTCGCGTGCGACGTTTTACACGCTATACACTCGGCGAAGGCATTGAGGTGGAGCAGAGTGATTTTGCCGCCGAAGTCGCCGCGATGGGCAAGGCTGCCTGAAGTGGGGGAACCTGCCGGTCCCGCCATTCATCCCCTCGGGGCCATCCAGGCCAGGCTGGACCAGCAGATCCCCCATCTCTACCGTGATCTGGCCCTCTACATGCAGGTGCTGCGGGAGGTGCTCCCCTCCGGACTGGATCAGGCCTGCGCCCACATGGCCACCCAGGTGCACCCCCGCCGCTACAGCCGACTGCCTCTGCGGATGCGCCATCAGTTGCACGCGCGCCTGAAAAAACTGCTCACCAGTTGCTGTGCGCTGCTCACCGTGGAGCAACTCCAGAATTTGGCCAGTCAGATGGCCCGAGAGCGCCAGCGTCATGCCCTCCGGACCCTGGGGGAGCCAGACGACGAGCCCGATGAGCCAGAAGCGCCAAGCCTGGCGGACGTGGAGACCCCGGAGGCACCTTTCCCGGAAGCGGAGTCCTCGGGGAAAGGCAGCCCTTCCCTTCCCCTTGGCTCGATCCAGCTCAATCTGGCCCCGCCCCTCTCCACTCCTGGCCTTTGGCCCCTCGGGCGGCTGGCTCCGGAGAACCTTGGCCGCCTCCCCGACCCCGCGGACAACCCCTCCGGCACGGCCGAACAGGACGACGCCGAGGCCGACGACGACTTGCCGCCCTGGGCCGCCTGGCTGGTGGAGGAACTGTCCGCTCCGTCGGACGTTCCCTCCTCGGCCGATTCCCTCTGGTCCGACGCCCAATTGCCCCGGGATCCGGTTCTTCTGATCCATTGGCTGGAAGGTTTTGAGGTGGCGCTCCAGCGCCGCCTGCGCAATCTCTCCCACGGCGTGAACATGGAACTGATGCGGGCCGGCCTGCTACCGGCGGTGGTTCCCGTGCGCCTGCTGGATTCCGTGCTCAGCGGCCAAATCGAATCCCATGGAGCCCCGGCCAATCTGTTGCGTCTCCCCCTGCTTCCCCACGAGGCGGGACGCCATCTGCAGGCTCCCCTCGGGGTGCTCCTGCGCACGGTGGATCTGGAGATGGAACAACCCCGACTGCGCACCTGTCGCCGGCGGCTGCTGCACCATCGCCAGGAGATCCTCAAAATGGCCGAGTCTCATCAGCGCTTGCAGCGCCGTCTGCAGGCCCACCATGCCGAACGCCTGTGGCGTCACGACAGCCAGCTGAACCCTCCCTCGGGGATCTGACCCCCTGCCCGCCGGTCCTGCGGGCCTGGTGTGGTCCGCTGCAGAAGGCCTGTGAGCTGGAGGCCGATCGGGGATTCGGCGATCTGCGGGGTCGGGCCGACACCTTCAGCGGCTTTGTGCGGCGCTCGCTCCAGGCCCCGCCAGAGGGACTGGGGGAGGTGGAGGAGCGGCGGCTCGACAGCCTGCGCCAGGGCTTCGAGCGCTACGACCAGCTCAGCGCCGCTGAGCGCCAGCGGCTGGTGTGCCAGTTGCGTCAAGGGTTGCACGCTCTGCAATGCCGCCTCCGTCCCCCCCTGCCCGTGGCGCCCCCGCGTCTTCGGCTGGTCGACACGCCGGCCCCCGCCCCCGCTTCCACCGGGCGGTTGGAGCCCTCCACTCCCCTGGGGGACGTGCCCGGCATCGGCCCCAAGTTGGCCACGCGCCTGGCCAGCCTGGGCTTGTTTCTGGTGGAGGATCTGCTGAGGCACGTCCCCCGCGACTACCTCAACTACGCCAACCTGGTGCGCATCGACGCCCTGGAGGCGGGCCGCACGGCCACCGTGGTGGCGACGGTGCGACGCTGCACCACCTTGACCAGTCCGAAAAATCCCAATCTCTCGATCCTGGAGCTGCAGCTGCAGGATGCAACCGGTCGCCTGCGGGTGAGTCGCTTCTTCGCCGGTCGCCGCTTCGCCAGTCCGGGTTGGCTGAAGAGCCAGGCCCGTCTCTACCCGCCGGGGTGCACGGTGGCCGTGAGCGGCCTGGTGCGGGAGAACCCCCGGGGGCTGAGCCTTCATGATCCGTTGATCGAGGTGCTGGAGAGCCCGTCCAGTCCCGTGCGTTCCGAGGCGATCGGCCGCCTGGTTCCGGTCTATTCCCTCACCGAAGGACTCACGGCGGAAGCCCTGCGACGGGCGATCGCCCGGGTGCTGCCCATGGTGCGCCACTGGCCTGATCCCTTGCCCCGGGCCCTGCGGGAGTCCATCGCTGACCTTCTCCCGCGGGCGGACGCCTTGGAGCAGATCCACCGCCCCGCGAATCCGGAGCGGCTGCGGCAGGCGCGCCGCCGTTTGGTGTTTGACGAATTCCTTCTGTTGCAGCTGGCCCTGGGGCTGCGGCGCGAGCGCCTGCGGGCCCGAGAGGCGCCTCCCCTCCTCGGGGGAGACGGCCAGGAGAGCCTGATGGGCCGCTTCCTGGCCCTGCTTCCCTTCCCCCTCACGGCGGCCCAGAACCGGGTGCTGGCGGAGATCCGCCAGGATCTCGCCCAGCCCCAGCCCATGGCCCGTCTGCTCCAGGGCGATGTGGGCAGCGGCAAAACCGTGGTGGCCCTGGCGGCCCTGCTGACGGCCATTGAATCCGGCTGCCAGGGAGCCCTGATGGCCCCCACGGAGGTGCTGGCGGAGCAGCACCTGCGCAAGCTGGCCCCCTGGCTGGACCAGCTGCATGTCAGCTCGGCCCTGCTCACGGGCTCCACCCCCACCCGCCGCCGGCGCCCATTGCTCCAGGATCTGCTCAACGGTCAACTGCAGCTTCTGGTGGGCACCCATGCCCTCCTGGAGGATCCCGTGCAATTCCAGCGACTGGGCCTGGTGGTGGTTGATGAGCAGCATCGCTTCGGCGTGCGCCAGCGCAACCGCCTGCTGGCGAAGGGGCTGCAGCCCCACCTGTTGACCATGACCGCCACGCCCATCCCCCGCACCCTGGCGCTTTCGGTGCACGGCGATCTGGAGGTGAGCCAGATTGATGCGCTGCCACCGGGGCGCACCCCTGTGCGCACCCGACTGCTGCGGGAGGAGGAACGCCCTGTGGCTTGGCAACTCATCCGGGAGCAGGTGGATCTGGGGCAGCGGGCTTATGTGGTGTTGCCCCTGGTGGAGGAGAGCGAGAAGCTCGATCTGCGTTCTGCGGTGGAGGTGCATCGCCAGCTCGCGGAAGAGGAATTCCCTGACCTATCGGTGGGCCTGCTGCACGGCAGGCTGTCCAGCGAGGAGAAGCAGCGAGCCCTGGAGGCCTTTGCCACGGGAGCCACCCAGGTGTTGGTGAGCACCACGGTGGTTGAGGTGGGCGTGGATGTGCCGGAGGCCAGCGTGATGGTGATCGAGCATGCGGAGCGCTTCGGCCTGGCCCAGCTCCATCAGCTGCGCGGACGGGTGGGACGGGGCGCCGCGGTGTCCCACTGTCTGCTCATGAACGCGGGCGGCGGTTCCCTGGCTCGCCAGCGGCTGGAGGTGCTGGTGGGCAGCACCGATGGGTTCGAGATCGCCGAGATGGACCTGCGCCTGCGGGGGCCAGGCCAGATCCTCGGCACGGCCCAGTCGGGACTGCCGGATCTGGCCCTGGCCTCCCTCAGCGAGGACGGTGAGGTGTTGGAAGAGGCGCGCCGTGTGGCTTGGGAGTTGATCGCCCGGGATCCCGGGTTGACGGAAGTGCCGTTGCTCCGCCAGGCCCTGGAGGCCCAGCGCCAGCGGTTTGTGGAGGCGGCCCAGTTGAATTGAGGTCCCTGTCCTGTCCCGTCCGTGCGCCAGGAGGGGCCTAGGTTCAGGCCATCGCCGCAGAGGTCATGGCGCTTCGCCCCTGGAGTCCCATCCCGATCGTCGAGGGGGGAGAACCCCTGGTGTCTCTCCCCCCGACCCTCCATCGGCTCGTACCCCATCCCTATGCATCCCTGGGCGCCCCCTACGGCGAGGGGGTCTGTCCGTTCCGGTTGCGCCTGGAGGTGGTGGAGCGATTGCTGCGGGCCCAGCGGTTGCTGCAAGGGCGGGAGCCCAGCTGGCGGCTGGCGATCTTTGATGCCTGGAGGCCGGTGGCCGTGCAGCGCTTCATGGTGGCCCACGCCACAGCGCAGACCTGCCGGGAGCGGGGGCTGGACCCGGAGGGTGCTGGACCCGCCTGGGAGGCGGTGCGCCAGGAGGTGGCTGGCTTCTGGGCTCCCCCCAGCGAGGATCCGGCCACTCCTCCGCCCCACAGCACCGGAGCCGCCGTGGATCTGACCCTGGCCAGCGACGGCGGCGACCCCCTGGACATGGGTGGTGCCATCGATGCCATCGGACCCGTCTCCCATCCCCTTCACCACGCCGCCGCCGCCGCCGCCGATCCTCGCGGCCCGGCGGCCGGTTGGCATCAACGCCGACAGTTGCTGGCGGAGGTGATGGGGGAGGCGGGCTTCGCCCAGCACCCGGGGGAGTGGTGGCATTTCAGCTGGGGCGACCAGCTTTGGGCCTGGCGCCTGGGTCAGCCGCGGGCCCTTTACGGGCGCGTGGGCGATTGAGCGGGCTGGGATGGGGCAGGGGCGGTGCCGGAGGGGGCGCCGATGCCGAGTTCCGCTTCCAGGGAGGCCGCTTCGCCAGGGCCCATGAGTCCCCGGGCCTGGCATTCCCGCAGGGTGTCGCGGGTCATGGCCGCCTGGAGTTGGCGCAGTCGCTGCAGCACCACCTCCGGCTGATCCTGCCAGGGGAGCAGATTGGCTTGATAAGCCTGCCGGATCGCTTGGGTCTGGCAGGTGTCCTTGTCCGGGTCGTAACGCTTCGGCTCGCTTGCGCCGGGCAGTCCCCAGGCCAGGCCCGCTGCCACCAGAAGGGGCCAGGCCAGGGCGGGGCCGACGGGGGTGTGCCGGGGGCCACGGGGTGACCAGCGCAGACGAGGAGCCATCCGGCAGGACCCTTGTCTCTCGTCATTGTCCATTGCGGCCATCCCTGCGCCCGAATCGGACGCATTGTGACGCTGGCGGCAAGCCTCCCCCCGGTGCCCACGCTTCCATACAGTCGGGAGCAGCTCAGCTGCGCTCTGGCGCCCGTGGATGGCCTCATTCCTGTTGGAGATCGGCACGGAGGAGCTGCCGGCGGATTTTGCCCGCCTCGCCCTTCCCCAGCTGCACGTTCGGCTGACGGAGGACCTGGCGAGCGCCCGGCTCCCCCATGCCCCTGTGTGGAGCACCAGCACCCCCCGTCGACTGGCGGTGCGCGTGGAGGGGCTTCCGCCCCAGCAGGACGACGCGGAGCGGGAGCACAAGGGACCACCGGCCGAGCAGGCGTTTCGCGACGGCTCCCCCACCCCCGCCGCCGAGGGTTTTGCCCGGCGATGCAGGGTGCGTGTGGACCAGCTCGAGGTTCGCGAGACCGCCAAGGGCCCCTTCGTCTACGCGCGCACGCGGGAACCGGGACGGCCGACGGCTGAGGTTCTGGCGGAACTCATCCCCGGGTGGATCTGGAGTCTCCAGGGGAGGCGATTCATGCGCTGGGGGCAGGGAGAGAGTCGCTTCAGCCGCCCTGTGCGCTGGCTGGCGGCGTTGCTGGATCGGGAGGTCATTCCCGTGCGGCTGCCCGACTGCGATCCGCCGATCACAAGTGGACGGCTGAGCCGGGGCCATCGCCTGCAGCCCGAGCCGGTGGAGATTCCAGAGGCGGCGGCATACGAGGCCATCCTGGCGGCGGCGGGGGTGTTGGTCGACCGCCACGCTCGGGGCGCGGCCATCCGGGAGCAATTGTTCGCGGCGGCGGGGGAAGGGGCGCGGCTGGATCTGCCGGAGGCCTTGTTTGAGGAACTGGTGGATCTGGTGGAGCAGCCGTTGGTGGTGGAGGGATCGATGGATGGAGCCTTTCTGTCCCTGCCGCCGGAGGTGCTCTGCACAGTGATGCGGATCCATCAGCGCTATGTGCCCTTGCTCGACCGCACCACCCCGGGCGACCCTCTGGCGTTGCGGGCGGAGGGAACGCTGCTGCCCCGTTTTCTCTGCGTGGGCAACGGTCTGCCGGCGGCGGCGGCCACGGTGCGGCGTGGCAATGAACGGGTGCTGCGTGCGCGCCTGGCCGATGCGGCCTTCTTCCTCCAGGCCGATCACGCGGTGGCCAGCATTGATCGCCGCGAAGCGCTCTCCCGTGTCACCTTTGCCGAGGGACTGGGCAGCCTGCGGGATCGCACAGAACGACTCGAGTGGTGCACGGATGTGCTCCTGGAGTTCCTGGGTCTGCCGGAGGAGACGGCGCATCATGCCCGGCGGGCGGCCCATCTGTGCAAACACGATTTGGTCAGTCAGATGGTGGGTGAGTTTCCCGAATTACAGGGCATCATGGGGGCGAAATATCTGTTGGCGGAGGGAGAAAGTCGGGCGGTGGCCCTCGCTGTGCTGGAGCACTACCGCCCCCGCTTCGCGACAGATGACCTGCCGGAATCAGACGCGGGTGCGGTGTTGGCCCTGGCCGAGCGTTTTGAATTGCTGCTGAGCATTTTCTCTCGAGGGCAGCGTCCCAGTGGATCTTCCGATCCCTATGGCTTGCGGCGGGCAGGCAATGGCCTGCTGCAGATTCTTTGGCGAAAGAACTGGGTTCTGGATGGCGTTGCCTTCCTGGAACGGGCGGCGCGTCAGTGGTTGGAGATTTTTTTGCAGAGCGACAGCGACGCGGACGTCCTGTGTGGCGATTTGGAAGAGCTGCTGAGACAACGGCTGAGCAGTCTGCTTGTGGAGGAAGGCTTCGACCAAGACATTGTGCAGGCGGTGGTCGGTCAGGAGCCGCTGGATCAGAAGCGCCTTCTCCGGGACGTCTGTGACGGGCGAGCCAGGGTTCTGCTGCTGCAGACATTGCGTCGGGAGGGGAACCTGGGTCAGCTGCAATCGGTTGTGCAAAGGGCCTCGCGCCTGGCCGAGAAAGGGGATTTGCCCAGGACTGTTTTAGGAGGGGAGGGATTCGTTGATCCGGTGTTGTTTGAACGGCAGAGCGAGGCTGCCATGTGGAAGGTTTTAAACGGCCTCACACCCCTTGCAGAAGGTGTCAGCCGTTATCAGGAACTCGCGCTCGGATTGGCCGAGAGCGCTGACACCCTCACAGCATTCTTTGATGGTCCAGACAGCGTTTTGGTGATGTGTGAAGACGAGCGGAGAAGAACCAATCGCTTGAATTTGCTTTCCATTCTCCGAAATCAAGCATCTGTCATCGCCGATTTTCGCCAATTGGCAACCTAGATTCCCGTTGCACCTCGAGGGGCATTTTGCCGGGGGAAACACGCCTCAAAGCTTGATACAATCCTGCGGTAACCGACTCATATGAATACAGACATATCCGTTCGGCAGCGTTAGAGCCCATCAATTTTAGTTGTTCGGGATTGGAAATTGCTTTCGTGAGGAAGTTCCGTAAGGCAAAAATATCGCCTGTTGGGAAAACCCATCCGGTTTGATCAGGCAAAATCAGATCTGGGGCACAACCAACATGATCGCTGACCAGAGCTGGACAGGAGAGATTCATGGCCTCATTCACAACAAGACCCCAGGTTTCCTGCTGGGAGGGCAACACCAGCAAGTCGGATGCGGAATAGACAGAAGGCATTGCCAATTGATTCTGAAAATTCAAAAAGTGAACGTTTTCCAGCTTATGTTTGCTGCAGAGAGCGCGAAGTTCTGTCTTCAATCTGCCCTCGCCAACAAACAATAAAGCCGCCTGACAGCGGATCTCTGGTGGGAGGAGGGAGAAGGCGCGTATCAAATCAAACGGACGCTTGATAGGGATCAACTTGCCAACAAAGGCAATCAGTGTCTGATCCTCACGAATCGAAAGTTTGTCACGCAGCTTCTTGCCCTCAGGCAGTGCCATATTGCGAGCATTTTGAAAACGCTTGTTGTCAATAGCGTGAGGAGTATGAAAGAGCTTTCGGCGTGGCACGTTGGAGGATAAAAGATAATTTCTATTGTTCTCACCGACGTCCAAAAAGGCTGAAAATCGAGAGAAAACAAGTTTGCGAATCAAGCTGGTGAAGAGTTCGCGTAGCGTTAATTCTCTGCCGACATCATGAGAGTCGCCACGAAAGATGATTGGCACTCTCCAAGTGCGCACATCAAGCAAAAAGAGTAGGTAGGAAAAAAAGGCATAATTCATCAAGAAAATTACATCAGGCTTCCATGCTGAAACCAGGCGAGCGAGGGAAGGATTGACATAACCCCAAAAATGGTGATTCCCTGGATCTGCTGCGATGTTTGGCACGAAGCTATAAGAATAGCCATCTAGCAGGGGAATATCCCATTCGAGGGTAATGCCAAAGCCCGGATCTTTTGTCTCAACAACACCAAAGTCCCAAAGATAAAAGACATGCAACTCAACAATTTTCTCCTGGGCCAGTTGGGCCAACCAAGGGGCAACGTATTGGACGGGATGCCCAGCGACAACAGCGAGCCGGATCGGCTTCACGGCAAACAGCAGATTTGTGAATATTTTAACACAAGCTTGATTCGCGACCAATTCAGTCGCTGCTTTCCAGTCTGAACCGAAAAACTTCAGGCATTTTTGTTAGACCTTGAGCAACTCACAATAATTCACCAAAGTGTAGCCCGCAGGCAAAACGGAAGGTCCCTTGTGGAGCAACTGCTGCGTTTCTGCATCAAACCCAGCCTGGCCAGGATGACACATGAGTTCAAGACTGGAAGCGGTCGCGAACTCTGGACGCAGGGGGGCATCCATAAACACTTGCAGAGAAGAAAAACGTTGTGGCATCTTTGATCCCAACAGGTGGCTCATGGATTGCCAGAGCTTTTTTGCTGCCAGCAATCGCAGCCTGGCTGAATTTGTCCGACCAGATGGATAGATATTTAAGGTATTGCGTAGACGGAATATCTTGTATTTTTTTTGTAGCTGCCAAACGACTGGTAAAAGCCAGGGAATGGTGTGGATGTGGTGATGAGAATCCAAATGGGAAGGCCTGAGACCTTTTTCATGCAGACTGAGCAGTTGTTGATCCAGCTCTTCGTAGCAAACTTCCAAGATCCTTGGAGAAGGCCGCACGTTTCGAAACCCATTGCCAAGGAAGTGCCCTTCTGCGTCAACCAGACCGACGGCCTGGAAGGAGGAAACAGGCTGCAAAGGTGAAAATTCTGTCAAGTTGAGATGAACGCCAAAGCTCATCTCAGGCAGGTGAGGCACCATAGCCAAAGCCTCAGAAACAGCCGGACCATTGGCCATAATGGTGGCACTGCTGATGCACCGTTTTTGAGCCGCTTCCTGGATGGCGGCGTTGACAGACGATCCGTAACCAAAATCATCGGCATTAATGACGACCTGCGTATGACGCCGTCGCTCACCTTCCATACGCAGTATACAATTCTGTAACAAGTTTTTCATAAATTCCTTGCCGGCGCATGGGGAGCATGGCCACCTTGCAAAGTGTGTGCCGTTTCAGCTGTCCTCGACGCCGCGCACGATGCGAGAAAGCTCGCTGCGCTCATCAACGCTGATGCGATGGGGGACGCCGCTGATGATGCGCTCAAAATTCGTGAAGGAATCCTTGATTTCAGGTCCGTTGCCCGTGATCACAAATTCGCGGATGCCTTTGTCATGCCAGGAACCACGCATCTTGAACACATTGAGAGCCCTGGCCATCTCACCACGGATTTCAACGTATTGCAGGAGTAAAATTGTATCCGTGATCGTAGATATGTGGGAGTCTGTAATGGAATGACTGCCCATGAATTCTTCCGATGTGTTCGTGAAGAAGCCTGCAATTTCTTCTTGCTTTGCATAGCCTGTCACGCCAATCACAAACTGCCTGAAGGCGTTATGGCTCACGCCACGTGCCAGGGCTGACAAGGAATCGATGGCCATTCGCGATGGCTTGAACTGACTAATTTCAGTTTTGATGATTTGCAAATGATCCTCTAAGCCCGTGGATTCGGGATAGGCACAGATGATTTTCAACAAACCATCCTGTTCCATCTGCTCAAAGTCAATGCCCCAGCTGGTGGCATTGCGCAAGAGTTGAGCCCGGGATTCCTCGTAGGCGAAAAGGATGGCTCTCTCCTTGCTGCGGCAGGCATCTTCAACAAATTTACTTACTAATAAAGTCTTGCCTGTTCCCGTTGCACCTGTGGCCAGAATAATCGAGTCTTTGAAGAAGCCGCCACCACACATTTCATCCAGTCTTGGCACACCCGAGCTCAGACGAACGTTGGAAGACCGCTGTGTCAGGCGCATGGCGCCCAGCGGGAAAATACTGACGCCATGGCTGCCCATGGTGAAAGGGAATTCTCCTTTCATGTGGGTTGTGCCTCGTAACTTTAGAATTTCAACGGTACGCCTTCTCCGTTCACCCTCCAGCACGTTCCTGAGGATGACCACATTGTCGGAGACAAACTCTTCTACTCCATAGCGAGCGATCGGGCCGTATTCATCGATCCGCTCAGTGGTCATTACTGTGGTGACACCAATTTCCTTCAGGCGAGCAATCAGGCGAAAAATCTCCCTCCTGACGACGGATATGGCATCATATTGCTGAAATACAGCCGTGATGGAATCAATGGCAACTCGTCTGGCTTTATATTTGCGAATGGCATAGTTAATGCGTTCGATTAGGCCAGACAGATCAAAACTTCCTGCCACGTCTTGTCCCTCAGGATCCGGAGAGGCATCGAGGAGAAAGAGCTTGTCTTGCTCCACCATATCCTGTAGGTTCCATCCAAAGCTGGCCGCATTCCGCAGAATGTCGAGGGGTGACTCTTCGAAAGTGACGAAGATTCCTGGCTCGTTAAAATCTCGAATCCCATTATAAAGAAAATTGAGGGAAAAAACCGTTTTGCCAGTGCCGGATGTGCCGCTGATCAAGGTTGATCGACCAATCGGCAGCCCACCATGACAGATGTCATCAAAACCTTCGATCCCTGTTGGTAGCTTCTGCACCTGAGCCAGGGTGTTGGAGGAGGCATGGGGATGGTTTGGATCCTGCATGGACGGAGAGAGGGGGGGCAATGGATAACGGAAGCGACGGGAGAATGTTTCAGGTGGGTTGCATGGGATCTCCGCTTGGATCGCGGAGCGTCTGTTCCCTCAACGGTTCGGGGCTGGCTTGGCCAGGCGCCTCCTCAAGATTGAAGTTCTCATCAACCAGCTCTTCGTAAAGAAGATCCAGGCCAATCAGCACGCGCTCACGATCGGAGAGATCGCCGATGATCCGCCGAACAGGGGGAGGCAAAATTTTGGCCAGGGTGGGAGTTGCCAAAATTTTATCCTCTTCTGCAAGCTGGGGATTTTTCACGACATCAATCACCTTCAAGGCATAGACGCCCCGGAATTCCGTCTCGAGGATATTTCGCAGGGTTTTCAAAGCTCGCATGGAGTTTGGAGTGTTTCCAGCAACGTAAAGCTTCAAGATGTAGGTTTTTCGGGCTGGCATCTTAAACAGACTCCTTGAGAAGATTGTGTGAATCGAGAGAGGTGGTCATGGGTCGATCTGGGGGAATGGATCGACGATACATCTCACAAAGATGCGCCATCACATCCAGGAGTGCCAAACGGTAATCTTGGAGAAAGTCATTCTTGTGGCCTTCAAGCTTAAGCTGTTTCCAGAAGCCATCAATTAAATTCATGTGAATCTCAACAGTTGTCGTGATGGGCAAATCGGCAAAGAAGGCTGTGTTGACAAAGCTTTCCAGGGCCTGGTTCGCTGCGGCTGGATCCCGGAAGTAACTCACCAACAGGTCGCGGTAGGTGCGTGTCAAGGAGCGCACAAGTTCTTCCCGCTCCGTTTCCGGAAGACGGCGAAAAAATCGGTCCGGGTCTCGCTTGTAATACACCCCCAGATAACCGAGTCGATCGTTGAGGCGATTGTCCAGCTTCCAATGTTCCTCCGCATCCGCAGCCGATTCCGGCCCCAGATTTCTCCCGCGCAGCAAGCCCCGGCGGACAATGCGTGACACCGCCGCATCCAGGCTGTAAGGGAGCTGCTCCAGTTGATCCGCTGGCAGATGCACCTCGGCATCGTGATACTCAATCCGTCCGCTCACCCCACCGATCACCACCGCAGGCAAGAGGATCCCCTGGTCGCGAAGGGCCTGGTACACCTGTGCCGGGAAGGCCCCCTGCTCCAGCAACAAAGCATCCACCTGCTCACGGGCGGCACGCAAGGCCGTCACCGGATCGCTGCTGTCCCCCAGGGGCACCAGGGCGTAGCGACCGGATTTCAGCCACAGGGCACTGGCCTCCCGCAGGGCAGGAGTGCGCAGGAGGCTGGCCAGGGTCAAGGCGGGATCACGCATCTGGATGGAACACCAGCGGACCGGGGGGGGTGCCCTCAAATGTTGACGAATCGGCGGACGTAACGGGAAGATCTTTGTTTGTCTTCCGATTGCCATCGGTTCAGGCCGAATCGGGGTTTCCCACCCCAGCCTGTCCGGCGGCCCCTCCGCCCATGAGCGTTTCCACCTCCACAGCCCCGTCCACGGCCGCCTCCACGGCTGTTGACGCCAGCCCACCCGCCAGCGCCAGCTCCGCCAAGGCATCCGCCGCCGAATCCAGCGCCGCCCCGTCGCCCGACGCCCCGGACGGCTCGGTGTACGCGATCGTTGATGCCGGAGGCCAGCAGGTGTGGCTCCAGCCCAACCGCTACCTGGACCTCAACCGGATCGACGCGGCTGTGGACAGCCTGGTCACGCTGGACACCGTGTTGCTCGTGAAGGGTTCCGGGGGCACCACCCTGGGCCAGCCTTACGTCAAGGACGCCACGGTGGAGCTGGCCGTGCTGGCGCACCGTCGGGGGCCCAAGATCCTGGTCTACAAGATGCGTCGCAAGAAGAAAACCCGCCGCAAGACCGGCCACCGCCAGGAACTCACCCGTGTGATGGTGCGATCGATCCGTGTCGGTGGTCAGCCGGTGGCTTGACCCCCCGCCTCTTGAACAACAGGCTCTTAACCTCAATTCTCCTGCTTCCATCCGATGGCCCACAAGAAAGGCACAGGTTCCACCCGAAACGGCCGCGACTCCAATGCCAAACGCCTTGGCGTGAAAGCCTATGGCGGTGAAACGGTCCCCGCCGGGGCGATCCTCATTCGCCAACGGGGCACATCCGTGCTGCCTGGCCTGAATGTGGGTCGCGGCACGGACGACACCCTCTTTGCCCTCACCGGAGGCGTGGTGCGCTTCGAGAGCATCAAGCGCTCCCTCCGCAACCGCAAGCGGGTCAGCGTTGTCGCCAGCTGAGGTCCCTCCGTTCGTGTCGCCCCGCGCCCGTTCCGGCAGGTGATCTGCGGATTCCTCGCCCTCGACAAGCCGGCCGGGCCCACGTCCCACAGTTGTGTGGCTCGGGTCCGCCGAGCCTATGGATTGAAGCGGGTCGGCCATGGGGGCACCCTGGATCCTGCCGTGACGGGTGTCCTGCCGATTGCCCTGGGCCCCGCCACGCGCCTCTTGCCGTATCTCCAAGGCGAGAAGGGATACCAAGCCACCATTCAGCTCGGGGTTCGGACCGACACGGACGATCTCCAGGGCACGGTCCTCTCCGATCACCCTCTGCCCCCGTCCCTTGATCCCGCTGCCTTGGAGGCGGCTTTGGCCCCGTTTCGCGGAGCCATTCAACAACGCCCGCCCGCCTATTCCGCCGTGCATGTCCAGGGCCGCCGCGCCTACGCCCTGGCCCGCGAAGGCCAGGCTGTCGTCCTCCCTGCCCGTCCGGTCACCCTGCATCAGCTCGACCTGATCCGCTGGGACCCGGCGACCGGTTTGCTGGAGCTGGAGGTTCTTTGCTCCGCCGGCACCTACATCCGATCCCTGGCCAGGGATCTGGGAGACCTCCTGGGCTGTGGTGCCGCCCTGGCCAGCCTGCGGCGCACCCGTGCCCTGGGCTTTTCCCTGGCCGACTGCGTGCGACTGGACGCCCTGACCTCCCCGCCCCCCACGCCCCTGGATCCCCTGACGGTGCTCTCCCATCTGCCGCGCCAGCCCCTCACCCCCGCGACGCTGGCGGGCTGGCGCTGCGGGCGCTCCCAAGAGGCGGCGGAGGCCTGGCCACCGGGCAGCGCTGTTCTGATGGTCGATCCGGATGGCAAGCTGGCAGGCCTGGCCGAGATGGCCGACAGCGGTGGCCTTCGACCCCGGCTGGTCATCGACGCCGCCGGTTGAGATTCCTGCCGGAACACCGTGTCTCCGTGCCGGGTGACGGCGCTCGCGAGGCCCTCCCCCTGCCCCTCCTTTTTCCTCCCCTCCCGTTCTGTCCCTCTCGATCCGCTTCTGCCATGGCAGGTCACAGCAAATGGGCTCAGATCAAGCGCACCAAGGCCGTGGTGGACGCCAAGCGCGGGGCGGTGTTCACCCGCCTCGGCCGGGAAATCACCGTGGCGGCACGGGCAGGCGCCGATCCGGCGGGCAATTTTCAGTTGCGCACCGCCATCGAGAAGGCCAAGGCGGCCGGGGTCCCCAACAGCAACATTGAACGGGCCATCGCCAAGGGCAGTGGTCAGGCCGGTGGGCCGGGGGACAGCCTGGAGGCGGTGCGCTACGAGGGTTATGGCCCCGGGGGCGTGGCGGTGCTGGTGGAGGCCTTCACCGACAACCGCAACCGCACAGCCGCCGATCTGCGCCTGGTCTTCAGCAAGGCCGGCGGCAACCTCGGCGAGACCGGCTGTGTCAGCTTTCTCTTCGATCAACGCTCCCTGGTGCGCATCGACCAGGCGGATCTGGAGGAAGACGAGCTCCTGGAGGCCGTGCTGGCCCTGGAGGAGAGTGGTGGTCCTGCGGTGCTGAGCTATAGCCTGGATGGGGAGGGGGCGGAGGTGATCGGTCGGTTTGAGGATCTTGAAGCCCTCCAGGGTGGGTTGCGGCGGTTGGGTCTGCCGGTGCGGAGCTGGGACCAGCGCTGGCTGCCCAACACCCTTTGCCAGGTGGAGGATCCCGATCTGCTCAAGGCGGTGCTGCGCATGCTCGACGCCCTTGAGGAGCTGGAGGATGTGCGCAGCGTCACCGCCAACCTGGAGGCGGAGGAAGGCCTGATGGAAGCGATGGCGGCCTGAGACGCGCCCCGGGCCCCTCAGGACGGGAGGGCGGCGGCATCCGCCAAGAGGCGCACGGAGGGATGGCGATGGAGCCAGCTGGCGGGGAGATCGGCCGAGGGCGGGCTCTCCAGCAGTTGTCGCAGCACCGACGCCTTCGCCGCGCCGGTGACGACCAACAGGATGCGTTCCGCCCTCAGAATCTCCGCCAGTCCCAGGGTGATCGCCCGCTCCGGCACCCCCGCGGGATCGCCGCCGAAGGCGCCGGCATTGGCCTGCCGGGTGCTCGCGGAGAGGGAAACGCAGCGGCAGACACTGTTTGGACCGCAGGGGGGTTCGTTGAAGCCCACGTGTCCGTTCAACCCCAGACCGAGGAGCTGCAAGCCCACGCCACCAGCCTGGCGCAGCGATTCCGCGTAGCGATGGGCCTCGGCGTCCGGATCCGGGGCTCGCCCATCGGGCAGATGCATCCGCTCGCCGGGCAGGTCCAGAGGCTGGCCGAGGCCCTTCCGCATCTCGGCCGCGAAGGAACCGGCATCCGCCGGCCCCAACCCCACATACTCATCCAGATTGAAGCTGCGCCAGTGGTGTCGCAGGGCCTCCCGATCCCGGGAGGGGCGTTCCCCCACCAGGCCCGCAAAGGCGGCATAGATCGGGACCATGGTGCGTCCCGTCGCCAGGCCCAAGGGACGACCGGGCTGCTCCAGACAGGCCTCCAGCAGGGCGGCGGCGGCCCGTTGAACCACCACCGCCGGGGACGGCAGGGCTTCGACCTGGAGGCGGGTTGTTGCTGGCGCCAACGGCTCACCAGAGGCGCAGGACCGCTCCTCGGTAGTAGTGCCGGAGGATGTCCTCATGGCTCTTCCCTTGCAGGGCCAAGGAATAGGCCCCCCACTGGCTCATTCCTACTCCATGGCCGAAGCCGCGCCCCACCGCCACCAGGCGAAGGGAGGGTGGCGGGGAGACGACCTCCGGCGTGGCCGCAGAGGGAGGGATGGGAGAGGGGGCTGGGGCCGTGGCGGGCTCCAGGCGGGTGGCTTCCGGCGGGAGGGGTGGGGGAGCGGGCGGGACGGAACCCTTGGCCTCCTCGGCGTCAGCCCGGCCGGCCGGCTCGAAGCGGAACCGCACAAGGGTGCTGCGCAGGCCCAGCCGTTCCCGCAGGGCGCTGCCCGTGAGCGTCACTTCCCCCTCGGGCCCGATCACCCGCGCTCGCCGCAGGCGGCCTGTTCGGGAGGTTTCCAGGGGTTGGATGGCGATCGCCCCGCCGATCTCCGCGAAGGTCTGCCGCAGAGCCTCCGGGGTGAAGGTTTTCTCCCAACGGCTCATCGGGCTGAGGGCGTCGTCATCGGGCACGCTCACGAGGTAGGGCAGTTGGCGGCTCCAGAGGTCACCGCTGTTTTCCGTCAAGCCCCCGCTGCTGCTGTGGAACACGGCGTTGATCAGTTTCTGGCCATGGGTCAGCACCTGGGCGCGGGTGCTGGCCACCGCTTCCCGCACCGAGGCGGACTCACTCTCGATGCCCTTGTAGACCTGGCTGTCCACCGTGGCCTTGAGGTCGTAGGGGGCGGCGGGACGCAGTTGCTCCAGGGCGTAGGTGCGGGAGGCCACGGCCTGGGCCCGCAAGGCCGCCTGGGGCCAGGACTGGGGCATCTCGCTGCCGACGACCCCGGTCAGATAGCTCTCAAGCGGGAGCCGATTGATCACTTGCATCCCCTTCCCCCCGGGCCGCAGAAGGAGCGTCCCTCGGTAGCGGCGCTGCTTCACCACGAGCAGCCCCCGCGGATCCACGGGGGACAGCCGCAGCTCCTGAAGCGGGAGCACCAGCGGTGGCGAGGCCTCGGGCCCCCCGTCGCTCCCGGGGCGCTGGTCGGCGGCAAGGGGTTCCACGGTCAGGGAGGCCCCGATGCGCCGCAGCCGGAGTTGACGGCCGGGTTCCACCTCCAACAGGGGCCGATCCTCCTGGTCGCGGAGGCGCAGACCGTCGGCTCCCGCCGCGCCGACCGTGATCAGCGGCCCCTCCAGCAACAACACCCGCACCAGGGGACCCGAGGCGAGCGGCTCAGCCGCCAGGGCATCGGGGGTGGGGTTGGAGCGGGCGTCGCTCCCCGGAGGCGGGGCGGCCACCATCAGGAGCAGCAGGGTGGCTCCACCTCCGGCGAGGGCGGCTCGCAGGGCTGCTCGAAGGGCGGGGCGAGCCACGGGCACGGGTCAGGCAGGCGACAGGCGGCCATTCTTGCCACGCCGCCCCGGTCTGGCCAGGGGACGTGCCAGCATTTCGGCGGCGCGGTCATGCTTGTGCAGGTCACCTTCCTTGGCACCAGTTCTGGTGTGCCCACACGTGCGCGCAACGTGTCGGCGGTGGCCCTGCGCCTGCCCCAGCGGGCCGAGCTGTGGCTGTTCGACTGCGGCGAGGGCACCCAACACCAGTTCCTGCGCAGCCCGCTGCGGGTGTCGCAACTGCGGCGCATCTTCATCACCCACATGCATGGCGACCACATCTACGGCCTTCCCGGCCTGCTCGCCAGCCTGGGCCTGGCCGGCCACTGCGACGGGGTGGATCTCTACGGGCCAGACCTGCTGCGGGACTATCTGGAGGGCGTCCTGCGCACCTCCTCCACGCGGCTGAGCTATCCGATCCGGGTGCATTCGGTGCGTGAGGCCGCCCGCACTGGCGCCCCTCTGCTGGTGGATGGCGATCTGCGGGTGCGGGTGGCGCCCCTCACGCACCGGGTGCCCGCCTTTGCCTATCGGGTGGAGCAGCAAGACCGGCCTGGCCGCTTCGATGTGGAACGGGCCCGGGCCCTGGGGTTGCCGCCGGGGCCCCTCTATGCCGCCCTGAAGGCTGGCCGCTCGGTCACCTTGGAGGACGGCCGCGTCGTGGAGGGGGCCAGCCTCTGCGGCCCGCCGCGGCCGGGAGTGAGTGTCGTGTATTGCACCGACACCACCTTCAGCGAGGAGGCCGTGGCCCTGGCCCGGGGCGCCGACCTGCTGATTCATGAGGCCACCTTTGCCCATGGCGAGGCGGATCTGGCCATGCAACGCCAACACTCCACCAGCACCATGGCGGCACAGACGGCCCTGGCGGCCGGGGTGCGGCGGCTGGCCCTCACCCATCTCAGCCCCCGCTACGTGCCCGGCAATGCCGTCACGGAGGAGGATCTCTTGCACGAGGCGCGGGCGATCTTTCCCGACACCGTGCTGGCCAACGATTTCCTGTGTCTGACCCTCGACGGGGCCGACGCGATGGAGAGCGGCGAAGACACCCCCTGATCCCTGCAACAGTTCGCTTCGTCCCTGGCGAGCCCCCCACCCCCCCGTGATACAAGGGCTCAGTGCGGCCCGTCCGCCCGTTCTTCGGCTTCTTCCATGGCCCCCACCCTTCGCTCAGCCGTCCGCGCCATCGCCAGATCCCTTCTGGTTGTTCCCCTGGCCATGGCGCTGCTCGTCTGTTTCGCTGGCCCAGCCGCCGCTGCGCGGTGGGATGCGGCAACCCTCACGGTGCCTGCGGGCTCCGATGGCGCCTCGGTCACCTTCAGCGAAAAAGAAATCAAAGCCGGCCGCAAACTTTTCAATGACAGCTGCGGCACCTGTCATGCCGGTGGCATCACCAAAACCAACCAGAACGTGGGTCTCGATCCTGAAACCCTCGCCCTCGCCACGCCTCCCCGGGATACCGTTGCTGCTCTGGTTGACTATCTGAAAGATCCCAAGTCGTACGACGGCGAGTACAGCATCGCCGATGTGCATCCGAGCCTGCGCAGCAGTGACATCTTCGTGAAGATGCGCGATCTCGACGAAGATGACCTCCGGCTCATCGCCGGCTACATCCTGGTGGCCCCCAAGGTGCAGGGCATTCAGTGGGGAGGAGGAAAGATCTACTTCTGATCTCCCTGCCCACCGCGAGGCCCCCCGGGAAGGGCCCCCAGCCTCCCGTCCGGGGGGCTTTTTTCATGGGGAGCCCCGCACCACAGCCGCATCCGGGACAGGGCCTTCGGGGAGCGTTTCCCGATCGGAAGGCGGATTCTGGTTGGAGGGGTCCAGGGAGGGGGGCAACTTGCTGTACCACCATTCCTGCAGGCCGGGGCTGAGGCGCTGGGGGAAGAGGGTGATCACCGTGCACGTCAGGCGCGAGCCGGGTTGGAGCAGCTCCACGGCGTAGGAGGGACAGCGCCGGGCTGCCAGATCCGGCACGAACCGTCGGCCCACCCGACGCCAGCTCGGTTCCTTGCTGCGCCAGGCAAGCCGGCAGCAGGGCCAGGGCAGGTCCTCGCGATCAAACAGGCGACAGCAGGGCCCAAGCACCCGGTAGCTGTATTGGCCCCCCAGGCTGGTGTGCAGGCTGCCATGGGGGAGCACGGTGTGAACCTGCGGCACGGCACCTCCAAAAAAAAAACCACCCTTCCCAGGGTGGCGCAGCACGGGCCGGTTGGCGAGGACTCAGTAGAGGCCTTCTTCGGCGTGGGTTTCAATCACACAATCGGAAGCTGGATAGGCGACGCAGGTGAGCACGTAGCCAGCCTCGATCTGGTCGTCATCCAGGAAGCTCTGATCGGACTGGTCCACTTTGCCGGAGACGAGCTTGCCGGCGCAGGTGGAGCAGGCACCGGCACGGCAGGAGTAAGGAAGGTCAATGCCAGCCTCCTCAGCCGCGTCAAGGATGTAGTCAGTGCTCTTGACGTCGATGGTTTTGTCGAGGCCCTCAGCGGCGTTCTTGAGGGTGACCTTGTAGACGGAAGCCATGGATGGGGGAAAGGCTTACAGCCGCCAGCGGGCTGGGACTGCAGGACCCGCCCTTCCTACATCCTCCAGGGGCTTTACCGGAGGTTTTGGCGCCCGACTCGGCAATGCCCCAATAGGAGGCTCCTGTCACATCAGTGTGCCTTATGCGACATCAGGCCGTTCCCGCAGGCGCAACAGGGCCCAGGGGTCGTTCCAAGCCATCAAACCGACGTCCCAGCCCTCCTCCCCCAGAAGCTCCATCAAGGCGTCCGCCTGGCTCAGCAGGAGGCCGCTGAGCAGCCCCTGGCCACCCGGAGCCAGCAGGCCTCGGAAGCTGCCGCGCAGCTCGGCGATCACCGGGGCCAGGATGTTGCACAGCAGCAGATCGGCGGGTTGGTCGCCCAGGAGCGTCGCCAGGGTGTCGGCGGAACCGAGGCCCACCGTGAGGCCCGGGAACCCGTTGAGGGCGGCGTTCTCCAGGGTGGCGCGGATGGCCAGGGGATCGGTGTCCACCGCCACCACCGCCTCCGCGCCCAGGGCCAGGGCCGCCAGTCCCAGCAACCCGCTGCCGCACCCCAAATCGGCCACCCGCCAGCCCGCCAGGGGAGCCGTTTCCCCTTCCCCGTTGGCACCCTCCCGCGTCCGGGCCGCCGCCAGGGTCTCCATCCCCTCCAGGCAGAGGCGGGTGGTGGGGTGGGAGCCGGTGCCGAAGGCGGGGCCCGGATCCAGGCGGATCACGCGCCGCTCCCGGGCCTCGGGCGGCACCTCCAGCCAGGCGGGCAACACGAGCAGTGTTGCGCCGATGGGATCAGGCCCCCAATGGCGTTTCCAGCTCAGGCTCCAATCCTCATCGTCCTGCCGTTGCCAGCGCAGGGGGGGAAAGGGGAGGGCGAAGGGGTCAGCGAGGGGGCGCAGGGCCTCTTCCAGGGCTCGGCGCTCCCCTTCCGGCCAGTCGGCTTCCGGCAGCCAGGCCACCAGCTCGCGGTCTTCGGGCGCCTCCGGGTGATGGCGGATGGCCACGCGGGGCACCCCCAACTGCGGCAGGCGCCACAGGAGCGATTCCTCCAGCTCTCCTGGCACAGCCAGGGACAGCTGCCACCATCCCCCTGAAGCGGTCGAGGCCATCAGAGGGCGACCGGGTGGGCCTCCTGGATGCCGTTGATGCTGTGGATCGAGGCCAGGAGGCTGGGAGGGATGGGATCGTCCAGGCTCAGCACCATCACCGCGTCTCCCCGCACGATGCGACGTCCCACCTGCATGGAGGCGATGTTGACATTGTGTTCTCCAAGCAGAGATCCCAGCTGGCCAATGATGCCGGGCATGTCGCGGTGGCGCGTGAAGAGCATGTGGTGGCTCGGGGCCACGTTCACCGGAAAGTCGTCGATGCTGATGATGCGCTGGTCGCCTTCGTTGAACACCGCTCCGGTGACGCTGTGCACCCCCTTGCCGCCGCGGGAACGCAGCATCAGGGACCCCCCGGCGAAGTCGCGACTGCCGTCATCCTTCACCTCGAGCACCTTGATGCCGCGCTCCTTGGCCTCCAGGCCCGCATTGACGAAGTTGATGCTGTCGCCCAGGGCCGTGGAGAGGAGGCCCTTCAGGGCCGCCACCACCAGGGGTTGACTCTGGAGGCCGGCGAACTCTCCCTGGAGACGCACCTCCAGCTCACCGATCTGGCCGCCTCCCAGTTGGCTGAGGAGCTGGCCAAGGGTTTCGGCCAGGAGGAGATGGGGCTTGAGCTGGTTCAACAACTCCGGCGTGAGGCCCGGAATGTTGACCGCGCTGCGAGCGGGCAGGCCGAGGAGAACGTCGCGGATCTGTTCGGCCACGTCGATGGCCACATTTTCCTGGGCCTCCGCCGTGGAGGCACCCAGATGGGGCGTGAGGATGAGATTCCCCTTCACCTGGCGCAGGGGCGAATCCACCGCCAGGGGCTCGGTGGCGAACACATCGAGCGCGGCCCCGGCAATCACCCCCTGGCTCAGGGCCTCGGCGAGGGCGACCTCGTCGACGATCCCGCCCCGGGCGCAGTTCACCAGCCGAGCAGTGCGCTTCATCGTGCGCAGCAGGTCGGCATTGACCAGATTTTCCGTTTCCGCCGTGCGCGGCAGGTGGAGGCTCACATAATCGGCTTCCACAAAGAGCTGGGGGAGGGGCAGGAGCCGCACCTGCATCTGCTGGGCCCGCTCCGGAAGGATGAAGGGGTCGTAGGCCGCCACTTCCATCCCCATGGCCCGGGCGACCCGCGCCACGTGGGAGCCGATCTTGCCGAGACCCACCACGCCGAGGATCTTTTTGTAGAGCTCATTGCCGACGAAGCTCTTTCGATCCCAGCCTCCCTCCATCATGCTGGCGTGGGCCTGGGGCACATGGCGGGACAGGGAGAGCATCAGGGCCAGGGCATGTTCCGCCGCGGCAATCGTGTTGCCCTCCGGGGAATTCACCACCAGCACACCTCGGCGCGTGGCGGCGGGCACATCCACGTTGTCGACACCCACCCCGGCGCGGCCGATGATGCGCAGCCGATGGGCCGCCTCAATCACCGATGCGGTGACCTGGGTGCCGGAGCGGATCATCAAGGCGTCGTAGTCCTCGATGCAGCGTTCAAGCTCCTCGGGGGAGAGGCCCGTGCGGACATCCACCTGGGCAACCTGAGAGAGAATCTGGATCCCTGTTTGATCAATGGGATCGGAAACCAAAACCTTCGTCATGGGCGGCGAAAGGATGCGCGATGCGGGGTGGACGGAATGGACACCGCGGGCCGCGGCCGACAGTGCAGTGTAGACAGCGACGGTGATGCGTTCTGGAGGACCCCCGTGGGGATGACGGTCGTGGTGGTGTTGGAGAGCCGCAGGCGTCTGCGGGAGTTGCGGGAGCGCCTGGCCGCCCTGCAGCCGCCGCCGCTGCGACTGGTGGCCGTGGGGGCGGGCGAGACGCCCTTGGCGGAGGTGACGGCCCTCAATCCGGCCTTCGCCCGGCAGCGCCGTCAGCGAAGCATGGCTCTTTGGCTGATTCCTTTCGGGTTCCTCGCGGGTCTCACCTTCACCCAGATCACTGATTTGCACACTTTCTCCGCCCTCGGCCCCTGGGGGGAGCCCCTGGTGGGTGGACTGCTGGGAATGGGATCGGGGTGGCTGGGCAGCTTCGTGGCGGCGGCCAGCGTCCCCTTCGAGGGAGACGACCGCGTCCGCACCCTGCGCAACCGGCTGGACGAGGGCAGTTGGCTGTTGCTGTTGGAGCCCGCCGCGGGCACGGAGGTGCCCTGGGCCCTGCTGCGGGAGGCCCGGCCCAAGGCCATGGTGCGTCTGGACGAGGGGTGAGCGGTGAGCACAGACCATGCTGATCAAGCTCCTCCTCGCGGCGCGGCCAGCGAGGATCCGCAGCGCGAGCTCGCCTCCCTGACGGCCGCGGCGGAGGAGACCCTTCGCACCTGGGAACCGCGCTGGACCCCCTTCCTCGATCCTTGGGTGTTGCGCGAGGCGGAGGCCCGCCTGGCCACCCGCAGTGATCTCCATCTCAGTGGCGAGGGGGGGCACGGCGGCGCCCTGCGTCGCCGGCTGTTGTTGCGGCGGCAGGAGACCGTCGGGGCCGACACGACCCCGCCTGCGGGCTTGATGGGCCTGGAGATCAGCGGCAATTTCCTCTTCGACCCCGCCACACCCGCCGCCATGCGCGAAGGCCTGCTCCAGGCGGGGGCTTCGCCGGGGGAAGTGGGCGACCTGTGGCTGCTGGGCGATCGGGGGGCCCAGGGGGTGATCACCGAGGCCCTGGGGGCCTGGCTCGACGGCTGCCTTGGGCAAGTGGGCAGCGTGGAGGTGCGCTTTGCGACCCGGCCCCTGGAGGAGCTTCGGTTTCCACCCGAGCGGGTGCCGCGCACCCTGCAGACCGTGGAAGCCTCCCTTCGGCTGGATGCGGTGGCCTCCGCCGGTTTCGGGCTCCCGCGCACCCGGGTGGCGGAGTGGATCCGTCAGGGGGGCCTGCGGGTGGATTGGCGAGCCGTCACGTCCCCCAGCCACCTGGTGAAGCCCGGCCAGTGCATTCAACTGGAGGGGCGCGGGGAACTGGAGATCACCGAAGCGGCCCCCACGCAGCGCGGCCGATGGCGGATCCGCATGACCCGTCGCTGAAGGGTGGTGCGGGGAGGGTGTGAAGGCGGAAGCGCCGGACGCGCCGCGGCGATCGGGGCGGAGGCGGGAGGAACGGGGGAGGGATTGGCTGCTATGGTCCAGCGAAGCGTGGCCCGCAGCGGCGACGTTTGACGGAGGGATCCGTTCCGCGAGGGCGATTAGCTCAGAGGTAGAGCACTACCTTGACACGGTAGGAGTCACTGGTTCGATTCCAGTATCGCCCACTTCCCATCCTTCAGGGCTGCCTTGTGATCAACCCTGCCGTGAACGCGCCTCGCACCGCCGTGGTTGTGGGTCTCGGTCGTTCGGGGCGCGGCGCCGCTCGGCTGCTCAAGGCCCGCGGGCACGCCGTGACCGTTTTCGAAAGCCGCTCTGGAGCGGCGCTGGAGGAGGAGGCCGCCAGCCTGCGGGCGGAGGACATCGCCGTGCGCTTGGAGGCCCCGCTGCGGCTGGAGATCTTCGCCGACCTGCCCCAGCCCGACACCGTGATCGTCAGCCCCGGCATCGCCTGGGATCACCCCGTGCTGGTGGATCTGCGGGAGCGGGGGGTGCGGGTTCAAGGGGAGATCAGTCCCGCCTGGCAGGCCACCGCGGAGCGCGGGATCCCCTGGATCGCCATCACCGGCACCAACGGCAAGACCACGGTCACCCATCTGGTCCATCATCTGCTCACCGCGGGCGGGCTGGATGCGCCCCTGTGCGGAAACGTGGGCGTTTCCGCCGCTGAACGGGCGCTCGAATCCCTGGGCTCCGAAAGCCGGCCCGACTGGCTGGTGGTGGAGCTCAGCAGCTACCAGATCGAGGCCTCCCCGGAAGTGGCGCCACGGGTGGGGGTTTGGACCACCCTCACCCCCGACCATCTGGAGCGCCACGGCACCATGGAGCGCTATCGAGGAATCAAGCGCACCCTGCTGGACTCTTCCGGCACGCGCATTCTCAACGCGGATGATCCGGATCTGCGCTCCCGTGCCGACAGCTGGGATGAGGCTCTCTGGATCACGGCGGGGCCGCGCCAGGCCTTGCCCCCGGAGATCTCGCCCTTCCTCTGGGTGGAGGAGGGGATGGTGCGCGACGCGGCGGGCCCGCTGCTGCGGGCGGATTGCCTGGCCATGCCAGGGCAGCACAACAGGCAGAACCTGCTGATGGCCGTGGCGGTGGGCCTGCGGGCCGGATTGGGGCCGGAGACCATGGAAGCCGCCTGCCGCCGCTTCCCTGGCGTGCCCCATCGCCTGGAGCGGCTGCGGGAGCTCGACGGGGTCACCTGGTTCAACGACAGCAAGGCCACCAACACGGACGCGGCGGCTGTGGCCCTCCAGGCCATGGAGGGTCCGTTGGTGGTGCTGGCGGGCGGCCAGGCCAAGGCGGGGGATGCCAGCGGCTGGCTCCGGGAGCTGCGTCGCCAGGCGGCGGCGGTGGTGTTGTTCGGGGAAGCGCGGGATGCCTTTGGGTGCCTTCTGGCCGCGGAGGGCTATGAGGGTGCGGTGGTCCAGCGCGAGGGACTGGCGGAGGCGGTCTGCGACGCCCGTGAACTGGCCCAGCGCCTGGCCTGTCGCAGCGTGCTGCTGTCACCGGCCTGCGCCAGTGTTGATCAGTACGCGAACTTTGAGGCGCGGGGCGACCATTTCCGCCAACTCGTGGAGAACCTGTGATGGCCTTTTCTCCCCATTGGCTGATGAAGAGTGAGCCGGAGGTCTACAGCATTCAGGATCTCGAGCGGGAGGGCAGCACCCTCTGGGATGGCATTCGCAACTACCAGGCTCGCAACTACATGCGGTCAATGAGCGTCGGAGATCGTGCCTTTTTTTATCATTCCAATTGTTCTCCTCCGGGCATTGTGGGTCTGATGGAGGTCTGCGAGACGGGTTTGATCGATCCCAGCCAGTTTGACCCCAGCTCCAAATATTTTGATCCCCGCTCCCGCCCTGAATCTCCCCGCTGGGATTGCGTGCGGTTGCGTTATCGAGAAACCGCAATCCATGGTCTGAGTTTGGAGGCGTTGCGGGAGTCCTTTGCGGCTGAGGAGCTGGCCGTGGTGCGTCGAGGCAATCGGCTCTCCATCCTGCCTGTGCCCGAGGTGGCAGCGCGACGCATTTATGCCTTGCTGGGAATCAATCCCCCTTGAGGCCCCTTGGGGAGGTGGCAAAGGAGATGGGGGGCAGGGGGAGTGCTCATCGGCTGGCCATCGCGAGAGGCCGCCAATCCAGGCTGAGGATTGGCGTTGTTGATGAGGCCATTCTTTCTTCTTGACACCGGAATGGCCGCCCCTCGCGCCTTGATGTGCTCTGTTCAGCGAGCCGCCGGTGAGGAACGCCAGTGTGGCTTCTCCTTCGCCAAGCCGGCGGGAGCCGCGTCAAAACCGCGATGGGCCGGAAAAACGTTGGCCAGATAGCAGCGGGTCACCGCGCGATTCTGACTGCCGTGCTGCACCAGAAAACCGGCCAGGGCCGCTTGCAGCAGCCGGTATTGATCCCAGTTGGGGTGGTGATCCAGAAAGGCGCGCATCGCCGCCAACAACGGTTCGGGCACCTCGGCCCTCAGGCTCACATTGCCTTCCACCGCGGGCGTCCCCATGGGCCTTTGATCAGCGAACAACCCCCCTACTTCTCCACAGCCGAGCTTGGTCGTCAAATCGGCTGTGCCTCCTGCCGGGGTGGATGGTCTCATCCCGGGACAGGAGCCAGAGGCAGGGGCCACGGGGGCTGAGCCAGCCTCCACGGACGCCGCGGAGAGCCCCATCCCCGGGCGTCAAGGTGTCCCGGGCACAGGGGCACTATTTCCCCAGCACGGGCGAGACCGCAGGCCAGTACAGACGTGGTCTGGGGAAAACCGGGGGAAACCGTCCTCGCTTTCGGGGGAACCAGGGAAGCCTGCAAAAACATCAGGATCGCTGATCAAAGGCGCGAAACCGACGGGTCTCAAAGGGCAGGAGGCTCCACGGCCAGAGCCACCGTTCCGTCCAACGCCGCGCAGGCCTCCGCAAACGCCGCCGCCGCACCCCTGGCCCAGAAGCCTTCGAGCCCTCGCTGCCCGGAGGCGGGTTGCAGCACGAAACGGAGGGTCCAATCCTGGCGATCCCCCTCCAACGTCAGCCACAGGTCTCCAGGCACCCCGTTCGCCGGAGCGGAAATCGGGCCTGTGTATTCCAG
Source organism: Cyanobacteriota bacterium (assembly GCA_046340515.1). Taxonomy (GTDB): domain Bacteria; phylum Cyanobacteriota; class Cyanobacteriia; order PCC-6307; family Cyanobiaceae; genus Cyanobium. The sequence continues at coordinate 19,706 of JBKDTB010000203.1, read as the reverse complement.
GCTGATCGATTCCTCCTCCATCAGGGTGTCCACCAGCGCTCGGTGCTGACCGCACACCACCTGCAGCGCACGGCAGAGGGCCTCCGCCTCCGAGGCGGTGAGTTCGCTCGCCCACCCCTCCCCGCCGATCAGCAGGGGGAAGGGAAACCGCTGGGAATCCCAAGCCAGCCGCCAGCCCTCTCCCTCACGCTCCCACACCCCGCGGCTTCAACCCGGCAGCAGGTCGGGTTGATCCTGTTCGTCGCTGAGCTCCACGATCGCTCGTTGCACCGGTTTCACCATGGATTCATCCAGCAGACCATCGAAGTCGTCGAACCGTCTTTGCTTGGCCCGATAAGCGATCCGCACGGTGGTCAGATAACGGTTGCTGGAATGGCGGATCAGGCTTTCCGCCCGTTGGGCCAGATCCTTGGGATTGAGGTCGATACCGCTTTGCATCCAGGCACAGCTCGTTTCCCGCACACTAGGTCAGCTCCCCTCAGCCCATGGCCGGAACCCTCGCGATCGACCTTGGCAGCACCACCACCGTTGTGGCCTGGCAGGAGGAGCGCGGTGAGCCCTCCTTGCTGCCTTTGCCCCCTTACAGCGATGGCGACCCCTGTGTGGTTCCCAGCCTGCTCTGGCTGAGTCACCCGGCCCAGGCCCATCCCCTCATCGGTCGCCAGGTGCGCGATGCCGGCCTGGCCGACAGCGGCGCCCCCGGGCTCTGTCGGGATTTCAAACGCTCCATTGGCCTCAACCCTCCCCTGGCCACGACGACGTGGCTGTCGCCCGAGGCTGCGGGAGCCCTTCTGCTGCAACGGCTCTGGGAGGCCCTGCCGCCGGGGATCGCGCCCAGTCGTCTCATCCTCACCGCTCCCGTGGAGGCGTGCGACGGCTATCGCCGTGGGTTGCGGGAGGTGTGCGCCGCGTTGGCGGTGCCGGAGATCGCCTTGGTGGATGAACCCACGGCGGCGGCGATCGGCTCCGGGCTGCCCCCGGGGAGCCGCGTGCTGGTGATTGACTTCGGCGGCGGCACGCTCGATGTTTCCCTGGTGGCCCTGCAGGGTGGCGAGGGGAGGGCGGCTCCCGTCGCCCAGCTCCTGCGCTTCGCGGGCCGGGATCTCACGCAGAGCCGCCAGCGCTGGCGAACGGCCCGGGTGCTGGGAAAGGCCGGCGTGGGTCTGGGGGGTCGGGATCTCGACCGGTGGATCGCCGCCGCCCTCTGTCCCGATCAGACCCCGACCGGGGACCTGCTGGGGGCCGCGGAGGCCCTCAAATGCGCCCTCAGTGTGCAGGAGGAGGCCCAGCGGATCGTGTCCCCCCCGGGGGGCAGGGGAGAAGGTCGAGCCCTTCGCCTCAGCCGCGCGGAGCTCGAGGAGCTGTTGGAGGCCCATGGCCTGCGGGAGGTGATGCTCGGCCTGTTGGAGGAGATGGCGTCCGCGGCCCGCCGCGAGGGCTTTGATCTCTCCCGCCTGGATGCCGTTCTTCCCGTGGGCGGCGGCAGTCGCCTCCCCTGGCTGCGTCGCCTGTTGCGGGAGCGGTTGCCCACCGTGCCGCTGCGGGACGAGCGGCCCGTGGCCGCCGTGGCCCTCGGAGCCTTGGCCCTCACGCCGGGGGTGCGGATTCAGGATGTGCTCAGCCAGGGGGTGTGCCTGCGGGTTTGGGATCAGCGCAGCCGCGGCCATCGCTGGCATCCGCTGTTCGTGGCCGGTCAGCCCTGGCCCACCACCCAATCCCTGGAGCTGCGGCTGGCCAGCGGTGGGCCGGATCAAGAGCAGCTGGAGATCGTGCTGGGCACCCCCGGGACGGCGGAACGTCCGGAGGTGGTGTTTGCCGAGGGCGTGCCCGTGATTCGGCCCCTGGAGCCTGGAGGCCCTCCGGTGCGCGCCTGGCCGCAGCCCCCGCTCCTCCTTCCCCTCAGTCCCCCCGGCCCCCCGGGAGAAGACAGGCTGTGCTTGCGTTTTGCGATCAACGACCGTGCGGAGCTGGTGATGGAGGGGCACGACCTGCTGACCGGCAGCCCCTTGCCCGGGCGCGTGCTGGGAGCGGTGCGCTGAGCGCGTCCATCTGCTTGAGTTCCTCGTGCCGTGCGCCCGTCGGGCCTTGTCGCGTCGCGTCTCCCAGGTCCACCGCTGGGTTGGGATTCCCACCCTGGCCTTCGCCCTCGGCATGACCGGGTTGTCGGTTTGGAAACAGCATCTGACCCGCCAACTGCGGGCCGCCTCGGCGGATCAGCAGCTGGAGCGCTGCCTTCAGCTGGAACGCCGCCTTGAACCGCTGGAGTGGGTGCCAAGCCCGCCGGCCACTGCGGATTCCGGCCGTTGCCGCCGCGAGGCCGCGCAGCGCCTCTGGGGAGCCGACAAGCGCGCGCTGGCCCTGCGTCTTCAGCAGGAGTTGGTGCGCTCCAAGGCCGTCACGGGCGACGACCTGGAGCGGCTGCAGCTGTGGAAGGCGGACCTGCAGCGTTCCGCGCTGAAGGCTTTTGACGCGGGCGATCTGGAGCGGGCCCTGGCCCTGCTGAAGGTGAGCGACACCAGCGGCGGCGATCCGGGCGTGGCGGCCATGACCGCCCAGTTGCGGCAGATTTGGGGGATGAACAAGGCGGATCTGGCCCGGGCCGAGGCGATGGCTGCCCGCGACAAGTGGTGGGAGGCGCTCTCCGCTCTGAACGCGATCCACCACCCCTACTGGCGTCGACAGGCCCAATCCCTGCGCGGACGAGTCGAGAAGAAACTGAGCAGGATGGAGCAGGCGCGGGTGGAGACCCACGGTCCCCTGCCCTACACGATCTCGCGGGAGAAGCTGGACGACCTGGTGCGGCGTCGGGTGGCGGCCGGGGTGCCGGAATTTCAGGCCTTCGGGGAGGCCTGCCGCTCCCTGGGAGGACGGGTGATGGACGGGGGGCCGGAGGCCACCTGCGGCCGCTGAGGCCTCAGCGGCGGCGGGCGCGTGACAGGATGACCCCGAATCGAGAGGGTCTATGCAGCCTGGGGATCGGGTCAGGGTGTCGGCGAATGTGGTTGTGTACACCCATCCCGAGCACCGGGGCCAGCCGTTCGACCTGCAGGGTCAGGAGGGCGATGTGGTCAGCGTGATCGACGGATGGAAGGGCCGACCCGTGAGCCCCACCCTTCCAGTGGTGGTGGCCTTCGGTCGATTTCGCGCCCATTTCCGCGCCGATGAGCTGAGCCCGGTCTGAGGAGGAGGATGGGGGGATCCGTCCAGACGGAGGGCTCTGTTCAAGAGTGCAGCAGAAACACCCCGTCATGCCCGTCAACCGCCTGCAGGCAGACCTGGATGGATTCCTGGCGGGAGGTGGGCACCACCCGTCCGCAAAAATCCGGTTGGATGGGCAGTTCACGGTGGCCGCGGTCGACCATCACCGCCAGCAGCACCTTGCGGGGGCGTCCCCAGGCCTGGAGGGCCTCCAGGGCGGCCCGCACGGTGCGGCCGGTGTAGATCACGTCATCCACCAGCACCACCAGACGACCATCCACGCTTTCCGGCAAGGAGGTGGCCTCCACCAGTCGGGTGCCCACCCGGGCCAGATCATCGCGATGAAAGGTGGGATCCAGGCTGCCGTGGGGGACGGGGTGGCCGGAGATGGCCTGCAGCCGCTCCGCCAGCACCCGGGCCAGGGCCACCCCTCGGGTGGGAATCCCCAGCAGGAGAAGGTCTCGGGGATCGGCTGCGGCCTCCACCACCTGGGAGGCCAACCGATCCAGGGTGCGACGCAGCTCTTGAGCGGACAAGATTTCGAGGGGAGAACGCTCCGCGGGGGAATGGGTCAAGGCCGACTCCCTTGCACGACAAGCGTCAGTTTCAGGTTGACCACGTGTTCAGGCCCCGGGAGAGCAAATTTTGCCTGATGTTCCCAAAACCTGACGGACTGTCACCCCCCCATGGCCCCTGGAAGGGGTGGTTGTAGCTTGGCGACGGTTGAGGTCTCCACAGCGAGCAGGCCAAGGGTGAATCCAATCTCTCCTTCTCAACAGGCCCTCTCGGCGAAGGCCACACCAGTGGGATCTCCCACGGGCCCTCGACTCCTTTCGACGCTGCCCCCTCCCTTCGCTGACTCCACCCCTGTGGCTCCCGTGGTCTTGGCCATCCTGGATGGTTGGGGATATAGCCCGGACAGCCCTTCGAATGCGATCACCGCCGCGGAAACGCCGGTCATCGACGCCCTTTGGGAGGCCTACCCCCACACCCTGATCGCCGCCAGTGGGGGGGCTGTGGGCCTGCCGGATGATCAGATGGGCAATTCGGAGGTGGGTCATCTCACGATCGGTTCGGGTCGCGTCATCCGCCAGGAGCTGGTGCGGATCAGCCAGGCGGTGCGGGATGGAACCCTGGCGGACACTCCCGCCCTCAACGATTTGGCCGACACCCTGCTCACCAACGGCCGCACGCTCCACTTGCTGGGTCTCTGTTCCGAGGGCGGGGTGCACAGCCATCTCGACCACTTGGGTGGTCTGTTGCGGTGGGCGGCATCCCGGGGTTTGAAAACGGTCTGCGTCCATGTCATCACCGATGGGCGCGACACCCCGCCGACGAGCGCCGGCGGCGACCTTGAGCGCCTTCAGACCCTGCTCTGCGAGGCCGGTGTCGGCGAGATCACCACGGTATGCGGCCGCTACTGGGCCATGGATCGCGACCATCGCTGGGACCGCACGGAGAAGGCCTATCGCCTGTTGACGGAAGCCGGCCCCATCAGCTCCCTTTCTCCCCTGGAGATGTTGACCGAGTCCTACGGGCAAGGCATCAACGATGAATTTCTGGAGCCGGTGCGGTTTGGTCCCACCCTCCTGGAAGCTGGCGATGGGCTGGTCTGCTTCAATTTTCGCCCCGATCGGGTGCGGCAGCTGATTCGGGCGCTGGTGAGCCCCGACTTTGATGGATTTCCCCGGGAGCGGATCACTCCCTTGCATGTGGTGACCTTCACCCAATACGAGCAAGGGCTCCCGGTGGCGGTGGCCTTTCCACCGGAATCTTTGGATGGACTCCTGGGTCAGGTGGTTTCCGAGCACGGTTTGCGCCAGTTCCGCACGGCCGAAACCGAGAAATATCCCCATGTTACCTATTTCATGAATGGCGGCATTGAACAGGCCTTTCCGGGGGAGGATCGCCATCTGGTTCCGTCGCCCCGGGTTCCCACTTACGACATGGCCCCGGCGATGGCTGCGGAAAAACTCACAGAGAGCTGCATCGCGGCCATCAACAAGGGGATCTATTCCCTGGTGGTGATCAACTATGCCAATCCCGACATGGTGGGACACACCGGGCAGATCGAGGCGACCGCCGAGGCCATCACGATGGTCGATCGCTGTGTGGGCAAGCTGCTGGAAGCCACCACGCGCATGGGCGGCACCCTGCTGATCACGGCCGACCATGGCAATGCGGAGGTGATGCGTGGCCCCGATGGGCGCCCTTGGACCGCCCACACCACCAATCCCGTGCCGGTGATTCTTGTGGAGGGGGAAAAGCGCCAGCTTCCTGGACACGCCACCGCCGTGCGGCTGCGGGAAGGGGGGGGATTGGCGGACATTGCCCCGACTCTGCTGGCCATCCTGGGGCTTCCCAAGCCCGGCCGCATGACGGGGGAATCCCTCATCCCCGCCGTTGGGTTGCCGGTTGCCTCTGATCTTTCCTCCCAGGCCGTGCGCGTCTGACCCCTAGGATTGGCTGATGTTGAAATCCTTCTTGTCCTGGACCTGGATGCTGACAGGTCTGCTCCTGATCATCAGCATCCTCTTGCACAGTCCCAAGGGTGATGGCTTGGGTGGGCTGGTGTCTGGAGGTGGTGGCATGTTCACCAGCGCCCGCAGCGCGGAGGCCACCCTCAACCGGATCTCCTGGACCCTGATGGCTCTGTTTCTCTCCCTGGCGGTCATCCTCAGCGCCGGCTGGCTCGGTTAAGCGGCGGTGACTTCGCGACGGGATCTGATCCACGGGGCGCTGGATCGTGCCATTCGTGGCGTTTTGGGCTCGCTCCCCCTTTTGGGTTGGGTGCAGCGGGTCGAAGCGGCTTCGCGTGCGGCAGATCCGCGCTGGATGTTGCCTGAGGCGGAATGGAAGCGGCGTCTGTCCCCGCAGGCCTATCAGGTGTTGCGGCTGGAGGCCACGGAGCGGCCCTTCAGCAGCCCCCTGAATCAGGAGAAGCGTGCGGGTCGCTTCTGTTGCGCCGGCTGTCGCCTGCCCCTTTTCGCCTCGCGCACCAAATTTGACAGCGGCACAGGTTGGCCGAGCTTTTGGCAGCCGCTTCCACAAGCCGTGGCCACGAAAACGGATTTCAAGCTGATTGTGCCGCGCACGGAATACCACTGCCAGCGTTGCGGCGGACATCAGGGGCATGTCTTCAAGGACGGTCCCCGGCCGACCGGCTTGCGCTACTGCAACAACGGCGTGGCCTTGGTGTTTGAACCGGGAGGCGGTTGATCATCGCCGCGCCCCACCGCCAGAGGATCCCTGGCGGTGGGGCGAACATTGCGGAAGATGTCTTCACGCGAGGGTTGAGCTAAAACATGCGAAAATCAACACATTGTTTCAGTTTGTGCTGACGGTATGGGAAGTCCCATCAGCAAAGAGACGTTCCTGCAACGCGCCCGTGCCCGTTTTGCCGCCCATTATGACTACAGCGAGATTGTCTACAAGAGCTATAAGACCCCCATCCAGATTCGTTGCAGCCTGCACCCCGTCAAGCTGATCAGCATCACACCGGAAAAGCATCTGCAAACCAGCGGTGGCTGCAAATTCTGTCTGCGGCAGAGTCGCATCCGCCAGTTGGAACGGGAACTGCAGCGGGAACCAGCCGTCCGGGAGGTGCCGGTCTCCGCTCCATGGCCATCCATGGCACCGCCATCCTCCATGGCGCCTTGCCCTTCCCGGTGAGGCTGGGTGTGAGGTTGCCCACCTTGCGAGCACCCTGTGGATTGGAGGGGAGGAGTTTGGGGCTGGCGACTCCGCGGCTTTCGCCCGCCCTGCCTCCGCCCATCCGGGTGAGCCATCCGATCGGGAGGAGAGGTCTGATCCTCCTTGTGGCCCTGGTTGTCGGGTGGAGCTTGGGTGGGCAGGCCGCGGCGGAAGAGGATTGCCGTGCCCTTCGCCTGCGGCGTGATGCCCTGGCGAGCGCTGCCATGGAGCAGGAGATTGCCCTGGCGCGCACGTTCCGGGAGCGCCTCTGCCCCGACCTTGCCGAGCGGGCGGAAGGTGCCAATGCTTTGGAGGGCGACGACAGACCGTTGGACTTTGGGGCCTGGAGTCGCTGTCGGGTGGAAGCGGAACGCCAGTTGGAGCAGAGCCATCGGGTGCGTTACCGCAATTCCCAAGGCTTCACCTTCTACACCCCCCGGGGGGCCGCTCTGGCCCGTCAGGCGGATGGGGTGAGCAGGCGTCGCGAAACCATGGGATGTGTTGGGGCTCAGAGCAAGGCCGCCATGGGTGTTGGGCCCGCCACTTCCACCACGGCGGTGAGCCGTTCCCTTGGATCGTTCTCCAGCCGCGTCACCGACACAGGCTGGTCTCCGTAGAGCACGGCCGCCGCCGCCAGGAGATCCGGCTGGATGGCGGCAAACGACGCGTCGGTGTTGGGCAACCGCAGGCGATCATTGGCGAGGTAGTGAAACTTGCCGCCTTCCAGGGCAAAGGCACCCCCGAGGCGTTGGTCGGCTTCCAAGAGGGTGCCGAAGTGTGCCATCCGCTTGGCCAGGTCAACGATCCGTTCCTGGTGGCTGCCCTCCAAGCCTTGCTTGCGTTGGGCAGAGAGACCGAACTGCCCACCGCCATGCTCCATGGCGTAGTTGATGTCCAGACTGATCAGCATGATTCCCGGGCCATCGGGCACATGGCGGTAATCCGCGACGTCGATCAAGGTCCCGGGCAAGGATTTCAAGCGGATCCAGTCGTGAAAGATGGGGATGAAGCCGGCTTCATCCACCCCACCCTCACGGGCGAAGAACTTCAGACAAAAACGCTCGACATCCATTGCTGCGACTGTGGGGTGGTCGGTGGGTGGGGAAAGGGGAAGAACGGGGGAAAGAGGCAGGGAAGAATCAGCTCACCGGAACTCGGGCCTCATACCACCGAGCGAAGGTTTCAGGAGAGTTGATGCCTGCTTGCAACAGACGTGCGTGACATTCGTAGGCCGCTTCAATGAACAAGCGCGCTTCCTCCACGGCCTGGCGAGCACGATCAAACGTGGCTTGATCATGACGATTGTCGAAGGCATTGAAGAGATAACTGGCAAACTTTCCCTTGACAAACGGATCAAAGAAAAGTTCCGTGTCGTAAAAATAGCGACGGAAGTCGTTGACAATCACTTCAGGCTCATCGGCGATGTCCACATTCTGAGCCTTCAGCAGGGCCTGGGCCGCCTTGACCATCGCCGCCAGGGCTTTGTCTGCGGCGTGCTGCCCATGGCCATTCGCTTCGCCACCTTCCAGGAGCAGGGTGGCATCAAAGTTGAGGCTCTCCGCCATGGCGACATCAAAGTTGGTCAAGGAGACCACTTCTCCGGCACATTCGCCGATGCCGATGTCACCAATGGTGTACTCGCGGGCGTCGCCCCAATCGGTGTAGAAGGAGGGATCCTCGCTGTAGGGCGGCACTTCGGTGAAGGGCTGCACACGCTCTTTGATCTCTTTCTTGCCGATGCGGTTGACAAACTGAGGAAAGGTTTCGCCTTGATTTTTGCCCTGAAGATAAAGATCAAGCAAGAAGTCAACCACCTCTGGCACACGCTTTGTTGGGATCACCCCGAGGGACTGGCCGTAGTGAGCCGCATTGTTGCTCCATTCGCCACCCAGGATGAGATGAAGATGGGGAACGCGGTGTCGATCAATCAAACGATTGGAGCCGTAAAAACCAATTTCTGCCACCGTGTGCTGGCTGCAGGAATTGAAACAGCCGCTCACTTTGACGCGAATGTCTTTCAAGGCTTGGTCGTATTGATAGCCCTTCTCAGCCAGCCGCTGCCGCAGTTCACCGGCCAAGCCACGGGAGCTGGCGATGCCCAACTTGCAGGTGTCGGTGCCCGGACAGGCCGTCACATCAGCGATGGTCTGGGCTCCGGGGAGGTGCAGCTTCAGGTCCTTGAGCGCCAGGTAAAGGGCCGGAAGATCGGCTTCATGCACCCAGCGGAGCAACAGGTTCTGCTCCACGGTGGTTCGAGTGGCGTCGGGGGTGAAGCGTCGGGCCACATCCGCCAGACCACGCATCTGCTGAGCGGTGAGGTCCCCCAGGGGGAGATTGAGGGTGACGCAGACGAAACCCTTCTGCCGCTGGGACATGATGTTGGTGGATGTCCACAGGGCATAAGCCGGAGCGTCGGCCCCGAGGTCGATGGGCTGCCCCGCCGTGACTGGCTCGGGCCGTCCGGATTCGCTGTAGCGGGGTATCTCGGCCAGCCATTGGGTCCATTCCGGATCGGGCTCAAGGGTGGCGCGCTCTTCGAGAACGAGACGGCGGAACTCTTCGATGCCCAGCTTCTGCACAAGGAATTTGATGCGGGCCTTGTTGCGATTTTTCTTTTCCCCCAGCCGTGCGTAGACCCGAGCAATCGCCTGGGAGAGGGGCAGAAGCTCCTCCGCCGGCACGAAATCATCGAACAATTTGGCCAGGTGGGGAACGGCTCCAAGACCACCGCCCACATACATCTCAAAACCAACCTCTTCCTGCCCGTCCCGCTCCCGCTTCTTGGCAATCAGGCCAAGATCATGCATGGAGGTCAGGCCGCAGGGATGGTGGGCGCAACCGGAGAAGGCAATCTTGAATTTGCGGCCAAAATCTTGCACATCGCGATGACCAAGAAAATAGTTAGCGGTTTCGTTGGCATAGCCGGTGACATCAAAGGCTTCATCGCGGCAAACGCCGGCCAAGGGGCAGGCGGTGACATTGCGCACGGAGTTGCCGCAGGCTTCCCGCACGGTGATGCCCACGGCCGCCAGCCGACGATGCATGTCCGGCGAATCTTCCAGGGAGAGGAAGTGGAGCTGAATGTCCTGGCGGGTGGTGATGTGGAGGATGGAGTCGGAGTATTCCTCCGCAATGTCGGCCAAAACCTCCATCTGCTCGGCGGAGAGGCCGCCATAGGGAATCTTGATGCGTTGCATGCCTGGCGCTTCCCATTTGGTCTCCGGTCCCTTGGTCAGCTCGGGATGGGGGAAGGCGATTTCCTGGGTCTTCTCACCATCGTGGCGAAAACCATTGTCATACCGTTGGCCATAGGCGCCGCGGCGCAGGCGCAGTTCGGCGAAGACCTTGTCTTCAATCTTTCCTTGACACCGCAGAACCATCTGGTTTTCAAAGGTATCGATTTCCTCGGCCATCTGGGGTGGAATCGATTCGGCCAGTTTGGCTTTCCAGGATTGGGGCTGGGTCGTGGTCATGCGGTGGCGGTCTTGAGTGGATACTCTTTTGTGATTTTGTGGAACGTTTTGTTGGTCGAAAAAACTGCCAATCCCTCCCATGCTAGGTGGCGGTGTTGGCGCTGCCGCCCTTGCTTGGGGGATTTAGCAGTCTCTTAACAATTTTGGGGCACGGAGAGGCCTCCCTGGCTTGAGGGATGGGGCCGTCCGCGGCGCCTCGGGCGATTGCGGACTGGTGTGGATCGCTGGGCTTGCCGGGGTGGGCCCCGCCGGGAAGGGGGCTGCCTGGCCCAGGGGGTGGGCGACACGGCGGAAAGGTCACAGGCAAGGGTTGTCAGGATTGTGGCATTGCGGTTCCGCCGCCCCGTTTCCCGCCCATGCCCTTTCTGTCCCTCCGCTCCGACGATGTGCTGCTCGTGCGCCATGGCGAAACCGCCTGGAGCCTCTCCGGCCAGCACACCGGCGCCACCGACCTCCCCCTGACGCCCTCGGGGGAAGCGGCCGCCCGCGCCTTGGCCCCCCTCCTGGCGCCGCTGACGTTCACCCGGGTGCTGTCCAGCCCGCTGGCGCGGGCCCGGCGCACGGCGGAGCTGGCCGGCCGCGGGAAGCGGCTGGACCTGGACCCCGATCTGATGGAGTGGAACTACGGCGTTTACGAAGGCCGCACGAGCGCGGAGATTCAGGCGACGGCGCCCGGGTGGCTGGTGTTTCGCGATGGCTGTCCCGGAGGGGAGAGCCCCGAGGCGGTGGGCGCGCGGGCGGATCGCGTGATCGCCCGGTTGCGCCAGGGGCCCGGGCCGTCGCTGGTGTTTGCCCATGGACACCTGCTGCGGGTGTTGGCGGCCCGCTGGCTTGATCTGCCCCCCCTCGCCGGCCGCAACTTCCTGCTCGACACCACCACCTTCAGCGTGCTCAGCGACTACCGGGGAACACCGGCCTTGGCCGCATGGAATGTTCCGGTGGTGGGGCGCTTGGCTGTTGACGCTTGAGCCGATCTGGTCTCCACCACGGAGGCGGAGCCAGCCGCGGGAAACACCAAATCGATGGGCCTGTCGGTCAGAACCGGCAGAGCGGGGGCCGTGGTGGCGAAGCGGAGCAGGACGGGCATCGCCAAGGGTGTGTTCCGGCTCCAGGGCCCCATCGGACGCTTCGGCTGCCCTCTGGATCTTTCTTGATGTTCAAGGCACGGAACCCACAAACAACGCGGCGGGAGGGGGGCTGCCTTCTGGAGCGGCGGCATCGCCAGCCCTCTGGAGATGTTGCCCCCACCGATCGGCTGTGCATCCGCCGGCTCGCTGGGTTGGACACCCTGGAGGAGCGCCGCCGCCCGCGCTTGGGCCAGCCCCTCGGCATGGGGTCATCGCGCGGGCAGGCGTGGCGCGTCTTGGCCTCTCGGAGGGTCATGTCGGGTGGTGTGCCTGCCACCTCACCCCTGCGGCTCCTCCGGCTGGCTGGCCCCCGCGAGCGCTTGGAGCATCGACCAGCGGCGGCGCACCTGAGCCTGGGCTTCCTGCTCCAGTTGGCGGGCCCGTTCGGGGTTGGTGTACCCCAACATGCGGAAGCGGTTTTCCGTTGCCATCGCCTCGCGGAGGGAGCGGCGGGGTTGGGCGCAGTCGATCTGCAGGGGGGAGAGGCCCTGCTCCAGGCGGCGGGGGTCGTAGCGGTAGAGCAACCAGCGGCCGGATTCGACCGCCAGCCGCTGCTGCTCCATGCCCTTGGCCATGTCGATTCCGTGGGCGATGCAGTGGGAATAGGCGATGATGATCGAAGGTCCGGGATGGCTTTCGGCCTCCAGAAAGGCGCGGATGGTGTGTTCATCTCTCGCGCCCATCGCCACGCTCGCCACATAGATCGTGCCGTAGCTGATCGCCATCAGGCCAAGATCTTTTTTCGGCGCCGCCTTGCCGGCGCTGGCGAATTTCGCCACCGCTCCCAGGGGCGTGGCTTTGGAGGCCTGCCCGCCGGTGTTGGAATACACCTCGGTGTCGAGCACGAGCACGTTCACGTCGCGGCCGGAGGCGAGCACGTGATCCAGCCCGCCGTAGCCGATGTCATAGGCCCAGCCGTCGCCTCCCACCAGCCACACGCTCGTCTTCACCAAAGCCTTCGCCACATCGAGCAGCAGGGCCTCCGGCGCCCGGGCGCGCTCTTCCACCGGCAGCCGCTCCAACTGGCCGCGCAACAGCCGCTTCAACTCCGCCACCCGTTCCCGCTGCTCATGGATCGCCGCCTCCTCCCCTTGCCGTGTCGCCGCTTCGGCGAGGGCCTCCACCAGGGGCGCCGGGAGCGGAGCGCTCCAGGGGAGCCAGCCGGGGCCAGCTTCCGCAGCGCTGTTGTCCGCGCCCCGGGCCAGCAAGGTGAGGGCCATCGCCCGTTGCTGATCCAGCGACACCCGCATCCCGTAGCCGAATTCGGCGTTGTCCTCAAACAGGGAGTTGCTCCAGGCCGGGCCCCGGCCCTCCCCGTTGGTGGTCCAGGGGGTGGTGGGCAGGTTGCCGCCGTAGATCGAGCTGCAGCCGGTGGCGTTCGCGATCAGCAGCCGGTCGCCGAACAACTGGCTCAACAGCTTCAGGTAGGGCGTTTCGCCGCAGCCGGCGCAGGCGCCGGAAAACTCAAACAGGGGCTGCTGCAGTTGCTGTTGGCCGATCTTGCGCAGGTTGAGGCCAGCGCGAGGGGCCTCGGCCAGTCCGAGAAAGAAGTCCCAGTTCGCCCGGCCCTGCTCCCGCAGGGGGCGCTGGGGGGCCATGTTCAGGGCCTTGCGCTTGGGTTCCTGCCGGTCGCGAGCGGGACAGACCTCCACGCACAGCTGGCAGCCGGTGCAGTCTTCCACCGCCACCTGGATGGTGAAGCGCTCCCCCGCGAAGGCCGGATCCCGGGCCGGCGCCTGGCGGAACCCCTCCGGAGCGTCCGCCAGCGCCTCCGCTGGCGCCACCTTGGCCCGAATCACCGCATGGGGGCAGACCAGCAGACATTTGCCGCACTGCACGCACAGGTCGCTCTCCCACACCGGCACCGCCGCGGCAATGTTGCGCTTCTCCCAACGGGAGGTGCCCGTGGGCCAGGTGCCGTCGCAGGGGATGGCGCTCACCGGCAGGGCATCGCCCCGGTGGGCGAGCATCGGCCCGATCACCGTGCGCACAAAGTCGGGCGCCCCCGCCAGCGCATCGGCATCGGCATCGGCTTCGGATTCGGACAGGCCCATGGGTGGGGCAGCCCGGGTCCCCTCCCCATCCAGCGCCTGCCAGTGGACGGGGTGCAGGGCCGCCAGGCTGGCGTCGAGGGCCTGCAGATTCATCCGCACCACGGCGTCCCCCTTTTTGCCGTAGCTGGAGCGGATCGCCTCCCGGATTCGCTCCAGGGCCTCCTCTCGCGGCAACACCCCGCTGACGGCGAAGAACGCCGCCTGCATCACCGTGTTGATCCGGCCCCCCATGCCCGCCTCCAGCGCCACCCGGGCGGCGTTCACCTGCCACACCCGCAGCCCCAGCCGACGCACCTCCTCCCGGATGGCCTCCGGCATCTGCCGCCAGGTGGTGGCCGGATCGCCGGGGCTGTTGAGCAGCAGGGTGCCGCCGGGCACCAGGCCTTCCAGCACCGGCAGGGAGGAGAGAAAATCCCACTGGTGCACGGCCACCAGGGGGGGGTGAGCGATCAGATAGGGCGCCTGGATCGGCCGGGGGCCGAAGCGCAGGTGCGACACCGTGACCGATCCCGACTTTTTGGAGTCGTAGACGAAATAGGCCTGGGTGTGGAGGGGCGTGTGTTCGCCGATGATCTTGATCGTGTTCTTGTTCGCGCCCACCGTGCCGTCGCTGCCCAGGCCATAGAACACCGCCCGCATCTCATCGCTGGCGTCGAGGGTGAAGGCGGTGTCGACGGGGAGGGAGCGATGGGTGAGGTCGTCGTCGATGCCGACCGTGAAGTGGTTGCGGGGCCGCAGGGCGGTCAGATTGGCGAAGACGGCCCGGGCCATGGCCGGGGTGAATTCCTTCGAGCCCAGTCCGTAGCGTCCGCCCACCACGAGGGGCAGCGGCGCGTCGCCCCGCTGCTCGCTCCACTGCTCCGCGATGGCGGTCACCACATCGAGATAGAGGGGTTCGCCGGCGGCGCCGGGCTCCTTGCAGCGATCCAGCACCGCCACCCGCCGGGTGGTCGGCGGCAGGGCCTCCACCAGCCAGGCCGCCACCAGCGGGCGGAACAGACGCACCTTCAGCACCCCCACCCGCTCCCCCTCCTCCTGGAGTCGGCGGGCGGTGGCCCCAGCGGTTTCGCAGGCGGATCCCATCAGCACCACCACCCGTTCCGCCGCCGGATCGCCCGCATACTCATACGGCGCACAGGCGCGGCCAGTGAGCGCCGCGAAGCGTTCCATGGCCTCCTTCAGGTGGCCGGCGAGGGCGTCATGGAAGGGATTGGTCGCTTCCCGGCCCTGGAAGTGGACGTCGGGGTTCTGGGCGGTGCCGCGCAACACCGGATGTTCTGGCGTGAGGGCCCGTTGCCGGTGGGCGCGGATCGCCTCCATCGGCATCCTGGCTCGCAGCGTGTCGTCGTCGACCAGCGCCACCTTCTGGATTTCGTGGGAGGTGCGAAATCCGTCGAACAGGTGCAGAAACGGCACGCGGCTGGTGAGGGTGGCCCGGCTGGCGATCACGGCGAAATCCCCCGCCTCCTGCACCGACGCGGAGGTGAGGATGGCGCAGCCGGTGGCGCGGCAGGCCATGGAATCTGAATGGTCGCCGAAGATCGACAACCCCTGGGCCGCCAGCGCCCGCCCCGCCACATGCACCACCACCGGCGTCAGCTCCCCCGCCCAGCGGTAGAGGTTGGGGATCATCAGCAGCAGGCCCTGCGACGCGGTGAACGTCGTGGTGAGGGAACCGGTTTGGAGGGCGCCATGGACCGTGCCCGCCGCTCCGCCCTCGCTTTGGAGCTCCACCACAGACGGCACGCTTCCCCAGAGGTTGGGCTTCCCCTCCGCGCTCCACGCGTCGGCCCATTCCCCCATCGGCGAGGCCGGGGTGATCGGGTAGATGGCGATCACCTCGTTGAGGCGATAGGCCACACGGGCCACCGCCTCGTTGCCGTCCAGGCAGTGCATGGCGCTCATGAGGGGCTCTCCGGTGCGTCGTCAACCACGCTCAGGGCAAAGCCCACGTGCACCAGCACCTGATCCCCCACCCGCGCGTCCGGCAGGCAGGCCAGGCTGACCCGTTGGCGCACGCCGCCGAAATCCACCTCGGCCATGCGCCAGAGATCGGCGTCAGGGATCGGTGATGCGTTGGTGTCGGCCGCCTCCCCGTGCGCGTCGGTCGGCCCGGCGCTGGTGATGGACAGAATCCGGCCAGGCACGGCCAGGCACATGGGGGCGTGGTGAGCGCTGCCTTCGTTATAGAGCGGTTCGGGTCGCCTGACCGACCCGGGCCGCCCAGGCCTGCCCGAGGGCCAGCCCGCCGTCGTTGCACGGCACCCGCTCGGCCCAGAGGGGTTCGCCTCCCCCCCGCCGCAACCCCCGCAGGCAGCCCTCCAGCAGGGCGCGGTTCTGGAAACATCCCCCCGCGAACGCCACCCGCCGGCAGCCCGTCCACCGGGCCGCCGCGCCGGCTCCGCGCACCAAGCCGCGCACGAGGGCCCGCTCCACCTGCCAGGCCGCCTCCTCGGCGCTGCCCCCGGCGGCCTGGTGGGCCAGCAGGGCGAGGAGCAGGGGCTCCCAGTCCCAGCGGCCCAGGGGCAGGGGGGCCGGATCCGCCGCCGTCGCCGGGCGGAGGGGCAGCCGCCAGGGAAGCGCCGCCCTCCGCCGGATCAGGGCTCCCCGCGCCGCCGCCCCCTGCCAGCGCAGGCCGCCCTCCCCCTCATGGCTGAGGGTTTGGGCCAGCCCCAGCAGGGAGGCCACGCCATCAAGGAAGCGGCCCAGGGAGCTGGTGCGCGGAGCGTTGCAGCCGCTGGCGAGGGCCGCCAGCAGGAGCGCGCGCTCCTCGGGGGGAAAGGCGTCGCGGGCGAGGGCGGCCCCGGGGTGGTTGAGGGCTTGGGGCCCCAGGGCGGCGAGCAGGCCCAGGGCGCAGCGGCGCGGCTCCCGGCTCGCCCGCTCCCCGCCCGGCAGGGGGAAGGGTCGCAGGGCCGCCAGCCGCCGCCAGCGCACCTCCCCCCCCGTGATCCCCTCCCCCCCCGTGATCCCCTCCACCCACAGCAGCTCCCCCCCCCAGAGCCGCTCCTCCTTTGGCGGCCCGTCTGGATCCGCCAGGCCCAGCCCATCACAGGCCACCACCAAAAGGGGCGGCGGCTCCCCCCGCTCCGCCAGCACGGCCAGGCCATGGGCCAGGTGGTGCGGCACGGCGGTGAGGGGCCGCTGGTGCCGTTCGGCCAGGGCGCGGGCGCACTGATGGCTCCAATAGCCGGGATGGCCGTCGCAGGCCAGGCGCGGCGGGGCAGGGCCGTTCAGCCGGGCTTCCACAACGGCCTGCCAGCGGCGCTCCACGGCGGCATCGGCCAGATCCCCCAGATGGGGCGCCAGCCAGAGCTGATCCCCCTCCACCAGGGCCGGCGCGGTTTTCAGGTCGCCGCCCAGGGCCAGCAGGGCACTGGCGCTGGCGGCTGGCGGGGGCGGCCCCCGCCAGGGCAGGGGTTCCGGCGCCAGGCCTCGGGCGCGCCGCAGCAGGGCCGGCCGGTCGTCGATGAGCTGCAGCAGGGAATCATCCAGGGGCCGGGCGATCGGCAAGGTGTGGGTCAGGAAGGCATCGGCGATCCCCTCCAGACGCGCCACGGCCTCCTCGGGGGCGATGCAGAGGGGCTCCCCGCTTCGGTTGCCGCTGGTGGCCACCAGGGGACGGTCCAGCTCCCGCGCCAACAGGTGGTGCAGCCCCGAGGCCGGCAGCATCACCCCCAGGTTTGCGCTGCCCGGGGCGATCGGCTCCCACGCGCTGTCGTCTCCCCGGAAGCGGCGACGCAAGAGCACGATCGGCGCGGCGGGATGGCGCAACGCCCGCTCCTCGGCGGCGGAGAGCTCCACCACCCCCTCCAACTGGCGGGGATCGGCCACGAGCAGGGCGAAGGGCTTGCTTGGACGCCGCTTGCGCTGCCGCAGCCGGGCCACGGCCTCCCCCTGGCCAGCGTCCACGAGCAGTTGAAAGCCGCCCACCCCCTGCAGGGCCAGGATCCGCCCCTCCCGCAGCAGGCGGCCGGCGTCCCGCAGGGCCTGCTCCCCCTCCGCCAGCGCCTCGCCCGCGGCCCCTCGCAACGTCAGGCGGGGGCCGCAGGCGGGGCAGCTGATGGTTTCGGCATTAAAGCGCCGATCGGCCGGATCGCGGACCTCGGCGGCGCAGGCGGGGCAGGGGGGGAAGGCGGCCCAGGTGGTGTGGGCACGGCAGAAGGGCAGGGCGGTGGCCAGGCTGTAGCGGGGGCCGCAGGCGCAGCAGCTGATGAAGGGGTGGCGGTGGCGGCGGGAGCGGGGATCGGCGAGCTCGGCCAAGCAGGTGGGGCAGGGGGCCCGATCGGCGGAGAGGCCCGGGGCCCGCAGGGCGGAGCCGAGGGGCTGGGGAGGGTCGGCGGCGATGACGATCCCCTCGGGCCAGGGCGGGTCTGGCGCCTCCAGCCAGCGGGCCTCCAGCCGTTCCAGCCGCGCCGCCGGGGGCAGGCTCTCCGCCAGGACGGCCTGGAGCTGCTCCAGGGCCGCGGCGGGGCCGCAGAGATCGAGCTGCAGCACGCCGCGGCGATTGCGGATCAGGCCCCGCAGGCCGAGCCCATCCGCCAGCCGCTTCAGGGCCGGGCGGGCTCCCACTCCCTGCACCACGCCGTGGCCTTCGAGGAGAAGGCGGGCCTCGGCGCCTGTGGGGCCTCCCACCCCCTCATCCCGCTGGCAGGGCCGCCGCCGTCAGCGCGTGCGGCGTGGTTTCGCCCGGGGGGAGCAGGGCGTCCAGCAGGGCCTCCAGGCCCGTGCCCTGGCGGGCGGACACCTCCAGCAGCCGGGCCCCGGGGGCCACCTGGCGCACGTTGCGATGGGCGAGGGCACGGTCGAATCCGACGGCCTCCGCCAGATCCACCTTGCTGATCACCACCACATCGGCGCCGTGGAAGGTGGCGGGATATTTCAGGGGTTTGTCCTCTCCTTCCGTCACTGAGAGCAACACCAGCCGCAGGTCTTCCCCGAGATCAAAGGCGGCGGGGCAGACAAGATTGCCCACGTTTTCGATCAGCAGCAGATCCAGGCCCGCCAGCGGATGGCCGGCGGCGGCCAGGGCGTTGAGGCCCCGATGCACCATGGCGGCCTCCAGATGGCAGGCCTGGCCGGTGGTGATCTGCACGGCCGGCAGGCCCGCCTCCCGCAGGCGTCGGGCGTCGTTGTCCGTGGCCAGATCCCCCACGAGCGCCGCCAGCCGCCAGCTGGGGGGGGCGAAGGCGGGCAGCCGTTCGAGAAGGGCGGTCTTGCCGGAGCCGGGGGAGGAGAGGAGGTTCACCACCCGCACGCCAGCGGCGCGGAAGTGCTCCCGGTTGTGGGCGGCGAGGTGGGCGTTGCGGGCGAGCAGGTTCTCCTCCAGGGTCACCTGGCGCCAGGGGGGGGAGGGGGCGGGTTCGGGGGCGGAGGGCTCTCCGCAGGAGCAATGACCACACATGGCGCTGAGGGAGAACGATTTGGGGGGAACGGCCTGGAGCCGTCCGGCGTGGATCCCGCTGAGCACTCTGCCGTGGTTCCAGCCGCATGGCTTTCGGTGAGGGGCCAGGGGCAGATGGGAGCTGGTGGAGGGGCCATTGGTGATTTCGCCATGGTGAGGCCTCGCCATGAATTGAATTGACGCGACGTCCCCTTCTCGTCAGTTTATTCTCAAACCCAAGGTGTGCAAGGTCTGATTGCGCCCATCCTGGAAGGCAATCACACGATCCTTCATGCCCAAGATCAGGAGCGGTCATGGTTGTCGACTTCGTTCTGGCTCCATCGCTCCTGTCTTCCTTGTCTTGATCGTAGGCATCTTGACAATGACGTCAATGATCCTTGTCTGATGTGATTGAAGTTTACGGGGTTGAGACCGGCCTTTGCAAGATGTAGATGCAATGGCAAGTCCAGCGTAAGCACAAATGCAGGAAGGATGGATGCGAGTTTGATGGCTAGGTCTGTTGACCCCAGGCGATTGAATTCAGGCTCCTCCACTAGAATCCAGGCATCATGAGCTATCTTATTGCAAGTTCGGACGTATACCTTTATAGTATCCCTTTCGAGGGTCTTCGGGAAGTCGTGTTTAAGGCTAATGAGGTTAGGCTCCCCGCCTAGGATATGAGGAGTCGGGGCGAACTGCATCATTCTATTTTCCTCAGTAACCCGATTAGAAAATACAGGCCTACTTCGGTATTTGCATTTGTCCTTCGAGTGTCATCGGG
>JBKDTB010000202.1:0-18658 GCA_046340515.1 Cyanobacteriota bacterium | reverse complement strand
ATTCCGCCTGATCCGGGATGGGCCAACACACCATCCGCTTTCGCATCCGACCAGACGGTCGCGTGGAAGAGGTGGTGGAAGGCGTGGTGGGTGACGCTTGTCTGGCCCTCAGCGAGCGCATCGAAACCCAGTTGGGTTCCGAACAGACCCGCCAACCCACCGCCGCCGCCTTTCAAACCACTTCCCTGATCAGCGCCCACCCCCTCACCGACCACCCCGCCGCCTGACGTCGGCCTTCGATCGCCCCCCTTCTTCAACCATGTCGCACTTCAGCACTGTGAAGACCGAACTGCGCGATCGCGGTTCCCTGGTCCAGGCCCTCACGGATCTGGGCCACGCCCCCAGCGAGGGCGATCAGCCGGTGCGGGGCTATCGGGGCCAGACCGTCGCCTGCGACCTGGTGGTTCGCCATCCCGAGGGCGCTGACATCGGCTTCACCCGCAACGCCGAAAGTGGTTGCTACGAGCTCGTGACCGACCTCGACCTCTGGCGCCAGCCCGTGCCTGTGGAACGCTTCCTCTCCCTTCTCACCCAGCGCTACGCCCTGCGCACCATCCTCGCCGCCAGCGCCGCCGAGGGCTTCCAGGTGAACGAGCAGACCAACCTGCAGGATGGCTCCATCGAGCTGGTGGTGAGCCGCTGGGCGTGATGGCCTTCGACGGCCCCGTGGATCCCGGGCTGGCCTTCTCGGTCGAGGCGGACGCTCCTCCCCCCCGCACCGGTCGGGAGCCCCTGCTGGGGGGTGCGCTTCGGCAGAAGGCGGTGTGGGTGGACGAGGCGGTGTGCATCGGTTGCCGCTATTGCGCCCATGTGGCCGCCAACACCTTTGTGGTGGAAGCGGAATGGGGACGCTCCCGCGTGATCCGCCAGGACGGCGACACCACCGAGCGGATCCAGGAAGCCATCGACACCTGCCCCGTGGACTGCATCCACTGGGTGCCCTACGAGGAACTGTCCGAGCTGCGCCGCCAGCGCGACAATCAGGAGCTGCTCCCCCTGGGACTTCCCTCCGCCGTGCGGGTGAAACGGATCCTCCCCCGTTCCGCCGGTGGCCACGCCAAGGTGTCCTCCCCGTCCGCCGGTTCCGATCCGGCCGCCGATCCACCCGCCTCCTGAATGCTCCCCACCCGCCGTTTCGGCCGCACCGAGCTGGCCATGCCCGTGCTCTCCCTCGGGGGCATGCGCTACCAGCAAAGTTGGAGTGATCTCCCCGCCGACGAGATCACCGCCGCGAGCCAGGCCCACCTGCGGGAGGTGCTGGAGGCGGCCGTGGCGGCGGGCTTCCACCACATCGAGACGGCCCGCGGTTACGGCACCTCCGAACGCCAGTTGGGGGAGCTGCTCCCCCTGGTGCCCGATCCCCGACGCATCCTGCAAACCAAGGTGGCTCCGGAAGCCGATCCCGCCCGCTTTGAAGAGCAGCTGGCCGTGAGCTTCGAACGGTTGGCCGTGGAGCGGGTGGATCTGCTCGGCCTCCATGGCCTCAACACGGCGGAGCTGCTGGAGCAGACCTTGCGGCCGGGCGGCTGCCTGGAGGTGGCGCGCCGCTGGCAGGCGGAGGGCCGCATCGGCCATCTGGGCTTCTCCACCCACGCCCCCCTGCCCGTGATCCTGGCAGCCATCGCCAGCGACGCCTTCTCCTACATCAATCTCCACTGGTATTTCATCAAGCAGGAGAACAGCCCCGCCCTTGCGGCAGCCCGCGCCCATGACATGGGGGTGTTCCTGATCAGCCCCACCGACAAGGGGGGCCACCTCCACACCCCCTCCGCCCGCATGGTGGAGCTCTGCGCCCCGCACCACCCGATCGTGGTGAACGACCTCTTCTGCCTGAGCCACCCGGCCGTGCACACGATCAGCGTCGGCGCCGCCCGGGTGGCCGACCTCGACCTGCATCTCCAGGCCGTGGCGCTGCTGGAGCAGGCCCCGCAGCTGCTGCCGCCGATCCTGGAGCGGCTGGAGGCCTCCCGGCAGGAGGCCCTCGGGGCGCCGTGGCTGGCGAGTTGGGAGGAGGGCCTCCCTTCCTGGGAGGAGACCCCCGGCGAGATCAACGTGCCGCTGTTGCTCTGGCTGCACAACCTTCTGGAGGCCTGGGATCTCGAAGATTTCTGCAAGGCCCGCTACAGCCTCCTCGGCCAGGGCGGCCACTGGTTTCCAGGCGAAAACGCCGACGCCCTGGATCGGGAGGTGAGCGAAGCGGCACTGCTGGCCGCCCTGGCAGCCAGCCCCTGGGCGGAGGGCATCCCGGATCGGCTGCGGGAGCTGCGGCGCCGCTTGGGTGGGGGGCAGGCCCGCCGGTTGCAGGTGGAGTGAGGGGCCAATTTTGTCGGCCTGCCCCCGATCCAGGCCAACATGGGGCCGCGCTCCCCGGGATCCATGCCAGCCGACTCCCCCACCCCTCGCGCAGAACTCCTCCACTTGCTCCGCCACGGCGGAGATCGCGATTCCATCCCGGCGCTGATCACCCGGCTGGAGCAGGACCATCCCGCCGACCTGCGCCGCGACATGGCTTTGGTGGAGGGCGTTTGGGAATTGCGCTGGAGCAGCAGCTCCCTTCCCTACCTCGCCACGGCGCCCTGGATCACGAACCTGCAGGTGTTGGCGCCCTCCCGGGGCCAGGGCATGAACCTGTTGCGGCTGGCGGGACCCCTCGGCGAAGTGGCGGGCATCACGGTGCGGGCCGCCATCGCCGTGGAACCCGTCGCCTCTCCCGAGCAGCGTTGTCAGCGGGTGAGCGTGCGCTTTGAGCGGGGCGGGTGGCTTGGCCCCAGGCTGGGGGGCCAGCGGTGGCAGCTGTTGCGGGAGGTGCGACAACGTTTCCCGGCCTGGCTTGACATCACCGTGGTGGATGAGGAGCTGCGGCTCTGCCGCGGCAATGCCGGCACGGTGTTTGCCCTGCTCCGCCGCCCCGACCTCAGCCTGGAGGAGCTGTTGGCCTGAACCGCGCCGCGCTCGGCGACAGAAGGCGAACGTCCGGCCACAACACCTGCGGCCAGGGCCCTCCAGGAGGAGAGTGAACGCAGGTGGGAGGGGACGGAAATGGCGCGGGCAACGGTGGCTTGCCTCAGGTGGTTCGGATGGAAGGGGTGGCGGGTGATGGCGGGGGTGTGGCTGATCTGGGATCTGGCCGGCGGCGGCGTCCGAGGCCAGCCCCTGCCGCCACCACCGCCCCCCCTGCCCGCGCCGCCGCCTCCACCCCCTCCCGCGCCCCCCCGTGCCCGAGGCGCCGGGGGCCAGAGCAGCGGCGCGGTGATGCCCGTGGCGGAGCTCTTGATCGACCTCTCCGAGCAGCGGTTGAGCGCCTTCGACGGGGAGCATCGGCTGCTCTACCGCCGACCGGTGTCCACCGGATTGCCCTCCAGCCCCACCCCCAGCGGCGCGTTCACCGTGGCCTCCCGCTTCGTCACCACCTCCCTGACCGGTCGCGACTACCGCATCCCCTCCGTGCCCAACGTGCTCTGCCTGGGGGGCGGCGGCCTGAACCCGGATTCCATCTGCATCCATCCCGCGCCGTGGCAGGAGGCGGCGGGCGAACCCTTCGGCGTGCGGCGCAGCCATGGCTGCGTGCGCACCAGCAGCGCCACGGCCCGCTGGCTGTTCGAGCGCACGGCGGTGGGCACGCCGGTGATCATCCGGCCATGAGGGCACCGATCCGGCGGCGGGGCCGCTGGGGGAGACCAGGTCCGCGCCCGGGTTCCCCACCGGCCAGGATGCAGGGGTTTTGGAGACCCCGATGCAAGCGAGCTGGAACGGCACGGTGATCGCCCGCAGCGACGACATCGTGTCCGTGGAAGGGAACGCCTACTTCCCGCCCGACGCCCTTCAGATGGAGTGTTTGCGCCCCTCCAGCCATCGCACGGTGTGCGGCTGGAAGGGCGAGGCCCACTACTACGACGTGGTGGTGGATGGCCAGGTGAATGCCAATGCGGCCTGGTTTTATCCCACCCCCAAGCCCGCCGCCGAGGAGATCCGCGGCCGGGTGGCCTTTTGGAAGGGCGTGAAGGTGTCGGCATGAACCGAACCCTGCGCGGAATCTCTTATGTGAGTGTCTGGGTGGTGTTGTGGGGCACGGCGGCCTCCCTGGCGGATGCGGTGCTGCTGCAACGGGAGGCCTACGGGCCTGGCACGGCGGGGCAAGCGGTCACCTTTGCCTCCTGCGGTGTCGCCGCCGCGGTGCTCGCCGTGCGCCTGGCCGGCCGCTTCCTCCGCTCCGAGGAGCCCTGATCCCCCTGCCCCGGCAGGCCTCAGGGGTCGGAGCGCGGAAAACGACAGGCCCCCTGGTTGACAAAGGCGTTGCCGGGCACGGGTACGGCGAAGGTGCCGGCATCGAAATTCCAGAAGTTCAGGGGGATGGTGGACATCACCTCCCCCTGGCGGCTGTCACAGCGTCCGTCAATCCCCACGAAGTCGCTCGTTGTCACCCGGCAGCGGCATTTCAGGGGGCGATCGGGGTTCTTCGGATCCACCTCGCAGGGAGCCCCCATGCAGTCGGCCCAAGGCCCCGCCAGGGCTCCTGCGCACTTCACCGGGCGGAAGGTCTGGCACCAGCCGCGATAGGAGAAGGTGGACACGGCCGGAAAGGTGACCTGGTCAACGGTGTAGGTGCCCGCGCGGATCACCCGACAGATCGGCGCTTCATCGACGGAACAGGGGGTGGCGGTGGTGCAGCGCTTCCGGGTCGCCTCGCGGGCCTTGGTGTCCTGAATCTTGTCGGTCTGCACCACATGGGGCTCCTTCACCCGCCAGCAGGAGCAGTTGGCTGTCCCGGGGCCGGTGCGGCGGCAATCGGTGGTGGCATTGCAGAGGGCATGGGTGCCGAGGCACTCCACCGATGGCTGCGGCACGGCCGTGCCTGAAACGGCGGGCGCCACAGGTTCAGACCGCCCCGGCGCCGCGGCCATCAAAACGGCTGCGGGAAGCGCCACCAGCAGGGCGGCCCTCCCATCGGAGCCGAACAGTCGCCAGCGCAGAGACGCGCTCGAAGCAAGGAACGCCTTCATCAGACACTCCACGGGAGTGTTCAACCTAGGCCGCTCCTAGGCTGCCGCCATCTCCCCGTCGCCCATGACAAGCGAGCGCTTCTTCCTCGACCTGGAACCCGCCGAGGAGCGCATGAAGCGCTGGCCCAGGGTGGTGATTGTCGGCGGCGGCTTCGCGGGGATCAAGGCCGCCCGGCGCCTGGCCGGGCAACCCGTGCGGGTGACCCTCCTCGACAAGCGCAACTTTCACCTCTTCCAGCCCATGCTCTACCAGGTGGCCACGGGCCTGGTGGCGGAAGCCGACATCACCACCCCCCTGCGCCAACTCTTCGCCCGGGACGCCAACGTGCAGGTGCTGCTCGGGGAGGTGGTGGATCTGGATCCGGCGGGCCGAACGGTGGTCTTCAACGACAGCCACTTGGCCTACGACCACGTGATCCTCGCCACAGGCTCGGGCAGCAGCTACTTCGGCCATGAGGAGTGGCGCCCCCTGGCGCCGCCGATGAAGATCCTGGAGCACGCCGATGAGATCCGCCGTCGCCTCCTCAATGCCCTGGAGGCGGCGGAGCAGTGTCCGGATCCGGAACGGCGACGGGTGCTGCAATCGGCGGTGGTGGTGGGGGGAGGGCCCACGGGATGCGAACTGGCCGGTTCCCTGATGGCCCTGATGGAGGACGCCAGCCGCACCCTGTTTCGTCAGCTCAAGCCGGAAGACTGCCGGGTCACCCTGGTGGATCCGGGGGATCGGGTGCTGCGGGCCATGCATCCCTCCCTGTCGGAAGCCACGGGCCAGCACCTGCGCGCCCGCGGCGTGGAGCTGGTGTTGGGGGCGCGGGTGCGGGAGATCGGGGCGGGCCGGCTGCAGGCCACCCTGGCCAACCCCGCGCCGGGCCAACCCGACACGGTGACGCTGGAGGCGGCGACGATCTGCTGGACGGCGGGTGTGCGCGCCTCCCACCTGGGCAAGGTGCTGGCGGAGCGTTGTGGTTGTCCCGTCGACAAAGGGGGGCGGCTGGTGGTGGAGCCGGATTTCTCCATTCCCAACCATCCCGAGATCCGGGCGGTGGGCGATCTCTGCGCCTATGCCCACACAGCCGATGGGCGGCCCCTGCCCGGCATGGCCGGGCCCGCCGTGCAGATGGGGGGCTGGGTAGCCAGCGACATCCTGGCCGGCATGAACGGGAAGACGCACCGCCCCTTCCAGTGGTTCGACGTGGGCAGCATGGCGGTGGTGGGTCCCCTCTACGCCGTGGCGGATCTGCAAGGCTGGCGGGTGTCGGGGTTGATCGGCTGGTTCCTTTGGGGGGTGGCCCACCTGGCCTTCATGCCCGACAACGAAAATCGTCTCAGCCTGCTGCTGAAATGGCTCTGGGCCATCGCCACCCGAGAGCGGGCCGCCCTCCTGATCACAGGAAAACAGGATCAGCACATCGGCGTGGAGGTGGGCCTGGAGAAGGTGGAGCTGGGACGGCAAGACCCGCTGCCGTGAGCATCCGCGCACAGCCACCAACGGCCGTGTCCAGCGCTACAGCCTGTGAAAAGAAAACCCCTTAAATATTCAGGGATAATTTCACACCTTTTCGCTGTCTGAGAGGCGCAACCATGACGTCTGAGCAAGCTGCGCAATTGATTGACAATACCCTTGATCTGGTTCACCAGCGCCTTCAAGACCTGGAATCGCGGGCGCTGATCCGGGAACACCATGCTCTCGCGCAGGAATTCCGCGAATGGCGTCACCCGACAGGAGGGCATATTGATCTGATGGTCTTTCCCGGGCTCTCCAGTCCCTGAACCGGGTGATCGGGACTTTTGATCCCGAGTTTGGGTCGCATTGTTTTGTTCTTTTTCCAAGTTTCCGTGAGCCTTGGTTCTGCTGGCTGCTCACTTCCTCCTATGCGAATCATCCCCACTTCCTCACGGGTGAGCAGGGTGGAGGCGGTGGAGGCTCCATGATGCGGTTCTGTTGAGGGCCCCCGTCCTGTGATCGAGATCATCTCCGGCAGCAATCGCACCAACAGCAACAGCCTGCGCATCGCCCGCGTCCTGGCTTCGGCCTATGAAGACTTGGGGGTGGAGGTGGGCCTGCTGAATCTGCAGGACTTGCCCTCAACCCTCTTGGATCCAGGCGCCTACGGAGAGAAGCCGGCAGATTTTGCGCCGTTTCAAGAGCGAGTGCTGGCGGCGTCAGGTCTCCATCTGGTGACGCCGGAATACAACGGCAGCTTCCCCGGTGTGTTGAAGCTGTTCATCGACATGCTCAAGTTTCCGGAGAGCTTTGAAGGCAAGCCGGTGGCCTACGTGGGCGTGGCCTCCGGCCAGTGGGGGGCGCTGCGGGCGGTGGAACAGCTGCAGATGATCTTCGGCTACAGGAATGGCCACTCCTATCCGCGGCGGGTGTTCATCCCGGGGGTGCACAACACCTTCACTGCGGAGGGAGCGTTCAACGAACCGGAGTTGTTGGAGCGTCTGCGGGGGCAGGCGGCGGGGTTTCAGACGTTTGTGGAGCAGGTGGGAGGCTGAGGTGGATCGCGATCAGTGGAGCACGACAGGGCGGTCTTCCGCCTGAGCCCGGGCGGCGGTGCAGGCCACGCCATCGGCTTTGAAGCCCCGGGGCATCCAGCAGGTGATTGTGCCGCTTTCGTTGTTCAACGGCAGGGTTCTGTCGTCAAGGGGGATGGGGAGGGTTTCGCTGGGCTGAACGGTGCCGCTGACGCGTTGCCCGCGCGGAGGTCACCACCGCGATGACCACCCCCATCCCCGGAACGGCCCTGATTCATCTGGATCAGGGGCACCTCATGGCCCGGCTTGAATTGGAAATAGTCGTCTTTTTTGTTCATCTTCGGCCACCAGCGTTCGCTAGAGGCAGGCACCCTGGGGTGATCATCCTTGATCGCACGCTGCAGGAGGTCTTCCACGCACTCAAAGAGGTCGTTGTTTGGCCTGGGTTTGATGTGAACCCATCGCTTGAGATCCTTTGGTCAGAGCAAGTTGCCACGGATGGAATCAATCGCTACAAAGGATGGTCATCTTTATTGATGGACGCAATGGCTGCAATGGGGATCTTGTTTCCAGATTCTTCGACAGGCATGTCACCCTTGATCTCGCCGCTGAGAATAGAGTCGACAACTTGAACACTTCCTGAAAAGACCTGGGGTCTTCCCGCTGCTCCATGGAATCCTCAAAGGGTCTCTGTGCGCCATGGCGGAAGTCCTGCACGTTGCATTGGAACTTCTTGGCTGATCAAGTAATGCTTGTCAAGGATTGGATGGAAATGACGGCCCCCAGCGGAGGCGGAACTCGAAGCTTTGCAGAAGATAACAGTCGAACTTTTGTGACAAGTCGCAGGGAGATTGCTTGCGGCCGGGACCAGTACTTATTAAGGGTTAAAGCGTCGCTGCCAGTCAATTCATGCGATTCCTCGTTCGCTCCCTTTTTGTGACGGCTGTTCTTCCATTGGCATCAGTCATGGCCACGGCTACTTCTGCCGTCGCCGCATCAGAAAGCCATCCATCAGCCGATCCTGGACGTTCTGTTGCCCTGTTTTCGACGGACAACCAGCCAGGCCAAGGCACACAGACTCTCGTCGCCCAAGCCGTTGATCTCATCGGGACTGTCAAATCGTTTGATGAAAACAAAGGATATGGTTTCATCACGCCCGACAACGGAGGGCCAGACGCCTTTGTTCACTACAGCGAGATTAAGATGCCCGGCATGCAAATGCTCACGGTGGGGCAAAAAGTGAAGTTTGATACACGAACTGGATCGCGGGGAGTCTCCGCGGTCAATGTCAGGCCCTTGAACTGAACGCTCTTCAACGGAACGCTCTTCAACGGAGCGCTCTTCAACGGAACGCCCTTGCCCTGAACGCCCTTGCGTTGGGCGCCCTTGTCGGCCTCCCCCAAGGGGGCCATCCGACCTACGGCCCACCCCCAGCCGCCGCTGGACCAGCCGACAGCGCCGCCTGCACCGCCCCGCGGAAGTCGGTGGGAGGGGGTTGGCCTTGGCGGCGGGCTTGGGCGCGCGCTCGGGCGTGGTTCTGGTCGGCGGGAAGGAACAGGACGGGTTTGCCCGCTCGCCAGGCCGCCAGCAGCTCATCCCGGGCCACCTCGCCGCCACCGATGGCCACCATGGCCGTGCTGCCCTCCACCATCGCCCGGGAGGTGGGAGAGAGCTCCATGCGGCCCGGCAGGCGACCGCCCCAACTGGCGTCTGGCACCACAAACACAAGGTCGACACAGGGGGAGAAGGCCACCCCGCTGTCCCGTGCCCGCGACGACACCACGCCGATGGTGGTGAACCCCCGGCGTTTGGCGAGGGGATAGATGGCGCCGATGCCTTCGGCCGTGGCGCCGATGTTGATCAGGGTTCGGGCTGGGTCCTGGCCCTCAAGGATCAGGGCGGCCTGGCTCGTCATCTGCGCCGTCGACTCATAGCCGGCGCTGGAATAGCCCACAAACGTCAACACCCCCATCCCCTTCCCGCGGGCAAAGGCTTGAATCGTTTCCGGGCTGGCGTCGCGCACCTCCCGCGGGCCCTCACAGGCGAAGCCGGCCGCGGGGCCGACCACGGCCCACGCCACCCCCCACCCCACCGTCAGCGCCAGAGTCTGCAGCTTCACCATCCGGGATCCCGCGGCAGAAGACAATCCTCACGCTAGGGAGAGCCGGACGCCCGGCACGCAAGGCCGCGCGGGAGGCCCGCGACCCCTCACACGGAAGTCAGCCCCCCCCCGGCCCACCGGGCGCCTCCTTGGACGCCGCCGACACCATCGCCGCCATCGCCACCGCCGTCGCCCCGGGACAGGGTGGGGTGGCCATCGTGCGTGTCTCCGGGCCGCGAGCGGAAGCCATCGGTCGTGCGCTCTTTCAGCCCGTGGGCGGGCAGCCCTGGGAAAGCCATCGCGTGCTCTACGGCCACGTGGTGGATCCGGCCAACGGCGAGCGGGTGGATGAGGCCCTGCTCCTGCTGATGCGCGCCCCCCGCAGCTTCACCCGGGAAGACGTGGTGGAGTTCCACTGTCACGGCGGTCTGGTGGTGGTGCGGCGGGTGCTGGAGCTGGTGGGCGCTGCGGGGGCCCGTCCCGCCCGGGCGGGGGAATTCAGCCTGCGGGCCGTGCTCCATGGACGCCTGGACCTCACCCGCGCGGAGGCCATCGGCCAGCTGGTGGCCGCCCGGGGCCGCCGCGCCGCCCAGCTCGCCATGGCTGGCCTCGATGGCGGCCTGCAGCGGCGCATCAGCCGGATCCGCGCCGCCCTGCTCGATCCGCTCAGTGAACTGGAGGCCCGGCTCGATTTCGAGGACGACCTGCCGTCCCTCGACGGTGCCGCCGTCGCCCGGGTCCTCGCGAGCCTGCGGGGGGAGCTGGAGCGGTTGGTGGCGGACGCCCGGCAGGGCGAACTGCTGCGGGAGGGGCTGCGGGTGGCCATCGTTGGCCGGCCCAACGTGGGCAAGAGCAGCCTGCTCAACCTCCTCAGCCAGCGGGAGCGGGCCATCGTCGCCGATGCCCCCGGCACCACACGCGATCTGCTGGAAAGCGAACTCGTGCTCGCTGGCGTTCCCCTCACCCTGCTCGACACCGCTGGCATCCGTCCCACCAGCGATCCGGTGGAACGGCTCGGCATCGCCCGCAGCGAGGCGGCCCTGGCCAGCGCCGACGTGGTGCTGCTGCTCTTCGACCTGTCGGCGGGCTGGACGGTGGCGGACGAGGAGCTGCGGCGCCGGGTGCCGCCGGGGGTGCCCCTGTTGATGGCGGGCAACAAGCGCGATCGCCTCCGCCCGGGGCCCCTCCCGCCTCAGGCGGAGGTGGCTCTCAGCGCCCTCACGGGGGAGGGACGGGAGGAGCTGGCGGAAGCCTTGCTGGGCCGCTGTGGCGCCACCGACCTGCAGGGGCTGGAGGTGGCCCTGAACAGCCGCCAGCGCGACCTGGCCGCCGCCGCCGCCGCCGCCCTCGGCCGCTCCTTGGAGGCCGCCCGCGACGGCCTCCCCTGGGACTTTTGGACCATCGACCTGCGAGATGCCATCCAGAAGCTCGGTGAGATCACCGGGGAGGATGTCAGCGAAGCGGTGCTGGAGCGGATCTTCGCCCGCTTTTGCATCGG
The DNA here is from genome assembly GCA_046340515.1 of Cyanobacteriota bacterium. Lineage (GTDB taxonomy): Bacteria > Cyanobacteriota > Cyanobacteriia > PCC-6307 > Cyanobiaceae > Cyanobium. The sequence goes on along the minus strand of JBKDTB010000202.1, from coordinate 7,581 downwards.
CAAATGACCTGGCGCCCTACTCCACCCTGGCGGCGATCGGCATCCGCCAGCCACTGCCGAACGCCCGCGCGCTCACCTTCAACACCGGCGCCGCCTGGCGCCGTTTGAACTCCGCCCGCCGCAGCAGCCCCATCACCCGCTCCACCAAGGCCCCTTCCGCCCCTCCGGCCACCAGCTCCTCCGGGGTGGCCAGCCCCTCCACCAATCGTTTCAGCAGGGGATCGAGCACGTCATAGGGGGGCAGGGAGTCGCTGTCGCGCTGGTCGGGTCGCAACTCGGCGCTGGGGGGCTTGTGGCGGATCGCCTCGCCGATCAAGGGGCCCGTCGGCGGCAGGCCCAGGTCGGCGCGACAGGGGGCGGCGGCGGGACTGTCGAGCCAGGCGCAGAGGCGATACACGGATGTTTTGTAGAGGTCGCCGATCACCGCCAGGCCGCCGTTCATGTCGCCGTAGAGCGTGCAGTAGCCCACGGCCAACTCCGACTTGTTGCCCGTGGTCAGCAGCAGGCGCCCCTCCTGATTCGCCACCGCCATCAGCAGGCTGCCGCGAATGCGCGATTGCAGATTCTCCGCCGTCACCCCCTCCGGCGGGCTGCCCAGGGCGGGGGCCAAGGCCGCATCAAAGCCCGCCATCAGCCCCGCGATCGGCACGGTGGCTGTGGCCAGGCCCAACCGCCGCGCCAACGCGATGGAATCGTCCACGGAGCCCGACGAACTCCAGGGGGAGGGCATCAACAGCGCCCGCACCTGTTCCGCGCCAAGGGCTCCGCAGGCGATCACCGCCACCAGCGCCGAATCCACGCCGCCGCTGAGCCCCAGCAGGGCCCGCTGGAAGCCGCACTTGCGCGCGTAATCGCGCACCCCCAGGCACAACACGCGCAGCAGCTGCTCCTCCTCTCCCGGCGGCGGCGGCAGGAGCTCGGTCGTCGCCAGGGGAGATCCTCCATCCCACACCCCCAGATCCGCCGCCGCGCAGGCCAACTGGCACACCACGCCGCCGGCGGCGTCCACCACGAAGCTGCCGCCATCAAACACCAGCTCGTCGTTGCCCCCCACCTGGTTGACATAGAGCACCGGCACGCTCAGCCGTGCCGCCGCCCGCGCCGCCAGACGCCGCCGCAGGGCCGCCTTCCCCTGGCCGAAGGGGGAGGCGGAGAGATTGAGCAGCAGGTCGATTTGATGGGGCAGCAACTCGGCGATCGGATCCGCCCCCGCCAACCGATGGCCCTGCAGGCCTTCCGCCACCCACAGGTCCTCGCAGATCGTCAGGCCCAGGCGCCAGGAACGCCCGTCGGCGTTCAACTCCAGAACGGCAGCCGCTTCACCGGCGCGGAAGTAGCGCCGCTCGTCAAACACGTCGTAGCTGTGCAGAAGCCGCTTGCGGCACACGATCCTCCAGCCCTCCCGCTCCACCAGGGCGAGGGCGTTGTGGAGCGCCGGCTGGCCGCCACCGGCGATCGGCTCCGCCACCCCCACCAGGGCCGCCACCCCGGGGGGCATGGCCGCCACCAGCCGCTCCAGCACCCGCTCCTGGCGCTCCAGCCGCGCGGTCCCGAGCAGCAGGTCCCGCGGCGGATAGCCCCAGAGCGACAGCTCCGGGGTGAGCACAAGGCGCGCGCCCTCCTGGCCGGCCTGGACGCAGGCCGCCAGAAGGCGCTCACCATTGCCCTCCAGGTCGCCCACGAGGGCATCAAGCTGGGCCAACGCAAGCCGCATGGATCAGGGGGAAGGGGAGGGAGAGGCAAGACCGTAGAGCCCGTGGCGCCGGAGCAAAGGCCAGAGATCCTCCGGCACCTGGGCCAAATCCGCGTGGGGCGCGGCCAGCTCCCGCGCCCGGGAACTGGCGGTGGCGGGGGGGAACAGGGGCAGCAGCCGCACCCGGGCGCCCATCGCCCGCAGGGCCTCCAGATCACCCTCCGTCACGGGCCAGCCCCCCCGTGGCGCCACGGCCAGCTCCAGATCGTCCAGCAGCTGGCGGGCCGCGCGCCAGCGGGGCATCTGGGCCAGCAGATCACTGCCCACCACGAACACCGGCGTCTCCGCGGGCCAACGGGCGCGGGCCCGCTCCAGGGTGTGGATCGCCCAGGGGCTGCTGAGCTCCTGAACCACGGTCAACCGGGGATCGCCGATGGCCTCCACCAGGGCGTTGAGAAGGGCGAGGCGCACCGGCAGGGGCGTCTGGCGGGGCTTCATCGGGTTGTCGCTCGCCCAGGTGACGACCCGGGGGAACAGGTCCAGCAGGCCCTGGAGGAGGGCTTTGTGGCCCAGGGTGGGCGGGTCGGCGCTGGTGCCGAACAGGGCGACGGCGCTCACCGCGTCCGCGCCTCTGAACGGCCGCTCCGCCCGCCGGGCCCGGGGGCTGCGGGCCAGTCGGCCAGCCCGCGGCGGGTGGGGGGATCCTCCTCCGCCAGGCGACGCAGCAGGGCCGCCGGATGGCCCGCCGCCCCCCGGCTCCGCAGCAGGGCCGCCGCCGCCAGGCGCCCCGTGCGGCGGGTGGTGTGCACGGCCAGGGCCGCTTGGGCCATGGCCACCGGCGCGGCGGGCGCCAGCGACAGCCCGGCGCTCAGGGGCGCCGCCAGCAGCAACGCCTGCCGCACCGCCCCCAGCAGGGCCTGGAGTCCCAGCTGGGCGCCCCCCAGCATGGCGTTGTGGCTGCCGAGGGTGAGCAGGAGGCGGCGGGCGCCGCCGCGGGTCATCGGCAGGCCGTAGATCCGGCTGAGCTGCACCACCAGGGCGCTGTCGCACACCATGCCGCCCGCCAGGTCCAGCCCCATCACGGGGTTGAGGGCCACGCCAGCGGCCTTGGCGGCGGCGTAGCGGCTGATCAAGGCGCGGGCCTGGCGGCGACCGTGGCGCAGGCGGCAGCGGAACAGGTCGCGGGCGAAGGCATCCGCGGCCCGCAGGGCATTGAGGGCCAGCAACCGTTCCCCCTCCTCCGCCAGCAGGGCCAGCAGCGCCTCCCTCAGGGCGCCGACGCGGGGCGGTCCAGGCACGCCCCGCACCCGCCCGTCGGCCAGGAGGCGCGCCTGGCGCGGGGCCGCGGCGACCGCCAGCGGTTCCAGGTGGCGGGCGGCGGCGGGGAGGCGGCCGCGCAGGCTGGCGAGCAGGGCGGGCAGCTCCGCCTCCGGCCAGCAATCGGCGCGGTTGAGCACGAGCAGCAGGGGCTTGCCGCCCGCCAGGAGCCCCTCCAGCACCGTCGCCTCCACCCGGGTGAGATCGGCGTCGACCACCAGCAGCACCAGATCCGCCCCCAGGGCCACCTCCCGCGCCAGGCGCTCCCGCGCCGGGGCCGCCACCTCATCCAGCCCCGGCGTGTCGATCAGATCAACCCCCGACAGCCCCGGGATCACCACCCCCCAGGGGCACGCCTCCGCCCGCCGGGTGGAGCCATGGGCCACATGGGCGACGAAGCGCTCCTCCCCGAGGAGGGCATTGAGCAGGCTGCTCTTGCCCACCCCCACCCGGCCGAGCACGGCCACCCTCGGCCGACGCCGCTCCAGCCGCTCGATCTGCCCCTCCAGGGCCTCCCACTCCATCGCCAGGACCACCCGCTCGCGTGGGCCGAGGCCCAGCTCGGCGCGCCAACGGGCGAGCAGCAGCCGGGCCCGTTCCGCGATCGGTGGCGCCTCGGGGGAAGCCATCACGGCAGGCAGGCGGGGGCCATCAGGGATGAAGCGCTTGACGCTATTTAATCGGTAGACGCTCCGCCGCGCCGTCGCGCCCCATCGCCCATGGCCCCCGCCCCCGCTCCACCCTCCACCCTTGCCCCGGAGGTGTTCGCCGACCGGCGGGATCGCTTCCTCCACCGCCTGGGCAGCGCCGCCGCCGTGATCCCCGCCGCCCCCCTGCGGACCCACCACGCCGATGTGGAGCACGGCTTCCGGCAGGACAGCGATTTCTGGTATCTGACCGGTTTTGATGAGCCCGACGCCGTGGCGCTCTTCCTGCCCCACCAGCTTGAACATCCGTTCGTGCTGTTCGTGGCGCCGCGGGAGGCGAAGGCGGAGGTGTGGAACGGGTTTCGCTGGGGGTGCGAGGGGGCGGTGGACACCTTTGGCGCCTGCCTGGCCCATCCCCTCTCGGAATTGGAGCAGCGCTTGCCGGGGTATCTGCAGGGGGCGGAGGGCATCGCCTTCCGGGTGGGTCGCCATCCCAAGGTGGAGCCCCTGGTGCTTCAAACCTGGGCGCGCCAGCTGGATCGCGCCCCCCGCAGCGGCACGGCCGCCCTTGGCCTGGTGGCCCCCTGCGCGATCCTCCATGACCTGCGCCTGCGCAAGAGCGCGGAGGAACTGGCGTTGCTGCGCCAGGCCGCCCGCATCTCCGCCGAGGCCCATGAGCTGGCCCGCTCCGTCACCCGGCCGGGGCTGACGGAGCGACAGGTGCAGGCCGTGATCGAGCAACACTTTCTGGAGCAGGGCGCCCGCGGGCCGGCCTACGGCTCCATCGTCGCGGGTGGAGACAATGCCTGCGTGCTGCACTACACCGCCAACAGCTCCGAGCTGGGAGACGGCGATCTGCTCCTGATCGACGCCGGTTGCAGCCTGAACGACTACTACAACGGCGACATCACCCGCACCTTCCCGATCAACGGTCGCTTCAGCGGCGAGCAGCGGGCGCTCTACGACCTGGTGCTCGCCGCCCAGGAAGCCGCCGTGGCGGAGGTGGGCCCCGGGGCAACGGCGGAAGGGGTGCACGAGAAGGCGGTGCGGGTGCTGGTGGAGGGTCTGGTGGAGCTGGGCCTGCTGCGAGGCGCGGTGGACGACCTCATCAGCCAGGGCGCCTATCGCCATCTCTACATGCACCGCACCGGCCATTGGCTCGGGCTGGATGTGCATGATGTGGGCGCCTACCGGCTGGGGGAGCGCCATGTGGACCTGGAACCGGGCATGGTGCTCACCGTGGAGCCGGGGCTTTACATCAGCGATCGCCTGCCCGTGCCCGAGGGCCAGCCCGCCATCGACGACCGCTGGAAGGGGATCGGCATCCGCATCGAGGACGACGTGGCCGTGACCGACCACGGCCATGAGGTGCTCACCGCGGCGGCCTTGAAAGCCACCGCGGCGATGGAGCGCTGAGGGGCGGCCGCCCTCCGGAGGGGAAGCCGGTGGCAAGAATGCGCCCAGCCGCTCCCTGCCCGTGGACTCCCCCCCCCCCGCCGCCGCGTCGAGCGCCCCGCCGCGCGTGGCGGTGGTGATGGGCAGCGATTCCGATCTGCCCACGCTCCAGCCGGCGGTGGAGATCCTGGAGGCGTTCGGCCTCCAGGCGGAGGTGCGCGTGCTCTCGGCCCACCGCACGCCGCTGGAGATGGTGGCCTTTGCCCGGGAGGCCGCCGGCCGGGGGCTGAGGGTGATCATCGCCGGCGCCGGTGGCGCCGCCCATCTGCCGGGGATGGTGGCCTCCCTCACGCCCCTGCCGGTGATCGGCGTGCCGGTGCGGAGCCAGGCGCTGTCGGGGGTGGATTCGCTCCATTCGATCGTGCAGATGCCGGCGGGCATCCCCGTGGCCACCGTGGCGATTGGTAATGGCACCAACGCGGGCTTGCTGGCGGTGCAGATCCTGGCCACCGCCGATGGGGCCCTGGCCGAGGCCGTGGTCGCCTACCGCCAGCGTCTCCATGATCAGGTGACCGCCAAGGACGAGCGGTTGCGGGAGCGGGGCAGCCGCGCCTATCTGGAGGCGATGGCCTCCGGGTCGGAAGGCGCTCGCTGATGGCCGCTCCCGCCGCCAGGCCACCAGCGCCCGGACCACACCTGCCGAATCCGCTGTCCTCGGGGGCGGGGCGGGGGGCCGCTTCCGGGCCTGGACCCTGGCTGGCGGGGCTCTTCGCTCTGGGGTTTCTAAGCCATTGGGCCACCCGCACCCAGCTTGTGCAGGCCTGGGATGCGGGCAATTTCGTGCTTGCCCTCGATGGCTTCGCCCTCGACCTCCATGTGCCCCACATGCCAGGGGTGTTCTGGTGCTTGATCGCGCTGGGGCGATTGCTGCGGCCCCTGACGGGCGGCAACGGGGTGGCGGCCCTCGAGCTGGTGAACGCCCTGGCGGTCGCCAGTGCCCTCCCCTGCGGCTGGTGGCTGGGGCGGTCGTTCGGCGGGCCGCGGGTGGGCGCCTGGCTGGCGGGCCTGCTCGTCAGCGCCCCCCTGCTCTGGTACTACGCCAGCCAGCCCCTGAGCTACGGCGTGGAGCTGGGCTGGGTGGTGGCGATCGGCGCCTGCGCGTGGGGGGTGGCGGCGGGCGAAGGCCGGCTTGTGCTCCCCCTGGCGGCGCTGCTGGCCACCGCCGGTGGCATCCGCCCCAACACGCCGCTGTTTCTCCTGCCCCTGGTGGTTGGGGCCTGCTGGCGCGGCTGGCGGCGGGGGGTGGCGGGCTGGCGGTTCGGGGCGGGGATCGCCCTGGGCCTGGGGCTGCTGGCCGCCTGGGGCGGGGCTTTTTTGCGGGAGGTGGGCGGCTTCGAGCGGTTCTGGCCCCTGTTTCGGGCCTGGAAGGGCGACCACAGCGGCCAATCCCGCGACGGCGGCTTCGGGAGCAATCTCTGGCTGCTGCTGCGCACCATCGGACTCACCGCCCCGGCGGGGCTGGCCCTCGCCCTGTTGCGCTCGACGCCCCGCGACGCCAGCTCCCTCTCCGCCGCGGAGCAACGCTGGCGCGTGGTCTTCCTCACCCTCTGGATCGCCCCGCCCGCGCTCTATCTGGTGGTTGTGCACTTCACCCGCATGGGCCACGCCACAACGCTGCTGCCGGGGGTGCTGCTGACCCTCGCCTGGCGCCTCGGCGCGCCGAGCGGCAGCTCCGGAGGCCCCCTCCGCTGGCCCCGCGACCTGGCCCTGGTCGTGGCGCTTCAGTGTGTGCTCTTTCTGGTGGTGCCCGGCGATCGCTTCGCCGCCTCCCTGCGGGCCTTCGACCGGGAGTGGGGCCAGGCCATCGCCGCCGCCCTCCGCTTTGATCCCGCCACCACCTTGGTGATCACCACCGGCCGCGCCAACCTCCGCGCCTTTCGCCTCCCCGCCGTTCACTTCCCCGCCTATGACCACGACCAGGCCGATTTCCGCCTCGATCAGCAGGGCCCCGCCATCGCGGTGCGTCCTCCGCTGCGGCGCCTGGTGGTGCTCGATCGGGGGCTGCGCCTGGAGCCCCCCGCCCTGCCCGGTGTGCGCAGCGTGAGGCTCATCCCCGGCCGGCTGCGCCTGCTGGAGGTGCCCATCCCCGTCGGGGGCCTGGAGGTGGAGCGCGGCGCGGTGCGGGCCCTGCCGCCCCCGGCTGACGGGCGGGCCGACCAACCGCCAAGCTGAGGATCCAGCCCTCCGGGTTTCCCCTGCGCCCCCATGCTTGAGCGGCTGGTGTTGCCCCCCTGGCTGCGGTTCAGCCTGGCCCTGCCCCTGCTGGTGCTCAACCTTTGGGTGCCGCGGCAGTGGCTGGTGCCCCTGGCGCCCTTCCCCGCCCTTTTTCTCACGGCGGGCCTGATCGCCTTCGTGCTCGACATCCCCACCCGCTGGCTGGTGGAGCGAACCCTCCCCCGCCCGGTGGCCCTGCTGGTGGTGCTTGGCCTGGGCCTGGGGGGGATGGTGCTGGCGGCCCTGTGGCTGGTG
>JBKDTB010000201.1:0-10188 GCA_046340515.1 Cyanobacteriota bacterium | reverse complement strand
TCCACCGGCGGATCCCTGATGGCCCAGGCATCGATGACTGGCCCCATTCACCCTCTTCCCCAGCATCACCATTGTGTGCCTGAACCTCTACCCATCGAACGCGAGCCGCTCCCACGCTCAGTCCCCTTCCGTCTGGCGCGTCTTCCCCCCAGAGGAGGTTGCCGGGTGTCCTCTCCGACCGGCAACAATCCTCGTTGATGTCTTGCGACGAGATGACCCCGCTGGACACTCCAGACTGGCGGGTTTTCGAAGCCGACTTTGAAAGCTGGGCCTGCGATTCTCGAAAAATGTGTTGCGTTGGGTCTTTAGCTCATCGGGAGACTCAAGGACCGTTTGGCAACCTCACAGGTGAAGTCATTATTACTGTCAAGATCTAAGACGGAAACAGCCTTTCTCTCTTGAGGATGAGTTCTTCAGAAGTTCCTTAGGGAGGCGCTGGTAAACGCCCTGGAGATGCCATTGTGAACGTCAAGATCCCGGCTGGGAGCGGCTTCCTCTCGCCTTCGGTTGTGTTCTCTCAAAATTCCTCAAGGAGCCTTTGGCAAAGGTTTTTGATGAACGCATATGCGTGCCGAGATCTCGGCTGGGGCCATCTTTGCTCGCGCCAGTGATTGGGTTGTCCAGACCTTCTTTGACTTAGCAGGACCAATTTCTTTTCTCTCAATCTCCAATCGGATTATCCCGTCTACGACACTCTTTCCACTGATAACCGTTTCATTATTCACCTTTTTCCCTAGTCATCAAACCGGGTGGGCCTCCATTCATCATGCAGCCCCCTGGCATCCAAGGCATCAGCGTCTTCCACCCAGCCTCTTCGGGAAGGCAAAGCCGGCTCCATGGTCAGCTGGCCAGGGGTCAGCGTCAGACCTCGTCAGTTCAAGGTATTTCATCGCCCTGCAATCGCCTGGAAGGGCTTGAAACAAAACCTTCTTGATCAGAAGTTCTCCAACTCACCGGAACCCCCCAACCTCGCAGGAAGCCATCCCAGGCGAAGACCCATCCCCACGTCCGTTCCACTTTATCGCACTGTTCTTATTTGAGACGCAACACAAGTCTTGGCATAAGACCAGGCCTGGATGAATGCGACGACAATGGCTCTCGGGTTCTTCCGCAAAAAGAGGTTTTGCCTCCCCCCCTCTCTTCATGCCCGGCCCACCCCTTTTTTTCCCGGCGCCTCCGCTCCCTGCCCAAGAGAACAGAGCGATCACCTGCTGAGGCCACCTCAGACCATCCCCCCAAAAAATCAACAGTCGGCCAAGACGAGCCCAGAGACCTTGCGCTGTCGACCCATTGCGGTTCCAGCAGGCCCGTGTTTTTCCCCTTCCTCCCAACGCCGGGATCCAGTCCCTTGGGCTTGCGTCCCCCGAGAAGGTCGTCAGCCCTGAGGGCCACCTGTGCCCTGGGGGAACCGAGGCACTCAATCGGGCGTCTTGGTAATCCCATAATGGACTCATGGCTAGACCCAATATGAGACGCAAATCAGACTACAGAGACAACATGAAATTCTGTCCTCCAGCCATCCCAGCCCTGCTCCGACCGCTCACAAGCCACTTCGCAAACCAGCGCACAGCCCTCTGGCCGCAGACAGAACGACCACGCGAGAAGGCGATCCGAGGCTCCGCTTCTTCGACTTGGAACGCAAGGGAGTCAGCCCATGGATCTCATGTGAGACGTTTTTCGAGACCAGTAGCTAGACGCAGATGAGACACCCGCACAAGAGGAAGCCCGCGCCCCTCTTGTCTAAGCAAGGCGATCCAGCCAGCACTCCAAGTTCTCAGCGCAGTATCAACCGAAACAAAACTATGGATGGAGCCTCAAGACCCCACCCAGCCAATCTCCATGGCCCAGGACAAAGACGCGCTTGAACGTGCCTGGCGAGTGATCAGCCGCCAGGGTCAGAGTTGCGAGGCGACATGGCGCTTGACCGGGTTTGGGATCCAGGTCGCCTCCATCACAGGTGCCGGCGGAGCAAGACCAACAAAAAGGCCGACCCAGCCCCCTCAGGTGCTGGTCTGCATGCCTTGGATCAGGAAATCGAAATAGGGTCCAACGAGGGCGGCGTCTTCGGAATTGAGCAGCGCGACGGCCGCTTCCTTCATGGTGCGCATGGCTTCCACCATGCCGGGCATGGGCACGCCAAGGCTGTTGTACATCTCGCGGGCGCCCACCAGGCCGATCGCCTGAATCTGCTCCGTGCTCCCGGCGAGCACCCCGTAGGTGACCAACCGCAGATACCAGCTGTAGTCGCGCAGACACTGGGCCCGCTGCTTCTGGCCGAAGGCATTGCCGCCCGGGGCCACGTAGTCGGGCTTGCGGGTGAACAGCTGCTTGGCGGCCTCATCGATGATCTTCTTCTCATTGGTGGTGAGCGCTTTCACCACCTCCAGGCGTCGCTCCCCCCCGGAGAGAAAGTCCACCATGGCGCGCAGCTCGCCGCTGGTGGGGTAGCGGAGCTGATCATCGGCCTGGAGGATCAGATCGCGGACGACGCTCATTGCAGCGACCAGAAACCGCAAGATCCTATCCAGTCCTCCCCCACACTCCGAGCCGAAAGCCACGAAGGTGTAACGCCCCTTTGCAGTTGGCGGCCCGATAGGGTCGCAACAGGAGGCAACAGCCATGGCAGGGGACGAAGACGGTCGCACCACCCTCCACACGCTGGGGATTGACGATCTCACCCGGGAGGGGATGGGCCTCGGGCGGTTGGACGGTCAGGTGGTCCTTGTGGCGGGCGCCCTTCCCGGTGATCGCGTCCAGGTGCGAATCAGCCATCGGGCCCGGCGGCATGCCGTGGCCACCCTGGTGTCCCTCCTGGAGCCCTCCCCCGATCGTCGCCGGCCGCCCTGCATCTTGGCGGACCGCTGCGGGGGCTGCACGCTCCAGGCCCTGGCCGACCCGGCCCAGGCCCGCTGGAAACAGCAGCTTGTGGAACAGACCCTGCAACGCGTCGGCGGGGTGACGACGGCCCCGCTGCCCCTCCTCGCGGCTCCCGAGCCCCTGGGCTACCGCAACCGGGCCGTGATTCCCCTCGAACGGGATGGCCGGGGCCGGCTTCGCGCCGGCTACTACCGGAGGGGCAGCCATCAGATCGTCAACATGAATCGCTGCCCCGTGCTCGATCCTCGGTTGGACGCCATGATCGCCCCCCTCAAGGCCGATCTGGAGGCCAGCGGTTGGCCGGTGGATCGCCACGGCGCCGCCGGGCGGGGCGGGGCGGGCCTGCGCCATCTGGCCCTGCGCATCGGGCGTCGCAGCGGCGAACGGCTCCTCACCCTGGTGGCCAGCCATGGCGATCTGCCCGGCCTGGCGGAATGGGCAACCCGCTGGATGGAGCGCTGGCCAAACCTGGTGGGGGTGACCCTCAACCTGCAACCCCACTCCGACAATCGCCTCTTCGGGCCCCGGAACCGCACCATTTGGGGGCGCGACTGGCTGCGTGAGTCCTTCGCGGGGGTGGAGCTGCGCATCGGGCCGGACACTTTTTTTCAGGTCTGCAGCGAACAGGCGGAGCGGGTGGTGGCCCTTCTGCTGGAGGCCCTGGGCCCTCCTCGGGGGCGCCTCGTGGAGGGCTACTGCGGGATCGGCACCTTCTCCCTCCCCCTGGCCCGCGCCGGTTGGTCGGTGCGGGGCATCGAAAGCCACGCGGGCACGGTGGCCCTGGCGCGGTCCAACGCCCTGGACAACGGCCTGGATGGGCGCTGCTCCTTTGTTGCGGGGGCTGTGGCGGAGGAACTGGACGCGGCCCTGGCCGAGCCCCCCGCGGCCGTGCTGGTCGATCCCCCGCGCAAGGGTCTGGAAGGAGATGTGGTGACCCATCTGGTCCGCCACCGCCCTCCCCTGGTGGCCTATCTCAGCTGTGATCCCGCCACCCTGGCGCGGGATCTGGCCCGGCTGCGAACCGAGGCCGGATACGGGATCCGCAGCGTGCAGCCGCTCGACTTCTTCCCCAACACCAGCCACGTCGAAACCCTCGCTGTTCTGGAGCGCTCCTAACTGCGCAGCTCGGCGGCGAATTGGCGCCGCAGGACTTGCCGCACCTTCTCGTGGGTGGCCTCCACGTCCGCATCGGTGAGGGTGCGCCGGGGATCCCGGTAGCGGAGCCGGAAGGCTTGGCTGCAGCGATCCCCCGGAATCGGCTCCCCCTCATAGCGATCCACCAGCTCCACGTGCTCCAACAGGGGCTTGCCGGCCTTGCGCATGGCCGCCAACAGGGCGGCGGCCGGGGTGTCGCGTGCCACGACCAGGGCCAGATCCCGTTCCGAGGCGGGCACGGTGGGGAAGGGTTGAAACTGGGGCTGCCAGCGGCCGGGGCGCGTGGCGGCCTGCCGCAGGGGCGCCATGGCCAGCTGGAACAGATGGGTGGCTTCGGGAAGGGAGAGGGTGTCGGCCAACGCTGGATGCAGCTGCCCGAACCATCCCCGCGGCTTCCCTTCCAGAACCAGCTCCGCCCAACGGCCGGGATGCAGCAGGGGGGCGGTGGGCATCTCCGGTGGTGTGCGGCCTTCGCCGGGGGTCCGATCCTCCAGGGGAAGGCGGAGGGCGCGCAGGGGTTCCTCCAGAACGCCCCGGGCTTCCCAATAGTTGAGTGGCCTGGGCTTGCCGCTGCTGCTCCACCGTTCCCCCCGTCGTTCGCCACAGATCACCCCGACAAGCAGCTCCACCTCTTCGGTGGCGGCCTCTCCGCCCAGGAACACCCGCCCGATCTCAAAGGCCCAGAACCCCGGCTGGGACGCCTGCAGATTGCGCCGCGCCGCCTGCAGCAGTTCGTCGTGCAAGTTGTCGCGCAGGTGGCCGAAATCCGCCAGGAGTGGATTGGCCAGGGGCAGGCGACCCGGCCCGGCTCCCACCAGGGAGGGGGCGCAGGTTTCCTGCAGGCCAGCCGCGCAGAGGGCCTCCCGCAGCCGTCGTTCCACCTGTTGGGAGGGATCCAGGCCCCCGGGCTGGAGGGGATCGGGCAGGCGGGCGTCAAACCGGTCGTAGCCCACCAGGCGGGCCACCTCCTCGATCAGATCCACCTCCCGCGTCAGATCCATCGCCCGCGACGGTGGAACGGTGACCTGCCAGCCCTCCTCCCACGCCTCCAACCCACACCCCAGAGCCGTGAGGGTGCGCTCCACCGAGCTGTCCTCCAGGTCCCGCGGCTCCCCGTCGCAGATCACCGGGCCGAGCAGGTTGTGCAAGCGGTCGCGATGGAGGGCGATGGGGGGCTTCGGCGCCTGCTCCCGCCGGTGCAGCCAGCGCCCCACCGGTTGGGCGCCGGTGATCTCCACCAGCAACGCCACCGCCCGGTCAGCGGCGCGCAGGGTGCCCGCTGGCGGCAGACCCTTTTCAAAACGGGCGCTGGACTCCGTGCGCAGCCCCTGGCGCCGCGCCGATTGGCGCACCCGCCGGGGCGGAAAAACCGCCGCCTCCAGCCAGAGGGCCGTGGTGGTCTCCCGCACCGCCGTGTCGGCTCCGCCCATCACTCCCGCCAGGGCGATCGGCCCATCGGCGTAGGTCACCACCAGAGCCTCGCCATCGAGGGGGCGCGCTTCGCCATCAAGGGTGACGAGCGTTTCACCCTGCCGACCCTGGCGCAGGCCGAGGGCGGCCGGATCGGCCACGCCTCCCGTGCGCTCCGCCAGGGCCAGACGATCAAAGGCGTGCAGGGGCTGGCCGGTTTCCAACATCACCAGATTGGTGATGTCGACCACGTTGTTGATGGGGCGCACCCCCGCGCGCTCCAGCCGCCGCCGCAACCAGTCTGGAGAGGGCCCCACCCGCACGCCCTCCAGGGCGGTCATGGTGAACACCCCTCCCTCGGCCATGCGGGCCTGATCCGCTGCCGACACCGCCAGGGGTTGGCCGGTTGGACCGGGGGGCACGGCGGGGAAGGCGGTCTGCCCGCCGCAGAGGGCCGCCACTTCCCGGGCGATGCCCTCCATCGACAGGCCATCCGGGCGGTTGGCCGTGATCGCGAGGTCGAGCACTTGATCCTCCAGGCCGAACAACGGCCCCACCGGGGATCCGACAGGCGGGAGGGGAAGCGCCAACTCCTCCAGAATCACGATGCCCTCCGACAGGTCGGCCAGACCGAGCTCCGGCAGGGAGCAGAGCATGCCGCTGCTCGCCACCCCGCGAATCTGGGCCGACTTGATCGTCAGATCCACCGCCGGCAGATGGGTGCCCACCAGGGCGACGGCCCCATGGACGCCCGCACGGGCGTTGGGGGCTCCGCAGACGATTTGCAGAGGGGCCGCCGCCGGATCCGTGCGCACCTGGCAGACGCTGAGACGGTCGGAATCGGGGTGGGGCTCTCGAGATTCCACCCAACCCACCACCACCCCCGCGGCCCGGGCCGCCAGGTCTTCAATGGCTTCCACCTCGAAGCCGGCCAGGGAGAGCCGTTCCGCCAGCGCTTCGGCGTTCAGGGCCTCGGCGGCGCCCTCCTCGGAGGGGCAGATCAGGAGCTCCTTCAACCATTGGAGCGAGACCCGCATGATGGCCCAGGCACAAAGAGGGCCATCCTAGGAAGAGGCCCCGAAGCGGCCTGAGGAGTATGGTTTGCGGTTGTCATCCTGCTCGCACAGCGGCACACGTCCTTCCATGGCCAAAAACAAGGGCGTCCGGCTCGTGATCACTCTTGAGTGCACGGAATGCCGGTCCAACCCCGCCAAGCGCTCTCCTGGCGTGTCCCGGTACACCACCCAGAAGAACCGCCGCAACACCAGCGAACGGCTGGAACTCAAGAAGTTCTGTCCCCATTGCAACAAGTCCACGGTGCACAAGGAAATCAAGTGAGGGTTTGACCAGCGACTTGCGCGTCGCTGGATCCCATTCATGGCGGAGCCCGCATTCAGCCGGCGGAGTCCGCCTCCTCACCCGCTCTTTCCTGTCCTGTTGCCTGCGCTCCGGGACGTTTCAATGTTTCTTTCGGCCCTTCCCCCACCGTTCGCCCCCGTTCGCCCATGACCAGCTCCTTCTTCAAAAAACGGCTCTCCCCCATCAAGCCCGGGGATCCGATTGACTACAAAGACATCGACCTGCTCAAGAAATTCATCACCGAGCGGGGCAAGATCCTTCCCCGCCGCCTCACCGGCCTCACGGCCCAGCAGCAGCGGGACCTCACCAACGCTGTCAAGCGGGCTCGCATCCTGGCCCTGCTGCCCTTCGTGAACCCGGAAGGCTGAAGGCTTGCCCGGGTCTGGTGCCTCCTCCACCCCGCAGCGCCTGAAGATCGGCGATCTGGTGGGCATCGCCAGTCGACATCTCGACGGCAAGCCCCCCCTCATCGCGGTCGTCATCGAGGTCCAGGGAGCGCGGGCCGAGCTGCGGTCGGCTGGCTCCAACAAGGTCCTGACCTTCCCCCAACGGCAGCTCGAACCGCTCGCCACCGCCCCTGATCCTGACCGGGCTCCCGCTTCCGATCCCAGCCAGGCACCATGGCAGGTCACCCCCGAGGCCCTGGCCGCGGCGACCCCCCGGCGCCGGGACTGGGCCACCGCCTGGCAACTCCTCGTGGGCGATCTGGCCACTGGAATGGAGCCGGAGGAACTCTCCCTGGTCGCCTTCAGTGAGCTGGTGCGCGGCGGGTCCGATCCGCTGGATCGCTGTGTCTGCTGGCTCTGGCTGCAGGGCGAGCAGACCCTCTTTCGTTGGAAACAGGGCGCGGTGCAACCTCGCCTCCTGGATGACGTGCGGCGCATCCGTCAGGAACGTCATCGCCAGCGGTTGGCTGAAAACCAAGAGCGCACCTGGATTCAGGCCCTGCGCCAACGGCAACCGATTCCGGCCGATCAACTGGCGGACAAACAGGCTGACGAATTGGCCCAATTGCGGCGCTGGGCTGGAGGCGATCGAGATCTCATCCTCTCGGAGGGTCTGCGCCAGCTGCTCCAGCAGGCCCGGTGCGGCAGTGATCCCGCAGAGGTGCGCCACCTCCTGGCGGACATGGAGCTCTGGCCGCGCCACCATCTGCCCTCGCTCCAGGGCTCGTCCTGGCATCAGGGATTCCCGGAAGCGCTGCTGGCCGAGGCCGAGCGCCTCGTGGCCCGGGCCGATGAGCCCATGGAGGGAGATGGGGGGCGGCTGGATCTCACCGCCCTGCACACCCTCACCATCGATGACGAGAGCACCCGGGACATCGATGACGGCCTCTCCCTGGAGGAGCTGGCGGATGGCAGGGCCCGGATCTGGATCCATGTCGCCGATCCCGGTCGGCTGATCGCTCCCGACAGTCCCCTGGATCTGGAGGCCCGGCGGCGGGGCACCAGTCTCTACCTGGCCCAGGGAACCCTGCCGATGTTTCCGCCTTCTCTGGCCTACGGCCCCTTCAGTCTCCGGTCGGGCCGGCGCTGCGCCTCCTGGAGCCTGGGGATTCAGTTGGCGGCGGATGGGGCCCTCGCCGATCTCACCGTCCAGCGCAGCTGGGTGCGCCCCAGCTATCGCCTCTCCTATGCCGACGCAGATGAGTTGCTGGAACTTGCTCCCCCGCAGGAGCAGGCCCTGCTCCGCCTGCGCGAGGAGATGGAGCGCCGCCGCGCCTGGCGGGCCGCCCGGGGGGCCCTGTTTTTGGATCAGGCCGAGGGCCGCATTCGCGCCCCCGGTCCCGACCGGGAAGAGGAGGGCTGCCAGCTGGAGATCACCGAGCCGACGGCCTCACGCCTGCTCGTCGCCGAAGCGATGATCCTCGCCGGGGCGGCCTTGGCCGACCACGGCCGCCGGCACCAACTGGCCCTGCCCTATCGCGGCCAACCCATGGCTCCGGTGCCGACGGCCGCCGAACTGGAAGCCCTGCCGCCAGGACCAACGCGGCTGGCGGCCGTGAAGCGCTGCCTCACCCGCGGTCAGGTGAGCACAAGCCCCCAGGCCCACTTCAGCCTGGGGTTGGAGGCCTATGTGCAGGCCACCTCCCCGATCCGCCGCTACGGCGATCTCCTCACCCAACGGCAGCTGGCCGCCCATCTCCAGGGGCAGGCCCCCTTGGAGGCCAGTGCCCTGAGCGATGTGCTCAGCACCGTGGAAGGGGGCCTGCGGGAGGGAATCACCATCAGCCGCGAGGATCAACGCCATTGGCGCCAGGTGTGGTTCGCCGAGCATCGCGGCCAACAGTGGCGGGGTGTGTTCCTGCGCTGGCTGCGGGAGGATCATCTGCTCGCCCTGGTGCACCTTGACGCGCTGGCGATGGATCTCCCGGCGGAATGCCATGGAGCGGTGCGGCCCGGTGACGGGGTGCTCGTGCGGGTGCGGGAGGTGGATCCCCTTCGGGATCGGCTCCAGCTGGATGCCCGGTCCCTCTGAGGCCCTTCGCGACCGGGACGCGGAGCAGGGCCAGGGGGCTTCTCGGGCCCGCAGGCGCTCTCACGCCAGACGCGACACCCGCAACCAGGGCCCCCAGGGATTGGCGCACCCCACCAGCGCCACGGGACAGGGGGTGCTCTGCCGCTGGAGCCAGTCGTTCAGGGCGGGCTCCAGGGTGATGAGCGTCCAGGGCTCTCCGTTCGGGCCCCCGGGACCATGGAGGGTGAAGCCGCCTTGGCCGTCGCCCACCAGCTCCCCTCGCCAGAGGCGCTCGCCCGGTTCGCTCGGCGCCCAGTGCGGATCCTCCGCCCGCGAACTCCAGCGACCGCCCGGCTCCAACCGCGACGGATCCTCCACGAGGGCCAGCTGGCGCTCCCGCCAGTTGGGATGGTGCCACGGGGTGTCCCACACAGGCAGGGGACCGGCGGGGGCTTGGGGATCCAGGATCAACGCCTCTTGAAGGCAACGCACGGGCAGCTCCGCCGGTGGCACCCCTCTCGACACGCAGAGGGCAGCCGCCAGGCCCGCCGCCTGGCCCAGGTTCAGCACCAGCGGCTGCAGGCGCGTGGCGCCGTTGGCCATGTGGCTGACGCCCAGGGCCTTGTCCGCCGCCAGAAGATTCACGACGTCTTGGCTCACCAGGGCGCCGTAGGGCAGGGTGAAGGGTGTGCCGCTCCAGCGCCCCCCCCAGCGGCAGCTCTTGGGGGCCAGGGGCCAGTCGGGACCGGGATAGTGATGGTCGTTGGCGTAGTTGCCCACGGCCACCGCCGTCACCCGCCCCGCGCCATCACGGGGAAGGGGGGCCATGGAGGCGCCGGGTCCCGGGGGCAGGAGGTCCTGCTCCACGACGGTCTCCAACGCCAGCAGGCGTCGCCCCTCCCGCCAATAGGGCATCAAGGCGAGGTCATC
>JBKDTB010000200.1:0-13282 GCA_046340515.1 Cyanobacteriota bacterium | reverse complement strand
AGCCGGCCCAGCCGGCAACCAGGGCGGTGTGCATGAGGTGCACGGCGAGCAATCGGCCCGGGTCGTTGATGACGACCGTGTGCACCCGATACCAGGGCAATCCCATTGGGGGTCAGGTCTGGGTGTGCTGGAGATGGTAGTTGGTGTGGATGGCCGTACGGGGAATCAGGTAACGGACCGCAACTGGCGCGGGCGCAGACTACCCCCCGTTGCGAGAGGGACCATGCCCGTGATTCGTTTCCTGCGCGAGGGGCGCGATGTGGAGTGCTTCCCGGGGGAAAATCTGCGAGAAGTGGCTCTGCGCGAGGGGATTGAGCTCTACGGACTGAAGGGCCGGCTTGGCAATTGCGGGGGGTGTGGCCAGTGCATCACCTGCTTTGTGGATGTGCGGGACGCCCAGCCCGACGCCCTCAGCCCCCTCACCGCCGTCGAGAGCCAAAAGCTCAGGCGCCGACCCCAAAGCTGGCGCCTGGCCTGCCAGAGCCTCGTCCAGCGCTCCCTGGTGGTGCTGTCCCGCCCCCAGACGGGGCTGTCCAACGAAGAAGAGGCCTGGGCCCAGGCGCTCCAGCAACCCCTTCCACCGGGCCCCCTGGCCTGGCCGGAGGTCGATGGGGACGACGCGGGGGATGCGGGAGGCCTGGAAGAGGAGAAGGGCGCCGCTGGAGGGGGATCCTTTCCAACCGCAACGACCGATGAAGTGCCCCCCGGAGGCGAGGCGCTGCAGTGATACCTTCACACCATTCCCGATCCAGCCATGGAAACCAACGATCTCGGCTTTGTGGCCAGCTTGCTGTTCGTCCTGGTGCCGGCTGTCTTCCTCATCATTCTCTTCATCCAGACCAACAGCCGTCAGAGCGGCTGAATCCTCCTCCCGGCCGTCCCAATGAACGTCCGGGAGACCGGTCGGATCAACCTCTGGATTCCGGTTCCCTCACCAGGAGCACGGGAGCCGGGGAGTGAACGCGGATGTAATCGCTCACGGAGCTGCCCAGGAGGCGATCCAGATCCACCAGTCCCTTGGCCACCAACGGGCGACGATCCTGCGAGGCAATCACCAACAGATCAGCCTTGGCCTCCTCGGCCGCTGCGCAGACCGCCTGCCCGATGGGGCCGGTGATGTGCAGCGGTTGCATCTCCACACCAATGGTGCGAGCTCGCTGGACAGCTTTGTTGAGAATGTCGTCGGCGGGGGAGCGTCCTCCCCTGGTTGGAGCAATGTCATGGCGCGAGACATGGATGCCTGTGAGGGTTCCCCCCGGGATGTCGCGCACAAGCTCGCAGGCCAGTTGGATGGCGTCATCTCCCACGCCGGTGCCGTCGACTGTGACCATCACTCTGTTGATCGCCCGAACATAGATGTCATCCCTGACCAGAAGCATCGGCCGGGTGGAGAGCTGAAACACATATTGGCTCGTGCTGTTGCTGAGAATGGACTGCAAACGGCCGAGCCCTCGCGACCCCATCACAATCAGGTCTGCATTCACCTCATCGGCCACCTGCAAGACCGTTTGTTTCGCATCGCCTTCTCTCACCAGGCTGGTGACTTCCCCCGCCGCCATCCCCATCCTGGCGACGGCGGCCTGGATCAGGGCCTCGGCCCGTTGGCGATGCTGCTGCACATCTTCTTTTCCTTGTTCGGAGACAACGTGCAACAAATGAACCTTGGCTTGCCGGCAAGGCGGGATGGCCCGCAGCATGCGCACCATGTCCTCCACTTGGCCGGTACCTGAATCGGCGATGAGCAGGGTGCGAAACACGGAGACTCTTCGAGGCCCAATCAGCCTATGGCTGACAACGGGCCTTGTCTCCTGTCCTTGCCACAGAGCGTGATGCAATCCTCCCCCCTGCCGCCACCCGATCGAGCCTGGCGTCTCCATCGACGTGTGCTCCCCCAGCACACCGATCACGCCGGTGTGATGTGGCATGGGGCCTATCTGGCCTGGCTCGAAGAGGCGCGGGTCGAAGCCCTGTTGTCAGCGGGCCTGGCCTACAACGTTCTTTCGGGTCGGGGACTGGAACTGCCCGTGGTGCATCTGTCCATCACCTACCGGGCCCCCCTGATGCACGGGGATCAGGTGGAGGTGCGCAGCCTGGTGCTCCCGCGGCGGGGCCTGCGCCTGCCCTGGCGCTCGTGGTTCCTCGGCGCCGGGGACACCTTGGCGGCGGAGGCGCTGGTGGAGTTGGCGCTGGTGGATTTTTCCGCGGGAGCCGACCAACGGCGACCCCTCCGCCACCCACCCGCCGACCTGGCGGCCGCTCTCACCACCCTGGCGTCGGGGCCGATGCCCTGATAGTTCAGGTGTATTGTTGCGGGGTTCGGCGCGGTCGGTGCGTGCTCTCCGTTTTCCATGGCGCCTCACCGTCCCCCTGGGACTGGCAGGCCAGGCTCTGGTGGATGTTGTGGGCTCGATGCCCGGGGGTGGGGCCCCAGCGCCTGGCGGCCCTGATCCAGGGCTTCGGCAGTTTGGAGCGGGCCTGGGCCGTCCCGGCGCCGCAGCTGGCGCAGGTCGGCCATTGGTCGGATCGTGGGCTGCTCGCTGTCGATGCCCATCGTCGGGAATGGGGGCCGAACCCCCTCCCCAGAGCGGCGAGCCTGTGGAATGGAGGCCGTGGGGTGCTGCTCCCCGGCGATGGCCACTGGCCGCCCGCCTTGCGGCGCGCCCAGCCTTCACCATTGGCTCTCCACTGGCGCGGACGCGGCAGCCTTTGGACCCACCTCAAGGCCCGCAAGGCGGTTGCCGTGGTGGGCACCCGTCGCCCGTCTCGACATGGGCTCCAGGTGTCCCGACAGCTTGGCGCCGTGCTGGCACGGGGAGGATGGCCCGTGGTGAGCGGTCTGGCCGCAGGAATTGACGGCGCCGCCCACGAAGGGTGTCTGGCCCATGGTGGAAGACCCGTCGGTGTCTTGGGCACGCCTCTGGAGCGGGTCTATCCGCGCCACCATGCCGCCTTGCAGGCCGCCGTGGGCGAGCGGGGCCTGCTCCTGTCTGAGTTGCCCCCGGGCGCCACAGTGAACAAAGGATCCTTCGCCCAGCGCAATCGCCTGCAGGTGGCCCTGGCCTGCGCCTTGGTGCTGGTGGAATGTCCTCTGGGCAGTGGCGCCCTCCATTCTGCGGAGCTGGCCTGGAAGGAGGGTCTCCCCCTGTGGGTGGTGCCCGGGGATACGGGCCGCCCCTCCGCTGAGGGCAGCAATGGCCTGCTGGCTCGTGGCGCCATGCCGCTGATCCGGCCAGAGGAGCTGTTGACCGTTCTGGGGAAGGGGCCGATGCGGCCCCCGGCGTCCCCTGAGGAGGGGGCGCCCTCCTCCAGGCGCGATCCCAGGGCGGCGTCGGAGCCGGATCCTCTCCTGGTCGCCCTTGGGAACGGTGCTTCCATGGAGGATCTCTGCGCGGCCATGCACGCCCCACCCGGTGAGATCCTTCCTCGCCTTCTCGACCTGGAGGCCGCCGGGAGGGTTCTGGCGGAGCCCGGGCTCCACTGGCGTCGCTGTTGACCGCCGCTGGCCAGGTGTCCTTTCTAAAGTCGTTTTGGTGAGCTTCCGCCCATGCCGGTCGAACCTCAGGCCACCGTCACGCCACCAGGGGCACCATCGCCACAGGGGTCCTCTGATGGTTTGTCCGCGGCGGCCGAGAGCCCAACGGCGGCTGAACTCTTGCAATGGCGCCGAGAGCTCATGGGCTGGGGAGGGGAGCCGGGGGCCTTCGACTGGCTCCTCGACGCGGCCGCTGGCGTTTCCCCGTCCCTCTTGCGAAGCCTGGCTGCCCGTCCCGGCCAAACGGTTCCGCTGCTCCGCGCCCGGCGGGAGATGGCTGACCTCTGGCGCCAGCACCTCGCCACGGCCGCCCCCCTGCAATATCTCGTCGGCCACTGCTTCTGGCGCAACTTCACTCTGGAGGTGGGGCCCTCGGTCCTGATCCCCCGACCAGAGACCGAACTCATGGTGGATCTGGCGCTTGGCCTCCTGCGGGAAAACGAGTTCGAAGTTCCAACCGAGGGTTACTGGGCGGATTTGGGCACGGGAAGCGGCTGCCTGGCCATGGGCCTGGCCCGGGCCTTCCCCGGCAGCCCTGGCCTGGCGGTGGATGTCAGCCCCGCTGCCTTGGCGTTGGCCCGCCGCAATCTGGTGGGCGCGGGACTGCACAATCGTGTGCGCCTGATTCAGGGGGATTGGTTCGATGCGCTTCGACCCTGGTGGGGCGCCCTTCCCCTCGTCGTGGCCAACCCCCCCTACATCCCCTCCAAGGTGGTCGAACTTCTTGCTCCCGGGGTGCGCGATCACGAACCTCGCCTGGCCCTCGACGGCGGTGCCGATGGCCTGGCCTGCCTTCGCAAAATCGCCCTCCATGCACCGAGGGCTCTGGCGGAGGGTGGCTGCCTTCTGGTGGAGCACCATCATGATCAAAGTCTGGCCGTGATGGATCTGCTGGCTCAGAACGGTCTGGTCGAGATCCGATCCCATGCCGACCTCGAGGGCCATCGTCGCTTTGTCAGCGGGCGTCTCCCCCTTCCCATGGCACACCCCCCCAGCCGGATGCGCTCATGAGCTCTGTCCTTGCTCGTCCCGATCTGGTGGCGTGCCTCCAGCAGAACCAACCTGTGCTCTTCCCCACGGACACGGTGCCGGCCCTGGCGATCCGCCCCGCTGCCGCCCAGCGGATCTGGGCCCTCAAACAGCGTCCGGCCCACAAGCCCCTGATTTTGATGGGGGCCGATCTGGCCCAGTTGCAGCAGACCCTCGCCGTGGAGTGGCTGCTGGAGTGGCGTCAGGAGGCGGAGGCGGTCTGGCCTGGCCCGGTGACCCTGGTGGTTCCCTTCAAAGGCCCCCTGCAGCGGGCCTTGAATCCCGGGGCAGACAGCCTCGGTCTGCGCGTGCCGGCCTGTCCGATGGCCCAGGAACTCTTGCGCCATTCCGGGCCCCTGGCCACCACAAGTGTCAACCGTTCCGGTGAGGCGCCAGCCCGTTCCTCCGAGGAGGCCTGTCAAGTGTTTCCGGATCTGGCCCTGCTCGGCCCCCTCCCTTGGCCCGTGGCGTCCGGCCAACCGAGCGAGGTGCGGGCCTGGACCACCGAGGGATGGCAGGTGCTGCGATCCCGGCCATCGAGCGTGGTCTGATGCTTCTGTTGGTGCTGGTCGTGCTTCTGGTGCTCTCCGTCAGCCACTGGCTGCTGGAACCCTTGGTCCGCGGGCTCACGCCTGTGCTGTCTGTCGCGGGGCTGGGATGGCTCGCCCTGGCCTCGGCTCTTTGGCTCCTGGCCGGTGCCACGGGGGACCCCCCCTCCCCATCCCGTGATCGTTCGCCGCCAGTCTCCTCAGTCGATCGGGGTCTGGATGGCCACCAACCAATCCCGGCCGGATTCCGGAGCAACTTTTCCAGCAATCGCCTTGATGGTGTGGAGCGTCACAGCATCCATGAGGTCGCCCCCGATCGTGATGATCTGACCTGACGATGCGCTCACGACCACTTCGCAGCGTGAGGGGAAGAAATCAAAACGAGCGGCATTGTCATAGTTGACCTGGCCTGTCGCCCAAGCGCGCGTGGCACAGAGCAGATCTCCGGGTCTGGGGGCGTAATCGCTCAGCCTGTGGCCGATCAGCCGGGCAGAGTCAACGCCATGTTGACGATTGTAAATGGCCTCCTTGATCCTGCCGGAGTGGCTGGCGGCATGGGGAACCCGTTCACCGACGCCAGCCTGTTTCATCACATAGGCAAGGAAGGCCGCCGACCATGGATGGTCACCGCTGATGACATCCTCACGACTGTTCACCGAATCGCTCTGCAGCCCCTCCCGCCAGTAGGTCATGACGCGCCGCCATTGGGGGGTGTCCCCCTCCCGACGCCCGGCGCGCAGCATCTTGCCGTCCCGCAGGGTGGGCTGATCAAAGAAAGTCCATTCCGCCATGGCGCGCTCCACAACCCTTTCCCGCAGGCTGCTGGCCGCAGCCGACGGAGCTGCGGTGGGCCGTGCTTCAGGGAGGGGGGCACGGGCCCCTGAGGGAAGGGGGGGACTGGGTGCGACCGGGCCAAAGGATCGGTTGAGTTGCAGCCCGATGGTCAGGCCCAGGGCGACCAGGCCGAGGAGCCACCAGGGGCGACCCTGCCCGGGGGGGCTGGGGGGATCCACGTCATCCGTGGAGGGAAGGGGCTCGGGGGTGGGAGGGAGAAGGGCTCTGACCTCGCCATCGCCGGAGGGGAGTGCCTGACGAAGCTGCAGCAACAGGTGCTCGCGCTCATCAATCAGAGATTGCTGGCGATCAAGCACAGGTTTGAGGCGTTCATTGAACTTGCGCTCGTAGATTTCAGGCAGATCCTTGAGAAGTCCCTGATAGTTGTTGATGTCCTCTTGAACAGCCTCCAACGCATTGCGGGTGGCTAGATATTGTTCTTCTTCATCCTCTGCTTGGGCCATGGAGGGACGTTGGGAGAAAGCCGGCTAACGGATTTGAACCGATGACCTTCGCTTTACAAAAGCGCTGCTCTACCGCTGAGCTAAGCCGGCATCAATCAGCTCACCTTACCTCTGACCCAAGGCCCAGAGAACGAGCTGGGTGCGGTTGTGACAACCGGTCTTCCGCAGCAGGGTGGACACATGCCCCTCGACCGTGCGTCGGCTGAGGCGGAGGGTGTGGGCGATGGCGCCATTGCTGAGGCCGCGGAGCATCAAGGTGAGCACCCGTTGTTCCGCCGGGCTGATGGGGATGATCTCGGACGGGAAGGCGGCGGTGTTGGGCTCGACAAGTGGCGCCATGGTGGGATGGGCTTGGGGCTTCAAGTGTTCCCCGGGGTCGCCCGTACAGGATCAGCCCTCTGAGATGGGGAGGTCCTCGGAGGGAGTGGATTCAGGAGGAAGCTCCTCGGAGGCAGGCTCTTCCGCGGGTTCCTCAGGAGGGACGATCGCCCCGGGGACCGTGGACGCGGGCTCCTCCGGGCCTGGCTCCTCCACGGGCGCGGGTGGTGCGGGAGACCTCTCCTCCGGTCGCACCACCTGGGGGACGGACCTCACCTTGGTGCGGCGAATCGGCAGATTGGCCACCAGGGCCGTGACCCGATCCTCCGTTGCGAGGCTGACATCACCACCATCAAGATCAATCTCAACGTATTTCTGCACCACTTCCAGAATTTCCCGTCGCATTTGCTCTAGTAATTCGGGATTGAGATCACTGCGATCATGGGCTAGAACGAGTTGAAGCCTTTCTTTTGCTGTTGTGGCACTGGGCTTTTGCAGGCCGAGAAGCCTTTGGATGAAGTCGAGTAGTGCCATGAATCAAAACAACCCTGCTTGACGTAATTTGTTCATAAGACGTGCGCGGATTCCCTGCCTTTCCTTGGAGGGGTCAATGAGTGGAACATCCTCGCCCCGCAGGCGTCTGGCGATGTTGTGGTAAGCCTTTCCCGCGGCCGTGGATGGGGCATTGAGCGTTAGGGGCTCACCACGGTTGGTGGCCACGATCACCTGCTCATCCTCAACCACAAGGCCCAGGAGTGGCAGGGCCAAGATGTCCGTGACGGCATCCACCGCAAGCATCTCCTGGTTGGCCACCATTTTGGGACGCACACGATTCAAGACCAGCTGAACGGGAGCAACATTCATCGTGTTCAACAGGCCGATCACCCGGTCTGCATCGCGGACGGCCGAAATTTCTGGCGTGGTGATCACAATGGCTTCCCGGGAGGCGAGGGCTGCATTTTTGAAGCCTTGTTCCACTCCGGCAGGACAATCGATCAAGACAAAATCTGCCTGCACTGCAATCAATTTGACAATCTTTTGCATGTCTTCTGGAGTTAGCCACTCCAGCATCCGCGGATTGCCTGCTGGCAACAGGGAAAGATTGGGCTGCTGCTTGTGCTTCACCAGGGCCTGCTCAAGCCGGCAAGTTTCGGAAAGGACGTCCTGAGCTGTGTAAATGATGCGATTTTCCAGGCCCAGCAGAAGATCAAGATTGCGCAGGCCGAAATCCGCATCCAGCACGGTTGTTCGCTGGCCAAGCTTGGCCAGGGCAATCCCGAGGTTGGCCGTCAACGTGGTCTTGCCGACACCACCTTTTCCGGAGCAGATCAGGATGATGCGTGCTGGTGCTGACGTCACGGCTGTCATGGGCATGGCGGCAGGTTACGCCAGGCCTGCTCCGCTCCCGCTGGACGACAGGCCAGGGAGTGCGGCTGGCACGCCCCCCGGGGGCCAGGAGGGATCGGCAGGGTCAATTTGGATCTGCCCGTTCACCAGATGGGCTTTTTCCGCCAGGCCCGGCGGCGGAGCCTCTGCAGGGCCGCGGGCCACCGGATCCGCAATCCGCAGCTGCAGGGGATGCAAATGGAGCGCCACGATGCGGGCGGTGGGATCTCCCGAGCGGCCCGCATGGGCGATGCCCCTCAGCCGGCCCCACACCATCACATGCCCCGTCGCGCTGACCTGCGCACCGGGGTTGACATCCCCGAGCACAAGCAGCGACCCCGCGGCGTGGCGGTGATCACCCGATCGCAGGGTGCCTTGATGAATCGACAACGTCGCTGAGCCGGTCCCATCGCTGGCTGGGGGCTCCGTGTCCACTTCCCCGGGGGGCCTGCTCTCCACCACCAGGCCCAATGACGCGGCGGCCACCCTGGCGCCCCGCTCCTCGCAGCAGAGCGAGTGCAAGGAGAGCGAGGCTCTCTCCAGCAGATCAATCAGTCGCTGATAATCCGCCGGCCTCAGGGGCCAGGCGCCGCAGAGGATGGTCACTCCTCCTCGGAGATCCGGCTCCAGCAGCAGGGCATCCCGCACCGCGATCACGGGATCTCCCGCTTCGCTCCAGGGGGGAAGTTTCAGCAGATGGGGCCTCTCCCGATCGAGGGATCGGACCAGCTCGGCAGTCATCAAACAGGCGACATCCGGCCCAGACCCTAGGCAGCCAACCACCGGAAGCCTCCCTGGTTTTTGTCAGACCCTGATCCTGTCCCGAGGGGGCCCGCTCAGGGTCGGAAGGACAGGAGGGCAGCCTCGAGGCTGGGCTCCACGTCCTTGGGATGCAGGAGCCAGGCCCAGGGTTCCTGCGTGGTCAACGACTGGATGAGCCGTGAGCGCGCCTCCAGGGCTTCGAGCGTTCGGCCATCCCAGAGACGCAGCCCACTCCTGTAAGGGTCGTAGCCGCGGGTGTGTCCCTCTTTCAGAGCGCAGCAGCCTTCTGGGTTGAGGCCAGCCCGCTGCGCTTCTCGTTGAGCGTGGGCCAACAGCTCCAATCGTTCTGTGGCGGAGAGGTGACGCACATCCATGGCCTTGAGCAAGCGGCGGTTGAGCAGGCGCTCGCAGGGATCACGCAGGTCGGCCGGACCTTCCTCTCGCCAGCGGCAGAGGTGATAGAGGGTGCGCACGTCGTCATTGGCGAGGAAGCTGGCCAGGGAGAGATCGCCCGCCCGCCACAGCCAGTCGGCCATCGGGCCATCGGCCCACACCAGTTGCGGGCCAAGCCGACGGGCCACTGTGATCGCGCGTTTCAGCAACCAATTGCAGACGACGTTCAGACGATGGTTGTAGACGCTGCGATACATCAACTGCCGCACCACGAGGTAGTGCTCCACTGCCAGCAGGGCCCGAGGGTGCACGGCCAGAGATCCATCAGGCGCCAGGATCAGGCCGGCCAGCAAGCGGTCCAGATCCAGCTGGCCATAGCTGGTTCCGGTGCTGTGGCTGTCGCGCAGCAGGTAATCCAGCCGGTCGCAATCCAATTGACTGCTCACAAGCGTCTGGATCGCCGGTCCCCCTCCGGAATCCCCCTTCAGCCATTGCGCCACGGCCTCCGCGGTGCCCCTTCCCTCCTCCTCCAGACGATCGTGCACCGCCGGATCCTGAAGGATGACCCGGGCCGACCAGGCCTCATGGGAGAGCCCGAACATCTCCTCACCGCTGTGGCTGAGGGGACCGTGCCCCACGTCATGGAGCAGGGCAGCGGCATAGACGAGCACCCGTTGCTCCCCGAGCCGGGGGTGGTGGCGCTCCAGGTGATGCAGGGCCTTCCTGGCCAGGTGGAGCACCCCCCGGGAGTGGGTGAAACGACTCGATTCCGCCCCGTGAAAGGTGAGGTGGGCGGGACCGAGCTGGCGGATGCGTCGCAGTCGCTGGAAGGCGGGGGTGTCAATCACATCCATGGCCAGGGCTTCGGCGGGGATGGCCCGATCGAGCTGGATGGCCCCATGGAGGGGATCGTGATAGGTGCGTTGCGGTGCGTTCATGGCTTGGCCTCTCCCGTGGCCAGCTGTTCCACCAGCAACATTTCGGCTGCCCTGAGCCAGTGGTCATCCCTTTCGCCTGGAGCGAGGGGTTCCGGCGGCGACAGCACCACATCCGGCTGGATCCCCAGGCTTTGGATGTTGTGCCCGGCAGGTGTGAGGTAGTGGGCCACCGTGACGGCCAAGCCACTCCCGTCACCGAGGGGAATGAGGGTCTGGATCAAGCCCTTGCCGAAGGTCTGACTGCCGGCCAGTCGGGAGCGGCCGTTGTCCTGGAGGGCCC
Organism: Cyanobacteriota bacterium; assembly: GCA_046340515.1. Classification (GTDB taxonomy): domain Bacteria; phylum Cyanobacteriota; class Cyanobacteriia; order PCC-6307; family Cyanobiaceae; genus Cyanobium. Next base: position 2,798 of record JBKDTB010000200.1, on the reverse strand, counting down.
CGGCGAGGATCTCGCTGGCACTGGCTGTCCCTCCGTTCACCAAGGTCAGGAGCGGACCGGCGAACTGTTGCTCGGCGGCGCTCTCTTGCATGGAAGGGATGCCGCCGCGATCCAGGGTCTGCACGACGGTTGCGTGCCCCAGCAGGCCATTGGCCACCGCGAGGCCCGCGCTCACCAGGCCACCGCTGTTGTTGCGCAGGTCGAGGATCAATCCTTCGATGGGCGGGGTCCCGGAGCCGTTGACTTGCTGAAACTCCGCCAGAGCCTGCTCCACCAGGGAGGGAACAGGCTCGCTGAACTGGGTGATGCGCAGATAGCCCAGCTCGTGCCCCTGCTCCCGCAGGCGCCTTGCGCGAACGGGAGCCAGATCAACCTGGCGTCTGGTGAGGCGCACATCCCGGATGGTGCCTGACTTGTCGTCCCGCAGGCGAATCTCCACCTCGCTGCCCGCGGGCCCCCGGAGGAGGGCGGCTGCGCGCTCCAATCGGAGCGATTGGGTGGACTGGCCATCCACCGCGAGCACAGCGGTGCCCGAGGCGATGCGGGCTTCGGCGGCGGGGGAATCCGCCAGGGGCGCGATGACCACCACCTGATTGTCCGCCGGACGCAAGCCCAGTTGCAGGCCCACACCAGAGACGGTGCCCTCATTGCTCTGACGCAGAGCGGCAAACTCCTCGGGGCGCAACAGTCGCGTGTAGGGATCGGCCAGGCTGGCGAGCAGGGCATCAATGGCGTCATAGGCCTGAGCGCTGCGCTCGATGGGCTGTTCCAGGGTCCGCTGCCGTCGTTGTTGCCAATGCAGCTGCTCCAGCTGGTCGGGATCGACGTAGCTCTGACGCACCAGCCGCCAGGCGTCGACCACCAGCTGCTGGGCGTCGTTGAGGGCCAGAGCCAGGGGCTGGGGGAGCAGCAGCATCCCCGCCAGAACCACGGTCCCGAGCGCCCGGGCGCAGCGATTCCGGAGCCGATGGCGCGGCCTCGAAGCGGCCGGCTTCGGGGCGGCAGGTGTTGCAAAGGGTTGAGGGCGACAGCGGCTGAGGGGAAGGGGGCTCACGGCGCGGCTCGGACGATCGGTAGACTTTCGCAACCAAATGCCCTCCGCTGCATGGCGAACTCGTCTCCTGCCGCGTCCGACTCCAAGACCAACCCGGTTTATGAGTGGTTCAATGAGCGCCTCGAGATCCAGGCGATCGCGGATGACATCTCGGCGAAGTACGTCCCCCCCCACGTCAACATCTTTTATTGCCTGGGCGGAATCACCCTGACTTGCTTCCTGATCCAGTTCGCGAGCGGCTTCGCGATGACTTTTTATTACAAGCCCACTGTTGCAGAGGCTTACGCCTCGGTCCAGTACCTCATGACGGACGTGAGCTTCGGCTGGCTGATTCGCTCCGTTCACCGCTGGAGCGCCAGCATGATGGTGCTCATGCTCATCCTGCACGTTTTTCGCGTCTACCTCACCGGAGGTTTCAAGCGCCCGCGAGAGCTCACCTGGGTAACGGGTGTCGTCATGTCCGTGATCACGGTTTCCTTTGGTGTCACCGGCTACTCCCTTCCTTGGGATCAGGTCGGTTACTGGGCTGTCAAGATCGTCTCCGGAGTCCCGGCTGCTGTTCCTGTGGTGGGTGACTTCATGGTTGAACTTTTGCGGGGAGGAGAAAGTGTTGGTCAGTCAACCTTGACCCGTTTTTACAGTCTCCACACATTTGTTCTGCCTTGGCTGCTTGCAGTCTTCATGCTGATGCATTTCCTGATGATTCGCAAGCAGGGAATTTCTGGTCCCCTCTGAATTAAAATTTGAACTTTTTCTCTAACCTCCTTTCTTTCAGCCATGCACATCCTTAAGAAGCCAGACCTCACCGATCCAGCCCTCAGAGCCAAGTTGGCCAAAGGCATGGGCCACAACTATTATGGTGAGCCTGCTTGGCCCAACGATCTCCTCTACATTTTCCCTGTCTGCATCCTGGGAACCATCTGCTGCGTCGTCGGTCTGGCGGTTCTTGATCCTGCCATGCTTGGCGACAAAGCTGATCCCTTCGCCACGCCTCTGGAAATTTTGCCCGAGTGGTACCTTTATCCAGTTTTCCAGATCCTCCGTGTTGTTCCAAACAAACTTTTGGGGATCGCCCTCCAAACCATGGTGCCCCTTGGATTAATGTTAATTCCCTTCATTGAAAGTTTCAATAAGTTTCAAAATCCATTCCGCCGTCCAGTGGCCACTTCTGTTTTTCTTTTCGGCACGCTCTTTACCATTTATCTGGGCATTGGTGCAGCCTTGCCCATTGATAAGTCCCTCACCCTCGGTCTGTTCTGAAACGGCTTCAGTGGCCGTCTAACGCGTCTGAAATCTTTGACCGTCGGATGTTTTCCGACGGTTTTTTTGTGTCCCCCGATTTGTAAAGAGTTGTTTCATCCCCGGAGCTCGCTTGGCGGTCGGTTCTGTCGCGCTTTCCATGACCCTTCGGATCAGCAAGGTCATGGGAGGTGCTTGCTGCTCAAGGATCGTTGCGTCAGCCCCGGGGACTGATCTTTTGGGCTCTTCCCAAGCCCTGGCCTCGGTTCATGCCTGTCACACGGGAGCCAGGAGCGCACAAGGAACGGTCGGATCCAGAGGGCTTTCCGGCGCATGGGAGACAAACAGCTCCCCCCTGTGATAGGTTGATCAACTGCGCGGGGGAGACGGAAGTCTGAACCGCGCCACCTTACGAGCCCCAGGCGAGAGCCGACCGTGATGTAAGGTGAACAAGTCGTCGAGAGACGGCAGCCCGCTCGAACCCCCTAGAGGGGAGAGGCGGGAG
>JBKDTB010000199.1:0-5019 GCA_046340515.1 Cyanobacteriota bacterium | reverse complement strand
ATCTCGGACGCGAGCCTGTTGGATCAGGCTTGCACGGCATGTCCAGCGAGCCCCAGATCTCCCGGGAGCATGTCACCAACAATCAGGTTGCTCGTGAAACCCTCCGCAGCCGAGGCATCCGCTCGGAGAACCTGACCGCCTCTGAGAATATCAAGAAGTTGGAATGTTGCCTGACTTCGGATGAGAAGAAAGCATGAAAGAACCCAGATGCCTTGGAAGGCGAATGAGTAGACCAGGCCCGAGTCGAGTGGTGCAGGACCATGCAATGTCTGCCTTGGTGCCGAAGCTGCGGCTTCCTGAGTCTCGGGAGGCGGATGTGTGGCGAAATGCCATCTTGGGAGATTGCTTTCAAGTTGTTCGTGGTGGCTCTCCACGTCCCATTGATGGGTTCCTCACCACTGCTGCGGATGGTCTTCATTGGCTCGAGATTGGCGATGTAAGCAAGGAAGCTAAATACATCACTCACACGGTGGAGAAAGTACGACTCGAAGCGCTGAGCAAGACCAGAGTCGTAAATCCTGGAGATTTGATTCTCTCGAATTCGATGAGTTTCGGACGACCCTTTATTCTTCAGATCAAGACGTGTATTCTCGACGGCTGGATCGCTGTTACGGAGATCGCCAAGAAGGTTGACAGGCATTTCCTCTATGATTTGATTTCGGCACCCACCAGCCAAATCCACTTCGTTGATAACGCCGCTGGAAGTGGTTTTCAGAACCTCAACGCAGACATCATCAAGGCTCTGTCGGTCTGTTTTCCGTCATCCGCTGAACAGCAGAAAATCGCCGACTGCCTGAGCAACCTTGACGGCCTGATCACCGCCAAAATCCAGGAGATCGAAGCCCTCAAGACCCACAAGAAAGACTTGATGCAGCAGTTGTTTCCATCCCCGCAGGAGTCTTGGCCATGACCGACCTGATCCTCTACACCACCGATGACGGCCGCAGTCAGATCAAGCTGCGAGCCAAGGATCAGAGCGTTTGGCTGACGCAACGCGAGATGGCTCAGCTGTTTGACGTGAGCACAGACAACGTGGGTCTGCATCTCAAGAATATCTTTGCGGATGGGGAATTGAGCCGCGAGGCAACTACCGAGGATTCCTCGGTGGTTCAAATCGAAGGCGGGCGCGAGGTGAAGCGCCCCGTTGTTCTCTACAACCTCGACGCCATCCTGGCCGTGGGTTACCGGGTGCGTTCACCGCGCGGCGTGCAGTTCCGCCGATGGGCGTCCACCGTGCTCAAGGACTACCTGATCAAGGGATTTGTTCTCGATGACGAGCGGCTGAAGAATCCGGACGGCCGGCCGGATTACTTCGACGAGATGCTGGAGCGCATCCGCGACATTCGGGCTTCCGAGAAGCGCTTCTACCAGAAGGTCCGCGATCTCTTTGCTCTCTCCAGCGACTACGACAAGACGGACAAGGCCACGCAGAAGTTCTTTGCCACGGTGCAGAACCTTCTCCTCTTCGCCGTGACCGGGCAAACCGCCGCTGAACTGATCATGACCCGCGCCAATCCCGCTGATCCCCATTTCGGTCTGCTCACTTGGAAAGGAGATAAGGTGCGTAAGACGGATATCGTCGTGGCTAAGAACTACCTGAGTGAGGATGAGATCGACACCCTGAACAGGCTGGTGGTGATCTTCCTGGAAACAGCTGAATTGCGTGCCAAGAGTAAACAGGAAACCCGCATGGCTTTCTGGAAACAGAACGTTGATCAGATCATCACCAGCAACGGCTTTCCACTGCTTAGCAACGCCGGATCCATCAGCCATCAGCAGATGGAAGTCCTCACGGCAGAGCTCTATCAGCAATTCGAGCAACAACGCAAAAAGCAGGACGCACTTCAAGCCGATCAGCAGGATGAAGCCGACCTTCAGGCCCTTGAAGCCAAGCTTAAGCGGAGACCGCAGCCGCGTATGTGATTAAGCCGTCTAATCTTTAGGCGAGCATTGCTCATCAGGCCCGCATCCAAAGCGACGAGCTGCTCAATACGCTCCAAGCCGCCTTCAAATCCATGGAAGTTGAATTGTTTGAGAGCGCGTTTCAGGACCTGTTCTTGGAAATCAACCTGGCTTCCGGGAAGCTGGGCCATACCTATTCCGTTAGTAGACCACGTTTGTCATGCTTTCGAAGCAGATTGCTTGACATCAATCCAAGCACCGAGTATCTAAAAAAATATAAATACATTGCCTAAGGATTGGAAGCCTGATGTTCGGGCCAGCGTTTATCAAATTTTGTGTGATCAAATGTCTTTAGATCCTGAAATCATGAATGATGAGCTCGACTTTGAGAAAGAACTTGTAAATGGCGCTGGTAATAGAATGCAAGTGTTCGAGGCGTTGTGCAGCAGATTTGATGTTGACCATAATGAGCTTGAATATTCGCCGGATCTTAGAATTACAACTGTCGGACACTTGGTTGATTATATTCATGAACGATTTTGACTGAATGGGCCCCCGTGTCTTTCTAGCGGCTTCTTTTGCCACAATGAAAGCGTCAATGCCACAAAGAGATTTTCAAGCACCAAATAAATACTGCAAATACGCGGCATAATCAAAAGTATCTCTTCGTCTTTTTGCTGTGAATGTTATAGTCTCCTAAAAGTTGGTAATTCGAGGCAATCTATTAGGCTTTCTTAATGGGCTTGCTTTGATGGCAAGTTTCTATGCCTTCTCGAGTCAATTCAATAAGAACTTGCATTGGGCTCAACATAAACACTTCGGATGACCTGATGTAGTCATGACCTTCTGCCCTTGTCAACTATGTTCTAAGTCTTAACTCCTGATTGTGATTGCTCTGATGTTTGACTTGGCGTGAATGATGATTTTGACAGTGTTTTCGGAAGGTATTAACACATGCTGGCTCTTTGGTTTTTATCTTCTGATTCTTCTCCCAACCTCGGCCCATATTCCCGCGATTGTCACTGTCTGGCATGAATAGGCGTCAGGTTTCATTCAGGCCAGGCTGGCCATGGTGGCTGACAGTTTCCTACCGATGTCTTGCTCTCCACTCCACAGCCAGATTGAGCCTATGGTCTCCTTGAAGAGAAACTCTTGGTCAGTTTTTAGTTTATTGAATGGGAGGCTTCTTTTATGTCAGAAGCATGCTGTTCTAGATGATCATGATGACTTTGAAGATAGACTGAGAGTATCAACCAACCGAATGCGGTCACGATTGCTTCTTTTGACCAAGCGACAACAAGGGGCATGTCCACTCTTTCTGGACAACAGCGTTGACTCCCCAAAACAGCCTTTCCCCACAGGCTCAAGTCCTAAAAGCTCTCCAAACTTCTCCAAACTTCTACAAACTTCTCCATATCTCTCCATATCTCTCCAAATTTTTCCAAATCACTCTGTGTCTTCACTCACTCTCTGCTTTGTCGACTATATTGCCTCAATTCATGTAGGGTTTTCGAGTCATCTGCCTCTGTTCCTGTCTATGGTTGAAACACCCGTATCTGCCTTAAGTTTCTATTCTCTCCGACGCTGATGGTGGCTTTGCCTTGAGCTTGCGAGACCCACCAGAAATCGCCATCGCCACTCGCTTGTCTTCACATCTCTCAACATCAGCAGCAGTCCATATTATAAAGAAACTTGTCGAGTGCGATCGTTCAACCACTAGCTGGTTACTGTGAAAACGTTGATTACAGCCATAGAGAATGAAAACCCCTCCCCAACGCTTCACCAAGATTAAAGACCTCTCCCGAGAGCCCATCGGGCCAGTTCCCGACCTCACCCTGACCCGGTCGTTCTTCATGCCTGGCCGCGAGCCAGCCATCGAGGCACGGCAGACGGAACGGGTCAAGCCCACCTACAGCAGCGACCCTGACTCTGGTCTGTTTCGCATCGATCTCGAACTCCTCAGGCCTGCCCTCGGCGTCCATGCCTTTCCGCCTGGGCTTGCGGGAATCAAACTCGAAAGCCGTCGCAAATTGCTGGATGAGGAGAGTGCCCGCGAAGCCTTGACTGGGTACCTCCCGGACCACTTGGCCCTGCGGGCCGTGCCCCAGCAGTTGGACAAGCGCCTGGCGATCGCGAAGAAAATCGACGCCCTGCGCTCCCTCAAGGATCCTGAGGCCCGTTGGGCCACCACCGTCTTTGCCCCCGACAACCGCTACACCTTCAGCGATACGGCGTTCCCCTGGTGCACCACTGGCCGTGTTGAGACATCCGCAGGGGGCTGGGCCTCCGGTGTGATGGTGGGCCCCCGCCACCTCTTGACCTGCAGCCACGCCATCCAGTGGTTCGCCAATCCTGACCCTTATGTGGCTGGTTGGATCAAGTTCATTCCCTCTTATTTCGACGGCAGCGAACCGTTTGGTGCCGCCTGGGGCACGCACATTTATTGGGAGCAGCAGGTCGCTGGCCCTGGCATCGACGGAACCGAGGCACGCAATGACTACGTTGTGGTCACCCTTGACCGGCGGATGGGCGATCTCACCGGCTGGATGGGATCGAGAACCTACGACGATTCCTGGGACGGCGGAGACTACTGGAGCCATATCGGTTATCCGGGTGATCTCGCCTCTGGCACCCGCCCCTCCTTCCAAGGTGGTTTCAGCCTCAATGGCGACGATGCTCAACCCGCCAGCCATCAGGCGATCTATCACCAAGCGGATGTGTGGCCTGGTCAATCCGGCGGACCGTTCTTTGCTTGGTGGGATGGTGAGGCTTGGCCTCGGGTCGTCGCTGATCAGAGCTGGCAGAACTCCTCCACCAACGGTGCCAGCGGCGGCTCCCGCATGGTTGATCTGATCATCCGAGCACGCAGCGACTGGCCCTGATCCGTTGGATTGGCGGGAGTCGGGCTTTGACCAACCGTTGAGGCTCGACCCCTCCACTGAGCCGACCCAACTCCCCTAACCGCGGCTCTCCAAACCGTGCCGCCGCCCCCAGAAGGGGCACTCTGGCCAGCGGCGCTCATTGGCATAGGCAAGGCTGCGATGCCGCAGATAGGCGCTGCGAATGTTCTGCAGGCGCTCGATGTAGCGACAGCCGGCTGAGGAACCCTCTCCGGAG
>JBKDTB010000198.1:0-3147 GCA_046340515.1 Cyanobacteriota bacterium | reverse complement strand
TTGTTGAGAACATACGAAAGAACCTTACTCGACGCGGCATAGCAAGGCGCAGGCTGGCAAACAAGCGACCAGCCGCAATCCAAGCGCTCATGACTATCAACAAGAGCAATTTAGAGATTCAACGCGATCTCCAAAGTGCATTTACCAAAATAGCTCATGAACGCAAGTGACGTCGATGCCACTTTTGAGGACAACTCCTATAATTTTATCTATGAAAAGCTTGTCGAGTCGAAAGATGATATTAATGGCATGATTGCCTATGCCCTTTACAAACGCGAAAAGATCGAGTTTATTCGAAGTTTTCTCTCCAAGTGCGGACGGGCTCCGACCGAAGAAGAGCGAAAGTCTTTTTTTGTATCTTCTAATACTGATGCTAGGCTCAATGCCTACAGAACTCAAGCTGGCGTAATCGCAAGGGAATTTCTAGAGATTTCTCTTGAAGAAAAGGTCAAAGAGATTGAGGGCAAATGGCAAGAAGGCTATTTGCAAGGCCAGATTGGCTCCGATCTGAAAGAGCTTAAAAGATTTGGCCCTGGAGTTCTTCAGGGAGTTGTATCTTCATGGATCTTTTCTTTCTCGATTGCTTTGGTATTGCTTGCGGCAGTGGTTATCCGCGTCGGTCCCAGTGACGCATTTAATGAGGTGTTACGCGTTATCAAGGGAGAGCCTGCTAGGACTGAAATGCATCCTCAGACCTTCAAAGAGCCCCGTAAGTAGACTCCTCGCGGATTACGGCTAATATCACGATAAAGCGGACGGGAACACTAATCTTCCCCCGATCCGATGATCTTCTCCCCGCCGCTGATCTGGAGCGTTAGAGGTACGGTGTAATCAGCAGATTCGCACTTCGAAACACGTCGACATGGGCGAACTCGGCCAATGAAGCCCCCATTCCTGCCAGGTGTCCGCTGGCCCCGGGGGCCACGACTGAGCAAGTTTTTCAAGGCGCCCGGTTAGCATAGAGCCATGACAGAAGCACAACTACCAAGAGGCGTAGCCTTTTTGAGGGATGCGTTAGCTGCCCGACTTGGCCGGCCTGCTGCTATCAGAGCAGTTAAAGGTAACCCATCCGCATGGCATGATTCATCGCAGTGGTACATTTTCGATCCCAGCTTTTCAGTTCTTCAGCGTGGTATGGGAAGTAACCCCAGAGGATATCGAACGGGAATCTTCGTTAGGGGTGATGAAATCAACTTTTACAATGTTCATTCAAGAACGCCCGCTCTACAGCTGAGAAAGAACCTGCTGCAACAGCCCGAAGGACTTCTTTGTGCCGCCGAAGGAACACTTCATTTGAGAAACCATCACTATTTGCACGTTTCTTCTCGAATAACTTGCCGCAAGACTGGCGGGAAGAAATGGGCTGATACAGTAAGAATTATTCAATCGCCTTCTTGGAGGGAATTCAAGAAAGAGATTGCACAGGATACAAATGCGCTTATTAGGGATATGTTCCCTGAGTTACCAAGTGCTGGAAAGGTGGGAACCGGCATTCCAGTAAGAGGAAGTGACTTCTGCCTTCTCCTTGCTGAGCGCCGAAAGATTGAATACGCCAAGACTGATGAAGTCGCCGAGGACAGAGCAGCACAGATTATCAATGCTGTCTGGCATTTGTTTGCCTGTCTCTATCCTTGGGAGTCACCAAGAGTTCGGGATGCTCCTTTGAGACGTGCCATGCTATCAAAGCCAGGGTTGCTCCATTGTGAGTTTCGCAAGATCCTGCATTCAGATCATTCTGAGTGTGATGGTACTCAAGTAGAGGCTGCTCACATAATCCCGTATGCGCGTGGTGGAAGCGATAGATACTGGAATGGGTTTGGCTATGTTCTAAGCATCACCGCATGACCGAAGGCCGTCTGAGCGGAAGAAGGTCCCATTTAAATCCAGTCGAACTAGACGTAAGCTATCTTGCAGCATCAGATGACCTCTAAAATCAAGATCCAGCGGCTGAAGCTAAGGTCTGCTTCGTTGACCCTGCTATCCTCTTGCCGCTGATCTTGGCGTTATGCAGACTCAAGGTGCGGGCGGAGGGACCCGGAGACCCCACGATCGAAGGGAGAGACAACCTTGCTTTACTTAATCTAAAAGGAGACATAAATGACTTTCAAACTTGACGAGGAGTCAAAAAGAAGAATAGAAGAAATCAATGGGCTCCAGGATCACGTCTCGGCTATTCACGCGGAGGTTCAAGCAAATGAAGATTGCCAGAATGTAATCCATGTTCTAATTGATCTACTCTCTTCGTTTTCAATTTCAGATCCCAACGTAGAAGCCGGAGTGATACTGAATAATATTGCATCTATTGTGCGTCAGCGAGCTTCCGATCTCCCAGTATCGACTTTGGTTTCTTTTTCAAGAGAGGGCGAGGAATGGGCCTTGCATCAGATCTCCTTGACCAAGCCAGCACCCTGGCCTCGCTGGATCCAATGAAGCCCAATCAACCCTCACTCAGGCGTGCCATATCGGCGGCATACTATTCAGTCTTTCATTTGCTCATTGACGAGGTTGCTCGTCGCATCAGCGCTAATGCTGCCCTTCAGTCATATATTGCAAGGTCATTTGAGCATAAGAGTGTCAAAGAGGCTGCGAACAAGATCATTCCTCAGACTTCCTCTCAACCGCCATGGCCAGGCCAGTTATTGTCTACTCCTGTTGAGCCTGAGCTTGTCCGAGTCTGTAACCCTTTCGTCGATCTTCAGTCACTCCGCCATCAAGCGGACTACAATACTGCAAAAGAGTTTAAGCGCTCTGACGTTGTAATTGAAGTCAGTCGTGCAAAGGCGGCTCATCAAGACTGGGCTCAGACAAGAGGATCTGATAACGCTAATGTGTTGCTGCTTCTTTCTGCCAAATTGCTTCCGGATAAATAACACGACTGCCCTATTTGTCTGCATACAATTAAGCTCCTTAACAAAGCCATTCACCTAAGCCGCATTCGATGTTGGCGTGCATTTGCATAGGTCTATGCGGCCAGGTGATTGTAGCGTTAGGCCTAAAAGGTGGATCCCACGGGTCAGCCAGAAAAGTCGGCTATTATTGGACCCATGAGTACCCTCGAAGAGATTGAGGCTGCAGTTCAGCAGCTTCCACCGCATAGCTGTTCGCTTTATCGGCTCTATAAGGGTTAGGCCCTACCAGTGCTACAAT
>JBKDTB010000197.1:0-4852 GCA_046340515.1 Cyanobacteriota bacterium | reverse complement strand
GGATGTGGGGGTGACCAGTCAGCTGAACCGTTGGGGTCAGTTGGTGTTGATTGTGGGGATGTTTGTGGGGCGGTTGGGGATTTTGTTGCTGCTTTCGGCGCTTTATGGGCGGACGAGTTCGAAGAGGGTTGGGTATCCGGTGGAGGAGGTTTATCTTTAGGGGGGTGGTCGGTTTGGGTTGCTGAGGTCCTAACTGAGGGCTAGGGGATAGCGGCATGTTTCTAGTAGCCAGTCCAAGGCACGCCACTAACTCATCCACCTTGCAGGTGGAGGCTCCAGAGAGGTACGTCTCCTTCATCTCAGGCTACTGCCTGATCCACACGACGCCCTTGCTCCAGGAGCTTGTGGAAGAAACTGACTGTACGGCCAGAAGCGTGGATTGCGCAGCTTCTCTCCGCATTGATCACTCGCTATCAGGCCGATCTGGAGCGAGTGTATGGCCATGAATTGCTTCCAAGCCATCGTCAGGCCCTGCAAGCAATGGCAAGATTCTGTTAACAAGGCAGCAATCTTATGCTGCTTTAGTATCAGAATTTCCAGCAGAAGATTAGGGTTCCTCATTCCTGCGGGGATCGCAGCTGCCCGGTCTGCCAGTATCTTGAGTGCCAACAGTGGATAAAATAGCAGACAATCGAGATCCTGCCAGTCTCCTATTTCTTATTGACTTTTGCAGTGACGTATGAACTCAGAACCTGGTTCTTGGAACACCAACGAACAGCGTATAATCTGTTGTTACGAACGGCCTGGTTGACTGTGAAATCTTTAGGTGATCGAGATTTCAATATCAATATTCAATTAGGGAGACACGTTGTTCTGCATACCCATAATCTACGCTTGGAGTATCATCCACACGACCATTTGATCGTGCCTCCATTTACAGTTAATTAACAACAGATGCAATGCCGATTGATGCACGGGAAATTCCTCTTTCCAGTGGCAAATCTCCCTCGTGTTTATCGTGCAAGATGCTTTGAAGGGCTACACCTTCTTGGTGTAGAGATCAGGACTTCCCTTCCTTCTGAGTAGGTCGTTCACTGCAAAGCAGTTGGACGAGGTTACAAGGAACTGGCTTGTCTGGGTCGCTATTTGTATAGATGTCTGCTTCCTGACAAGAATATTCCCAAGGATCAGGATGGAACCGTGACATTCAAGACTGTGGATAATATAGGCATAGAGATCATTCAAACCCTACCTGGTGCTGAGTTTCTCTAGCTGCTTCTACGTCATATGTTGCCCAAGCATTTTCGTTGAGACAGGATTTTTTATCTTGCTGCATGGTAATGCCAAGGCTGTGATTCAGTTGTTGCAGATGCTGCTCAAGTTGGCGCAACTCCATCCCAGGGCCGCAGTCGAGCAACAACCGATGAGATGTCATGAATGTGGTGGTCAGATGAAGATCATTGCCATAATGTTAAAAGAAGCAATACCGTTACTGATTTAAGACTGATCAAAAATGCCTTAATATTCAAGTTAGCACTATCTAAACCTACGCTTACTGACCGTTTCTTCCGAAATGAAGTGCTCTTCTCGGCTTGCTGTGGGCCTACACTGAGATTCAACTTCGCTTCGGGCTGAGGCGGCTGGAGCACGCGGCGTTGTTGGCCAGTGCAATTCCAAAGGCAACCTTAAATCCGGGTGGATCTTTCTGCAGTAGTCCTGAGCGCTACCTTGCGTGCTTGTCCGACTGTGGATAAGATAGTGGATGAGCACGATCTATCAATACTTGTTAGACTTATTTAATGGGGTCCTCGCGTGTTCATCTTCCATTCAATTGTCTGCGGGATTAAACCATGGCGGATCCTAGAAGAGCTTTAGAAAATAAGTATCGCATTGAGAATAGATATGCTTCATTCGGCCCCATTCTTGAAACTATTCGCATTCGTGGCTTCCGCGGTATTGTTGATTTAACTGTGAACTTTGAATACCCGATTACCGCGATTTCTGGTCTAAATGGGGCTGGGAAGAGCACTGTCGGCCAGCTCTGCTTAGGTGGCTATAGGAAGCCATCAACGCTTCGGGGCCTCAAGAGATTCTATGTTCGAGATTTCTTTCCAGTTTCGGCTGCGGATCCAAACCCATTTGGGCCTGAGTCATCAGTAGTTTATACTTACAGCACAAATATACCTTTTGCTCCTCAAACCTTGACTGTTAGGCGAGCTACGCAAGAGTGGTCGGGGTATAAGCGCCAGCCAGAACGCAGCTGTTTCTACATCGGTTTTACCATTTACATTCCAAAGGTTGAACAGAGTGATCTGAGTATTTATCGCGGGCCTGTTATTGAGCTTGGTACAAGTCGTCAAATACCACTTGAAGCAAAGGAGAAGGTAGGCAGAATACTTGGTCAACAGTATGATGAATTGCTCTTTCAACAGATCACACATGGCACCCGTAGCGGTGAGCTTGGGATTGCGGCTAGATTCGGATCAAGATATTCAGAGAATAATATGGGATTTGGAGAAGGTAGAACTCTCTACCTCGTTAATCTGCTTGAAAACTCGCCTGAACAGAGCCTATTTGTTATCGAAGAACCGGAGACATCGTTACATGAGAATGCTAAATACGAGCTTGGCAAATATTTACTTGATGTTTGCAATAGAAGGCACCATCAAATCATATTATCCACTCATTCTAGTACTCTTCTGCAGACAATACCAGATAGTGGAAGACTGCTTCTTGCCAGGGATTTCAGTGGCGTTGAGGCATATCCTGCTTTATCGGCCTCACGGGTTCGCTCAATACTTTCAGCGGGTAATCACAAGTCACTTACAATTCTGGTAGAGGATGACTTTGCTAGACTATTCTTAAAAGAGATAATAAGAAGCGCTGACAAGTCAGTTCTTAGTTGTGTTGAGATCCATGCTGTTGGTAATACAAAGTCAGTCCGTTCGGGCACTTTGCTTCTTCAGAAACTGGGAAGGAAGGTGTTAGCCGTAAGAGATGCCGATATCGGCCCTGACCATAGCAACAATATCTTCTCATTCCCCGGCAATAGGGCACCTGAAGCTGAGGTCTACTCCTGTGATGCAGTTAAGGAGATGTTGCTAAGAGAATTTGGGATTGATTCCGAAAATACACTTGCTCAGCGAGACGTTGCTACTGCTCACCATAAATTTACTGAGGCTCTTGCCGCCGCAGCTGACACAACTCAAGATTATTTAAGAACAATATCAATAATGAAATATATAGAGAGCATGGGGGAGGGGCCGTTCCAGGAACTAATCTCTGCAATTCAGAGAATGTTGTGATGATAAAGTCTAACAATCATATGCAGAAGACGGGAACATATTCTGGTCTTTAGCTGAGATCACTGCCCGCTCCTGATCTGGAGCGTTAGATGCGTCATGCCATTCATTCTCTTTTTCCATCGAAAAGCCCAATGACTCTTCAACCTGAAAAGCCAGACTTCACAGAATATCACAAGTCAATTACTGCTGAATTGCACTCGCTTAAGGACCGAATACGTCAACTTGTGCGTCATTGGCCTACCGATGGAGAATACAAGGAGTTTGCATTGCGGAGTGTGCTCCGCCGGCATCTTCCCCAAAGCACCGATGTAGGGAGAGGCTTCATCGTAACCGAGAATGGTAGCTCCTCACAGATAGATATTCTCATTGTTGACAACAGAAAACCAATGCTGTTCAGAGAGGGCGATCTTATGATCGTTACTCCAGATGCTGTTCTAGCAATTGTAGAGGTGAAAACAGAAGTGCGAGATGGATCAACGCTTCGCCATGCCATTGAGAAGCTTGCAATGATCAAGCAGCTCATTGGGAGACATGAAAATTATGAACCTATTGCAAAGAGGATTTGGAGTGGCATCTTTGACTTTAGTGAGGCTGGTCTGAGTCACCCGGTAATGATGGGCGCCATTGGTCGAGCCAATTTTAATCAACACTATCCAATCAATTCCATCTCTCTGGGCAAGTCTGCGTTCATACGCTTCTGGGAGTCTGGTGATGACGTACGCAGCCTTGAGCCGGATGGAGTATGGCACTCGTACGAACTCCCAGAGGTAGCGCCATCGTACTTCATTGGGAATCTCGTTGATTCTATTTCCCCCCTAGAGCGCTCAGATGCTGGATATGCCTGGTTTCCAGTCCTTGGCGGTAAGGAGCAGCATCGAAAAATGTACTTGCCTCGTCGGGCTGTGGAGCCCTTGTTATTTCAATGAGCATCTAACATCGCCATTCACCAGAGCCGCCATCAGATCCCTCCATTTCAGCACCAACAAACGGCGGCTGGGTGATAGCCAGCGCTAGACACTTAGTTCGCGTTGATTACTACTAGATTCTACTAAAACTTGTAACCCGCGCACCCACGCCTGTGCATCAAAGTTACCCACTAGCTCTCACCTGAGACTGGGACACCGTAACGATTGACAACACTCGACTGTCTTTCAGATCGACTTTGACCATCTTGCAAGAAGGATCGAACCTACATGTTCCGGATGAAGCGACACAAGACTCCCGTCATTGCCTTCAGGTCTTCAAGTAAGCCTGCCCTGCGCCTGCTTCTTCTTACCGGCCTCCTCTGGGGAGGCACCTTAGCCGGAGCCCCCCCAAGCCAGGCCGACACTCTCTACACCCTCGACACCTTCTGCAGCCTGAACGGCACCGACGCGGTGCGCTGCAGCGTGACCGCCGTGAACAGTGGGGACACCACTGAGTATCGGCATCGCATCGGCACCAAGGAGGTCGTGTTCCGCATCTCGGATCAGCCCTACACGCGGGTTGAACTCTGGGATCCGGCCGGCAAGGGCTGGCAGAGCGCCAGCTCCGCCGCTGCCATCTTTTCCCTCAATGCCATCTGCCTCAACGGCACGGCGTTTTGCGTGGTGAACCCCAACTACCTC
>JBKDTB010000196.1:0-12838 GCA_046340515.1 Cyanobacteriota bacterium | reverse complement strand
GATCCCGCCCGCGTCAGCCTCTGGCAGCGGCTCCACCTGGTGGTGGTGGGGGACGGGGTGCTCCGCCCCGCCCTGGAGGAGGCCCTTCGAACCGCCCTGCCCGACCGCCATCACCTCGTGGGCTTTCAAAACCAGCGGGAGCTGGGGCGCTTTTACGCCCTGGCGGATGTGCTGCTGCTGCCCTCCCGGCAGGGGGAGACCTGGGGGCTGGTGGTGAACGAGGCGCAGCAGTTCGGATGTGGCGTGATCTGCAGCGACCGGGTGGGCAGCGCCGCCGACCTGGTGACGGGTTGGCCCTGGGGTCGGGTGCATGACAGCGGCGATGCGGAGGGTTTGGCGGAGGCCATCGCCTCCATGGTGCGCGCGCGCCCCGAGAGCCGCTGCCCACCCCTCGATCTCAATCTGCCCCACCCGGAAGATCTGGTGCGGGCGCTCCAGAAGCAACTGCGCAGCCTCTGAAGAGGGGGGATCAGGCCCGTTCCGCGGGCCCCGGCTCCGGGGGCGGCCTGTGTTCGGCGGCCGTGTCCACCAGATCGGCCAACAGGCGCCGCTGCCGCTCCGGTGAGAAGTGGCGGCGGGCATGCGCCAGGGCCCGCTCGCCGCAGCGGCGGATCTCCTCTGGATCCGCCTGAAGGCGCCGCAGCAGATCCGCCAGGGGCTCGGCGCGGGGCGGCAGGAGCCAGCCGGTCTGGCCATCCAGGATGAGATCGGTCTGGCCGCCGCGATCGGCCGCGATCGACGGCCGCCCCGCCAGGGCCGCCTCCAGGTAGGTGATGCCGAAGCCCTCCCCCCGGGCGCTGCCATCGGCCCGCAGCCCGGAGGCGCTGGGCATCACCACCAGGCTGCAGGCGCGGTATTCGCGCTCCAGGGCGTCATCCGCCAGGGCGCCGAGCCAATCCAGGCGGTCCGCCAGGCCCAGGGCGGCGGCGCGGGCCTGAAGCCGCGGACGGTCTTCTCCCTCCCCCACCACGCGCCAGCGCAGGCCAGCCCTCAACTCCCCGTCCTGGCGCAACAGGGCCAGGGCATCAAGGATGAGGTCGTGGCCCTTGTAGCGCTCCTCTGGCGCCATGCGGGCCACGGTGAGCAGGATCGGGCCGGGGGCCGGAGGGGTGGGAGCGGCGGCCGGGGGAGCGGCGCAGGGATGGATCACCTGGATCGGCGGGCGCGGCCCGAGCCGGGTGCGCACCTCCTCGCCGGTGAAGGCGCTGCTGGCGGCAAGGGCGTCGCAGGCCCGCAGGTCGGGCAGGAGGGGCGGCAGGGAGGCGCCCCACACCTCAATGCCGTGGAGCCAGCAGAGCAGCCGCCGGTCGGGCCGCCCCAGCCCCGGCAGGCCCCCCAGGCGCCGGATGGGGCGCAGCAGCAGGGCATGCATGCTGAACACCACCGTGCTGCGCGGCAACCACCAGGCCAACTGCAGCAGGAACCAGAGCTGGCCCGCCAGGCGTCCCGCCCTGGAGGAGCCGAGGCGGCGGGTGGCGAGCAGCCGGCAGGGATGGCCGCTGCGCACCAGGGCGTCGCGCACCTGCAGGCTGAGGCGCTCGATGCCGCCCCGGCGGCGAACGTCGTAGGTGACCAGGAGGATCACAGGAGCAGGGCCTCATAGGCCTCCAGGGAGCGCTCCAGGCCGAAGCGCTCCTGATAAAGCCGCCGGGCCCGTTCGCCCATCGCCCGGGACCGTGCGGGATCCCGGGCCAGCTGCCGCAGATGGTCGGCAAGTTCCGCCACTTCTCCGGGCTCCACCACCAGTCCGCAGCCCGACTGGAGCACGAGCTGGGCCAGGTCGCAGCGGCGCTGCGCCACAAGCAGCACCCCGCGACCACTGGCAAGGATGCCGTAGAACTTGCTTGGCGCCACGGTGTCTTCCGCGCCGGGAATGAGGCCGATGGCGGCCAGGTCGCAGACGCCCAGGCTGAGGGGCAGGCGCTCCCGGGGCTGGAGGGGCTTGACGAGGACGTGATCGAGAGCGAAGGCCCGCTGATAGGCCGTGATCTGGGCCTGCTTGGCGCCCGTGCCGATGAAGAGGAACCGGATCGGCTCCTCCTTGAGCAGGCGTGCCGCTTCCAGGAGGGTGAGCAGCTCGTGCAGGCGGCCGAAGTTGCCGGAGTATTGAACGGTGAAGGCCTCGCTCAGGCCCCATTCGCGGGCGAGGGGATTGTCGGTCTTGGGCAGGTCGAGGGCCCGCTCCACGGCCCAGTTGTGGATCACCCGCAGGGGGAGGGGGCTGCGGAGATCCTGACGCCAACGGTTGGCCATCGCGTCGCTGAGCACCACGGTGGCGAAACTGCGGCGACAGACCCACCCCATCAGCCCTCGCCAAGCCGCCGTGATCGGCCCGCTGGCGGGCAGAACGCCCGTGAGGGCGGCCGAGCGGGGGAAGAGGTCCTGGAAGAGAAAGACGTAGTCCAGGCCCCGCAGGCGGCGCAGGAGGGGGCCCAGCAAGCCCACGAAGGGTGGGTTGGACACGATCAGGAGGCGCTGGCCGCGGCGGCCATGCCACAGACACCAGCCAAAGCCGCCGCAAACGAAGAGCAGCCCATGGAGGGCCTTGGCCATCACCCCCGGGGGCGCCTGGCCCCCGCCCGGACGCAGGCCGAGTCGCACCACCGTCAACCCCTCCCCCTCCGCGCCTCCGGCGGTGGCGGTGAGCACGCGAATGGGGTGGCCGCGGGCCACCAGGCCCCGGGCCAAATCCGTGATGAGCTGGGCGGTGGCGCCGGTGCTCGGGGCGAAGTGCTCGCTGAGGATCAGCAGCTCCCGACCGCTGGAGGGAGCGGGGGCGCTCAAAGGGGAAGCCCCCGCCGCCGTCGCCGCCGTTCGATCACCTTCACCACGGTCATCAGGTCGTAGCAAGCCATCAGGGAGGCAAAGAGCAGAGCCTGCCAGCCTTCCAGCCAGCCGCCCTGGAGAACGTACTTCTGCAGGAAACGCAGCGGGGGCCGCAGGGGCCAGAGGCGGGCCGCCAGGGCCCGCTGGATGAGGAAGCGGCGGGTGCCGAAGGCCGCCGTCTGGCCACCCTCGCGGAAGGCCACGATCGCTTCGGCGTCCCAACTGGCGTAGCGGCGGTGGCGCTCCAGCCAGTCGTCCAGACCCTTGCTGAAGGCGTAGTGCTCGTAGGGCAGGGAGATGCGGCCCACGGGGGCGCCAGCGGGAAAGCACTCCCACACCCCTCCCTCAAAGTGCAGCGTCCCGCGCCGCACCAGGCGCGGATGCCAGTTGGGGTAGCCCTGGGTGCGCTTCAGCCAGCGCCCCAAAAACCAGAAGCGGGGGGTGAGCTCGAAGCCGTCCGGCGCGGCTGGATCCGCTGTTCGGCGCCGGATCTCCGCCGCCAGGGCGGGGCCCACCTCCTCGTCGGCGTCGAGGAAGAGCACCCAGTCGGCGTGGAGGCCGCCCTGGTCCAGGGCCCAGTTGCGTTGCTCGCTGATCCGAAAGGGCGGCGGCTGCCGATGTTCCACCACCGGCACCCCCAGCCCCCGGGCCACGGCCACGGTGCCGTCGAGGCTGCCGCTGTCGAGCACGAGCCGCTCGTCGCACCAGCTCAAGGAGGCCAGGGCCCGTGCCAGATCCTGCTCCTCGTTGAGGGTGAGCACCACGCCGGCGATGGTGGGGCTCATCGGGGCGGTGCGGCGGGGGGGAGGGGGTCGAGGCAGGCGGTGGCGAGGGTGCGGCGGAAACCAGGCCACTGCCAGCGGGACACCGAGCGGCAGGCGGGTTGATCCGGCCGTGCGCCGTTCACCAGGCGCAGCACCAGGGGCCGCGAGGGCGGGGCGTTCGCGGGGAGGCGGGGGCAGGCGACCCTGCGCCACTCAGGGGCGAGCATGGCCTTCACCGGATCGGGGAGCTCCACCCGGGCCAGACAGGCGGGAGGAGCGGAGGGAGCGTCGGGAAGGGTGCGCAGGGCGGCGCGGGCGGCGTCGGTGCCGGCGTAGACCCAGTAGTCGTGGGCGGTGTTGGCGGGGCTGAGGAAAAAGCGCATGGGCTCACTGGTGTACACATAGCCGTAGGGGAACAGGGTCAACGTGTCCACCAGGGTGAGGGCGGCCAGCAGGGCCAGGGCGACCAGGGCACCCCGCCAGAGGCGCACAGGGCCGGGACCGCGGGCAAGGGCCCGGAGCTGATCCACGCCAATGGCGGCCAACAGGGCCAGCGGGGGATACAGGAACAGGAGATGGCGCACGCCATCGTAAAGATTGCCCTGGCCCGCCACCGCCAGCCCGGGCAGCAGGAGCAGCTGAAGCAGAAAGGGGAGAAAGAGCAGCGGCAGTCCCGGAGGGGCCAGCGCCCGATCCCGCTGGCGTTGGAATGGCCCGCGGAACCAAGCGAGGACCAGGCTCGCGGCGCCGAGAAGGGCCAGCAGCAGGATCCAGAGCGGCGTCGCGGAAGGGATCCAGCGCAGCAGATAGCCCCCGGTGGACCAATGCAGTGGATCCTGCACGCGGCTGAGAAATTCCCCGTTCCACCAGGTACCGCCCGGCCAATCATGGGAGCGAAACAGCTGGATGGCGCCATTGAGGAAGCGCAGCGGCTCCAGCCAGGACGACGGGGTGAAGAGCAGGGCCAGGAGGCCCGCATCAAGACTGATGTGAACTCCATCGATCCAGCGGCAGCGCCCGGGCTGGATCACGGCCAGAAGGGCCTCGCTGAGCAGCACGGGCACCAAGGCGATGATTTTCATCGACCCCATCAGGCCGGCGGCGAGGGCGGAAAAAAGGAGCAAAGGAGCGGGGAGCGCCGCTCCATCCGCCAGTGGGCGCCGTAGACGCAGACAGAGGGAGGTGGAGTAGAGAAGATAGAAAAAGGCGAAGGGAATGTCTTTGATGTTAAATAAGCTATCGCCCATGAAACGGGGCGTCAGCAGTAAAATCAAGCCGGCGGCCCAAGGGAGACGAAGGCCTGTGATCCGGGCGGCCACAATCACGACAGCAACGCTGGCCAGGCCGAAAAGCAGCGTCGTGAGATGGGAGAGCTGGAAATAAAGCCGATAGGGCGTGGCATCACGAGCCAGCGACGCATGGTCGGCCGGTTCGCCCACACCCGCCAGCCGACTGAGCCCATAGGCGGGCAACTTGGCAACGATGCCATAATTCTCCAGGTTGTAGACAATCGCGTCGTGCAGATCGGGCTTGCCGCCCCGCAACACCTGCGCCGCGAACCGCCCATGATCGACCATGCCCTGATATTCGAGCAACTCATCGGTGGTCAGCGAGGTCGGCGCCAGCTGGGCCAAGGCCATGAGGAGCAGCCAGGCGGCCAGGGCCAGGCAGGCGACTTTCAAGCCACGTCGGAACGCCAATGGCACGTGCAGAGTCAGGGAAACGGCTGGGTTCATCCTGGCAGAGCCAAGGGCTGGAGCCTGAATGGGGGCGGCTCCCGACAGCTCATGGCGGCCATCCATCAGGGCTGAGGATAAGGAGAAAGCCCCAGAATTGACCTAGAAGAGCAAGCCAAATTCAGCAGACAGGCGGGCCATTTACAGTTCTGTCCACAAACTTGCTGCGGCCAAGCCCAAAGCGGAGAGAGTGATGTGTACAAGATTTACCCTGCTGTGGTGCGCTCCATTGCGAGGCATAGCTTCGCCTTGATGGCCTGTTTTTCCTTCACGGCACTCTGTCTGCTCACCCTTCTGAGCCATGGGGCCCACAGCGGCCTCACGAACGACAATCTCACAGCCCTGTTTCATGCGCACCAGATTCGGGAGCACGGCCTCGGCCAGCTGTTGCGGATCAATTGGGCTCGCATCCCCAGCCTGCTTCCCGACTACGCCATCGCGGCGACGGCCGATCAGCTGGGGGGACGCGTTGAGGAGAAGGTGAGGCTGAGTTGCCTGCTGCAGGCGGGCCTTGGCATTGGCAGTGTGGCCCTCTTGCTGCGGGCTGGGTTCGGGAAGCGCCCCAGCGCGTGGATCCTCCCGCCTCTGGCCTGTTACGGGAGTCTGCTGCTCTCGCCAGGCTTCCGGCAACTCGCCTTGATGGCCACCCTGCCGGTGAATCACGGTGGCAACTGGATCACCACCTCGGTTTTTCTGGCCTTGATCCTCCAGGCGCCGGCCACCGGCCGCAGGCGCCCCACCGGCATCCAGGTCGCCGTGGGGTTGCTGGCCTTGTTGGCCACCTTCAGCAATCGGTTGTTTCTGCTGACCGCCCTGCTGCCCCTGCTGTTGATCCGCATCGCCCCCTTCCGGCTCCTCCGCTACCGCCTCCAGCTCTCTTCCCCGGGGTCCTTGGGCTGGTCGCTGGCGGGGGGGCTGGCGGGTTGCGGGCTCTATCTGATCGTCCCCCACCAATGCACCGACAATTTGGTGGGCACGACGAATCCGGGGGCGCTTGTGGCTGTGATGAGCGCCCATCAGGCCGCGATCCTGTTGCTGTTGACGCCCTGTCTGATCTGGATCGCCTACCGGGTCAGCCTCGGCCGCTGGCGGTGGTCGCTGGAGGGGGAACAGGCGCGGGGTCTGCTGCTGGGCGACAGCCTGCTGCTGATGGTCTGCGGGTCCGCCCTGCTTTATCCCTGGATCTCCCGCGGCGAAACCGATGCGATTTATCTCCGCTATCTGCTGACACCCATGCTGCTGGCGCCCTGTCTGGTGTGTCTGGCGATCCAGCGCACCTGGCAGCACACCGGGCCGAGTTCCGTGCGCTGGATGAGGCCGACGATCGTCGGCGCCATGGTGGGAGGGCTGGCCCTTTCCGGCCGCAACTTTGCTTCCGCCACGGAGATCAGCCCCCGAGCGGAGAATCCCGCCGACCGTGCCCTCCTGCGGGCCATCCCCAGCCTTGTCCGAACGCACTGCGGTGGCCCCGACTGTGTGATCCTGGCGAGCAATCCCCCGTTTCATTCCCTCCGGCTCCATCTCGAGCTGGCGGAAAGGGGCATCCATGTTCTGGAAGTGTCGGGGCAGGGAGATCCCCTGGTGTTCTGGATGGGCCGGAGCGACTTCTATGAGGGCCAATCGTTCACGCCGAAGGATCCATCCCGAGGACTGAGGGCCTCTCACCTGATTGCCGCCAATGCAGAGCAGTCCCGCAGCCTGCGGGCCTCCTTGGGGGAGCCGAAACAGACCATCCGTCTCGACGACACGGGCCATGTGGTGCTCGTCTATCCCGATGCGCGGGCGATCCGCGAGAAAGCCGCTGTTTTTTTCGCCAGCCAGAGTCAGCTGCCCTTTTGTGTTCCCAACCGCACCCGCCAGGCCCTGCTTCGCTGGCGCGCCCTCCTGCGGCCCGTGATGGTCGGATCCCTCCAGGCCTTGTGAGGCGGGAAGGCGGCGCTTCCAGGCTCGACGAAGGCGAATCCATTCCTGCGGATCAGGCGCTTCACCAGCTGAATGGTGTCTTCAAGGGGCTCCACGGCAGGTGTGTGTCTGGGCTGTGGACGGCTCGTCATCTGCGAATCCGATCGGCTGGCCGCCCATGAAGCCAGCCCAAACCTGGAATCACAGGGGTATTCTTCTGTGATGCAGCGGGGTTTGCCAGATTTTCCTTCGTGGCTCAGCCCATCTGCATAGCAACTCCAATGAACGTAACAACCCTAAAGCTTTCAACCATCATCTCTTGCATCTCTATAGGGTTCGTTGTTGTTCTGGCGTTAACATCGGCAGCCAGCGGCGTGAATGGGTTTGATGAACCGATCCAATTTCTAGGTCTCATCTCTGTATTGGAGCATGGGACAAAGGTGTTGCAACTGCAGAATCCAGACTTCGAGTCGATTCATTCTAATCTTGAATACTATGGGATTGCTCCAAGACTTCCCGCTTATATTCTATGGAGTCTTGTCGGCTTCGTGAAGAAAGTCTTGGATCCCTTCGGAGACTTGGGATTCGGCCCGCCAAAAGGCTCTGGCCTGGGAGCAGCCTACAGATCCGGCTACTTTCCACTTTCCCATCTTGTTTCAGTGGCCTATTTGATTGGCACATCGCTGATTGTCAATCGCGTGTCCAGAAAACTTGGGGCTCCCAGCCCTGAGCTTGCCGGTACGATGACTCTCCTCTTTCCAGCTTTGCTTGGATTTTCCCTGATCAGTGTGAAAGATACGGCTTTTGCTTTCTTTTACAGTCTCTATTCCTTCTCCTTGGCTGCGGTATGGCGTCAGGTCGATGGGAAGTCAGACTCTGAGGCGCAAAAAAGGGCCAGGCGACTCTGCATCCAGCATGGCTTGATCGTTGGCCTTCTGATCTCTATCACGGCAAGCAGCCTGTTTGTAATGGCAATAAGTGAGGCCATCATGGCTGGCGTCTTTCTCAGGCAAAACCAAACTTTTTGGAGGAGACTTGCAAGAAAACTCTGGATTTTCTTCGGCTCAGCGGCCATGGCCTGGTTTGTTCTCAGCCCCCAGTCATGGAATCACCCGTGGCAATTTCTAAAGCAATCCATTCAATACAGTTTGGACGGATCTCAGGCATGGGGTGGATGCATGCATTTTCTGAACAGCTGCCCAAGAAACGGGGAGGGCTGGAGCACCTGGACCTATCTCAATAACTGGCTGTTCTCAACCATGCCACTGCTATATATTCTTGGTCTGACCTTTGCTGCTTTTCTTTTTATTTATGGATGTTTGCGGCTCTTGCTTGGAAGGAGGCCTTTCCCCCTTCAGGGATGTGGAGCCATTGTCACTCTCCCTGGCAGCCCATACCTGTGGGCTTTTACCCTTCAGGCTTCAATCATCCCTGGTGTCCTTATTCTCAGCAATGGCTTCATCTATGACGGCATCAGGCATGTTCTTTTTCTGCTGCCATCGCTGACGATTCTTTCTTATCTGGGGCTCTCGCGGGCCCTGTCTTTTTGCACTGATAAGAGGCAGAGAAATGCGCTTTCTCTGATCATGTTTCTACTGGCGCTGCCACTTGTGACCGATCTGATTCTGCTCCATCCATTTCAATATACTTATTTTAACGAGCTTGCCCTGTTACGCGGCATCAGCTGGAAAAATACAGATATTGATTTCTACTATGCTTCCGACGCGGAAAGTCTGAGAAACTTTATGAGGACCAAAACATTCAAACAGTTCGCTGAAACCGGCGGCCTGGAGATCAAAGGATCACCACCCTTGGAACATGCCTATATCACGGAACATTTCCCGAGGAACCGGGGGCATGGATATTTCTTCACAAATCACAGTCGCGAACCGGGGGTCACTCTCAGGAAGGATTGCGCTCCAGCGGGCAAGCCTGTTTTCCGCAAGCAACTCTTTGGCCCTGCAAACATTTATGGAACACCCCAGGTCTGTGTCGCTAGCAGTTATCGAGGCTGGAACCCGTTTTGATGCCTGGGCTGAACATCAGAGCTATTTGCCAAGCTTTTTGCCCGATCTTGTGGTCGGCTTTGCGCCAGGTTTTTTGGCAGTCTTTTTGTGAAATTCCTCGGCAGACTTTTCTCCAGGTTTTTCACGGGCTCTTTTGCTGGGGAGCCTCTGAAGAGCCGCCATTTCGTTGCTTCTGACGCTCGATGGCCCTTGCGCCATCGTGCACAGATGGCGCGTGTCACGGGTTTTCCAGAGCTTCCCTGGCAGGGGAATCGTCAGATCTCTGGCGCCGTTCTCTCGGCCAGAGCGTTCATGCTGGCGGGTGTTCCCGGAGCCCTGCGGCTCCCCATGCCGGATCCCCGGACGGTTGGCGCTTGGCGGTTGGCTGGTTGGCGGTGGATCGGCGCCGGGGCCTTGCTGATGGTTGCGATCGCTGAACAGGCGGCTGCGTTCCACCGCTCGCTGGGATTCCGCCCCGCCCCACCCCATGGCTGGACGTTGATGCTGCCGCTCACGTTGTCGCGGCGGGTCATCTGATGTCGCGGCCGAGCAGCAGATCCCGCGCCCCATTCACCAGCTGCATCGTGTCGTGCTCGCCTCCGCGGTCGGGGTGGTGCTCTGCGGCGCAGCGCTTCCAAGCCTGGCTGACCTGGGCGGCGGTCAGCCGACCCGAGAGCGGCAGGTGCAACCGCTGACGGGCCATGATCGCTTCGCGATCGGGGTGCTTGCCCATCGGAGTCCAATCAGCCTTGCTCAGGCCGCTGCGGCGTTTGCCGCCCGATCGCTTCCGTGCCCTCCCCTCCCGGCCGCTGCCGCCGAATCCCCTGGCCTCCTCCGCGTCCGCCGCTGGCGACGGGCCTGCCGGCTCAGGGGGGCTGGTGGTGGTGAGGGCATGGGGCCGCTCAAGGGTTGGGTGGGACATGGGTGTCGGAGCTTGCCTCCAGCCTGCATCAGCACGGCCGGCTCCTCGTCATGGCCACGGGCGGTGACGCAACGGCTGCTGCCTGCGATGGGGCCGGGGCACGCCATCCAGGCGCGGCTGGCCAGGGCGAAGCGACAGCGGATCCGAATCATGATGGAGCCTTGGAAGCGTCCCCGGGTTGTGGTGTGCCCCTCAGTGGCTTGTCTGCGAAGTTGTGGGATCCGCTGGGATGTCCTGGTTGAGCATGGCGTGGGGTGAGGGCAGCAGGAGTCTGGAGCGGACGGCCAGTGGAAACACCGCCAGAGCAAACAACGCCACCACCACAAGTTGCTGCGATGGGGAGAACAGATTTCGGGCGGAGGAGGTGCCCAACCAGGAGATCAGGCTCAGGCCCGCGAGATAGAGAAACCACCAGAGCGCTCCGGCGATCTCTGCGTCGCGACCGCGGCGAATGAGGAGAAACAGCAGGGCAGGTGCCAGCACCAGGGGCACGGCGAGGCGCAAGCTCGTCCAGCCGCACCACAGGATCGCCCAGCTGGCCAGCACAAAGGTGAGGGGACACAGCAGGGTCGCCCAAGGCAGCCGATAGGGTCGATCCAGGTGCGGGGCCTGGCGCCGCAGGGCCTGCAGGCTCACCGGCCCCACCGCCAGGGAGATCACCATCGCCGCCGTGACGAAACCCACGGCCTTCTGCCAGCTGGGTCCGCCCAGGAGGAGCAGCAGGCCGATCAGCAGGCTGGCGATCAGCGCCACTGAGGGCACGCCGGCTCGGTTGATGTGGGAGAAGGCAGAGGGCAGCAGGCGGCAGCGACTGAGCATCCAGTTGAGGCGTGTGGCGGTGGCCATGTAGGTCATGGCGGTGCCGCTGGGAGAGATCACCGCGTCAGTGAGCAGCAGGGAGGCGAGTCCCCCGAAGCCCAGGCCGAGGGACAACGCCACCAAAGGCCCGCCATGGGAGGTGAGCCGCAGAGCGTGCCAGCCCTGCTGGAGTTCCGACGGCGGCACGGCCACCAGAAAGGCGAGCTGCAACACCAGGTAAATGGCCAGGGAGATCCCCAGGCCTAGGGCCATGGCGAGGGGCACAT
Source organism: Cyanobacteriota bacterium (assembly GCA_046340515.1). Taxonomy (GTDB): domain Bacteria; phylum Cyanobacteriota; class Cyanobacteriia; order PCC-6307; family Cyanobiaceae; genus Cyanobium. The sequence goes on along the minus strand of JBKDTB010000196.1, from coordinate 1,597 downwards.
CCCGCTGGGGCCGGCGGGCTTCACCGGCCAGATCCATGGCGGTGCGAAACCCCAGGAGGCTGAAGAGGATGCCGCCGGTGCCAAGAGCCTCGAGCACCCCACCGCCCTGTCCACCGCCGATGGCCAGGTTGCCCCAGTGGCCTGCCTTGGCGATCAGCACGAGCGAGACCGCGAGAGGCACCACCAGCTTCCAGACCGTGAGCCCCTCGATCCAGCGGGCCAGCACCGCCACCCCGGCGAGATTGATCCAGGCGAAGAGCACCAGCAACAGGGAGGCCAGGGCGATGCCCCAGCCGCTCAACACCTGGCCAGCGCCGCCGTCGTTGGTGAGCCAGGGCAGGCTGCTGCCGAGGTATTGCACCGTGGCGAGCACCTCAATGGCGGGCAGGGCCACGTAGCCAAGCCAGGCGGCCCAGCCCCCGAGAAAGCCCGCGGCCCGGCCATGGGTGAGGAGGGGAATCTGGGCCAGAGCCCCGGACGTGCTGACCAGGGCCCCCAGCTCGGCGAACACCAGGGCGATCAGAAAGGTCATCCCACCACCGAGAAGCCAGCTCAGCAGGCTGCCCCCGGCAGCCAGGCGGGCGGAGATGTACGGGGCAAACAACCAGCCGGAGCCGATGGTGCTCGTCACCACTGCCATCACCAGGCTGAACAGCGAGAGGCGGCGTTGCAGGTTGGGCATTCCGCGGGGGAGGGTTGTCGTGCTGCCAGGTGTTTTACAGGAATCTTGCAGCCATGAATTCGCATTCTGTGCAGGTCGTGGCGGCGGAGGTCGCCCAACGCCGCGAACAACTCGGACGCCGCGATCGGCTCAGCGGTTGCTGGAGCCCACCTGCACCCACACCACGGCCTCTGCCGCCGGGGCAGGATTGCGAGCACTGGCACGAGAGGAGGGCTGATCCGCTCGCCGATGGGGATGGCGGATCGCTGAATCGAGAGTCGCCAATCCAGGGAAAGCGCGTGCTTTGCCGCCTTGTGACGGAGCAGGCGCTCCGGCGGGGGCTGTCGCTCACTTGGTGATGGTGAGGGTGCCGGTGGCGCTGCCGGTGTTGCCATTGAGCACCTCAACCGCGAAGACTCGGACGTCGTAGGTGCCCGCCGCCGCCGTGACATGGCCCGAGAACGTGCTGGTGCTGCTCCAGGTCAGCGGAACCGGCGTGGTCGCACCGCCACCCTTGGGGGTGAGGTTCGCGACCACGTTGAAGTTCTCCCCCGGCCAGAAGAGATTGTCGATGGCGCAGCCGCACATCATGTGGACGCTTGCCGAGATGGCCCCGCCGCTGGCGATCGATGGAGGACCGTTCCAGCCCACGAGGAGCCCGGGTACGACCAACACCACGGCACACTGGCCGGTGAGGTTCAAGCCCGGGAGAATCCATCGCTGAGCGCTCACCGTGACCGCCTGGCTCGCCCAGTTTGAGCTCGCGGGAGCTTGGACCGTGATGGTGACGAGCGTGGGCGCCGTGATCGCCAGGCTCGCCGTGAACGCGGTGGAGTCGTCGGCACGCACCGGCGCCCCCCAGGGGTAGGGCTCGGCCATGATCAGGCCGGTGATGCCGGATCCGTCGCTGAACCGCGGGGTGCCCTCGCCTGTCGT
>JBKDTB010000195.1:0-4328 GCA_046340515.1 Cyanobacteriota bacterium | reverse complement strand
GGACCTGGGCGAGCAAGCCGTTCCCGCCATTGTCCTGGCCATCCACTGGCTGAAGACCCAAAAGGCAGCTCCCGAGGCGAGTTTTGTCTTCGATCCTCTGCTGGCGCGCCAGGACCTGGGCGAGCAAGCCATTCCCGCCATTGACCTGGCCATCCACTGGCTGAAGGCCCAAAAGGCAGCCACCGAGGCGCAGTTCGTTTTCAACCCCCTGCTGGCACGACAGGACCTGGGCGAGCAAGCCGTTCCCGCCATTGTCCTGGCCATCCACTGGCTGAAGACCCAAAAGGCAGCTCCCGAGGCACGGTTCGTTTTCGACCCCCTGCTGGCGCGACAGGACCTGGGCGAGCAAGCCGTTCCCGCCATTGACCTGGCCATCGACTGGCTGAAGACCCAAAAGGCAGCCCCCGAGGCACGGTTCGTTTTCAACCCCCTGCTGGCGCGAAAGGGCTTGGGCGAGCAAGCCTTGCCTGCCATTGTCCTGGCCATCGACTGGCTGAAGGCCCACAAGGCAGCCCCCGAGGCCAGTTTTGTCTTGGATTCTCTGCTGGCGCGAAAGGGCTTGGGCGAGCAAGCCGTGCCCGCCATTGACCTGGCCATCGACTGGCTAAAAGTGTTTAAAAAAGAATTTTTTGCATTCTATGTTCTTCATCAATTGCTGGATAGAAAGGATCTTGCCGAAACAACGCAAGACGTTGCGAGAATCGCCACATCTTGGCTCGGTGTTTTTTATAGCCATAAACAGGCATCCAATGTCTATTACAATCTGTTTCCGTTGATCTCGCCTGATCAATGCCTCAGGGAAATCATCCCTCTTGCTTTAAAATGGCTGGGCAAAAATGCCGCGCTGCCTAACGCAAGATTCGTTTTCAACAGGCTACTGAATCTTTCGATTCTTCCTGATTCTGATTGGATCTATGCCTCAACAACGGCCATTGGCTGGTTGCATCAGCACAAGCGAATGGATCATCGCGATATAATGTACACGGCTCTGTTGTCTCGGCCTTCCCTGTTGAAGAAGGAGGATTTGCATTGGATTCTGGAGCAAGCTGAGGATTGGCTTCGGAGCCCTCCTCCCAACATGCCTGAGCCTGCCAAGCTGCGCGAAGCGTTGGCACGGCTTAAAAAAGGTGATGCACAACAATAATTTGATGTTTTGTTCATCTCACTTTTTTTCTAGAGTTAGTCTATGCCTCCCAATGCTTGCAATCCCGCAAGACCTTGCTCTATCGGTGACTTTATTCGGCCAACACGTCCAGTCCGCGGCAAACAGATGGGTGCTTGCCGAGCTCTTCAGCCAGCTGACCGCCTCAGGCCGGCCCTGCTCACTCCAACGACTCGCGCGGGGTGCCCATGGAGGCCGAGGCTCAGACCACCAGATCTTGATCCAATATCGCGCCTCCCCACCCTTGACCTTGAATAGAGTCCGGCGTTGCCACTCCCTGCCAAAAGCACCCTGATGCCCACCAACCCAAGCGACAGCCAGATGCCGGACCTCGCCGCCACGGAATCCGGGGCGGTCAGCGACACCTGAACCCGCCATGAAGATCTACGCCTACAAGGTGCTGCTCAATCATGACGCCACCAAGCCGTTTGAGGAGAGGCTGGCGGAGTGCGCCGCCAAGCCTTTGCCAGAGCGGCTCACCGACCATGGCACCACCAAGCTGCGACTGGAAGACTTCCAACGGCGCAATGGCTTGCTGGAGCTGAATTTCGTATCGCTGCGGTTGGGCAGCGTCCCTGTGCGGGTGGCGGAGGACAGACCAGCAGCGGAAATCACGATCAGCGATGATGAATTCTTTGGCGAAGAAACGGCCTGTCTGTATGACCCAACCAGCCGCTATCTGGTGATCCAGTACAACCATTACGGCCCGCGTATCAGTGGCATCCGCGAGACGTTGCGTTATGGGGAGAACGGTGTGCGCCACGGCTATGAATTCGTGCCCAAGTTGCACCCCACCAGCGAGGCACGCATCCGTGGCCTGGGGCTGGTGAGCCGGGTGGAGATATCGTTTGCGATTCCAGATCTGGGACATTCCGGCGATGACCTGTCGGTGGGAGAGGCGATTGAACTGGCACGCGCCCATGGCGCCCAACGGCTGGACATGGTGCTCGGCAGCCGCACCGGGCTGGTGATCGGCTCCATCACTGACTGGCTGGTCAAGCTTCGGAGGCTGGGGGGCCATGAGAATGCCGCCATCTCGAAGCTCATCGTCCGCGCCTCGGAAGAAGAGGATGGCCCGCGGGAGACCATCGATTTGCTCGCCGATCGCCTCTGCAAAGATTGTCCCTTGCCCCTAACAGGCCGTCGAGTGCCGCTGGAAACCCGCCTGCACGCACTGCGGCAGGCCCATCATGAATGGAGCCGACGGGAGTTGCGCTGAACACCATGACCCCGAGTTTGAACTGATGGCTGGCCTGCGCCGTTTCACCGAGAGAGTCATGCCCTACGTGGTTGCCTTGCCTGTTGGCGTCGTGGCTTGGAATCATCCCCTCCAGATTCCCGTCAAGTATCACGCCGATGTGATCACATCCTCGCTGAGCATGGCTGCTATTTTCCTGGGCTTTCTCTCCACCAGCCTTGGTATTCTAATTTCTTATCAAGAGACACGTGTGGCTTCCGAGCTTCGCGCCTCCGGGGCCATGAAATTACTCGTTTCCTACATACGTCAAGCCATCCTTTGGACGCTGCTATGGTTAATCGTCAGTTTTCTTCTCTTTTTCTGGCAACCTCGTCTGGTGCTCACTCTTTGGATTGGCCTGGGCTCTCTTGCTCTAATGTGTTTCCTCCGGGTGACCCATTTGCTCAGTAAGTTGATCATGCAAGAGTCGCGTAAGCCTTGACTTCTTCCTCTGGCGATCCTGCTTGACTTGCGGAAGGATTCGGCTTTTTCTTGACCCTGCCTTCCCGTTTTGAGTGGCGGCGCCCCCGCGCCCTGGTTGTGCGCGGCGCGCAGTCTCTCCAGTCTCCGCTAGTGATCTGATGGCCCTTGACCATGCTGATTCAAGGTTCACCTTTGGAAGATGAACACGCGGACCCTCTATTGCTCTGGGTCGCCTTCAGGGGAGGTGATCGGGTCGCGTAGGTCGCCCCAACTGCTCGCGCCAGAGGGATCAGAGGGCTGGCTTGGGCGATGCAACGGGCCACATCCATGCCCCCTGCCCCGTGAGCAGGCCTCCGGGGGAGGATCCCACCAACCGATGCGGTTGTGGCCTGGACGGAGCTGGTTTTCAATCTGTTGCCTAAACTTGGCTCAGACAACGGGATCGAGATGGGCGTGATTCATGGCGGCGTGATCCTTGGCACTCTTCAACTGAGCAATCCCACCCGGCCTGAGCTGACGGCGCTGGACGTGTCAGCGCTCGCCGACAGCGGAGCGGTTCATCTCTGCATTCCCGAGCATCTCGCGATTCAACTGAAGCTGTCAGAACTGGAGCGACGCGAGGTGGTGCTGGCGGATGGTCATCGCCGCACGGTTCCCTATGTCGGCCCAGTGGAGGTGCGCTTCGCCAATCGTCGCTGCTTCACTGGCGCCTTGGTGCTGGGCAATGAGGTTCTGCTTGGGGCGATCCCGATGGAAGACATGGATCTGGTGCTGAGGCCTCAGCTTCAGAGTCTGGAAGTGAATCCTGAAAGCCCCAACATTCCCCTCAGCCTGGCCAAGGGGCTCCGGCATGATTGATGAGCGAGGAATTCATCCGTGCAAGCTCGCTTGCGATCAGCCGAAGAAGAAACCAAACACTGTCTTGTCACGCGGTCTTTGGGATGTCTGGAAGGCGGAATGGCTCACGGGACGCGCAAGCAGCCCAACCCATGGCCCTCAAACCCGCCGCTCCGCCCCCGGAATGGGCTCCCAGCCGGTGTGGGTCGCCCAGAGGGCCCAGATCGCCATCGCCCGCAGGTAGTGGCAGGCCCGGAAGGTGCGCACGGCGGTGATGGCTTCCGGGGTGCGGAATTGCAGGCCGCCGCTGTAGACCTGCTCCACCACGGCGCCGGTGATGGCCAGGGCTGTGGGGGTGTCATCCATCAGGCGGTAGTAGGCGGCCAGGCCGAAGTTGATGCCGGTCCACACCTCCAGGGGGTGGGTGCCGTTGGGATCCAGGGGGGTGCCATCGCGGCGCAAGCCGTTGGCCACCCCCAGCCGGCCCCCCTCAAAGCCCTCAAAGCAGGCTTCCCGGATCGCCCGCAGGGCCGAAAGGGCCCGCTCATCCGCCACCACCGGCGGCAAGCCGAGCAACCGCGCGTAGAAATCCCCGCAGAGTTGATCGGCCATCACCACCGGCGTGCCGCTCTCCGCATCAATGGCGTAATACTCCCCATTCCAGAGCAG
>JBKDTB010000194.1:0-13337 GCA_046340515.1 Cyanobacteriota bacterium | reverse complement strand
TCCGAGGCCACGGTGGGGATGAACGTGCGCTGGACCTTCTTTGACGGGGGCATCCTGGCCGCCAAGGCCACCTCCCAGCGCCGGCAGCAGGAGCAGGCCCTTCAGCAGGCCGCCCTCGACCGGCTGGCGGTGACCGAGGAGGTGGAAACGAGCTTTGCGTCCTACATCAGCAGCCAGATCGTGGTGGACACGGCCATCGCCCAGATGGAGAGCTCCAGGTCGTCGTTCCGCTCAGCCACGAAGAGCTTCCAGGCTGGCTCCAGCGATGCCACCACGCTGCTGCAGGTGTTGGCCAACACCCGCGGCGCCGTGGAGGCCTACAGCCACGCCGTGCGCAAGCACAACCGGAGCGTGGCCGAACTGGAGCGCTATTCGGCCCATTGGCCCGCCGCGGCCCGGCCCCTGCTTCGCCAACGGGTCGCCAGCCCGGGCCACCCCTCCGCCGACAGGCCTCAAATGTCAGCGCCACCTCCCGACCCGCCGGGCCGCGGTCCTTGAGGCCTCTCCAGCCGGCGCCACTGGGGCACGGGGAGGCCATTGCGCTCAAAGAGGGCCTTCATGTCAGCCATGTGTTGGCGCCGTTGCTGCCACATCGCCTCCCGTTGGGCGCGCTTGCAGTCCCGCAGAGCGTCGGGGGTGGTGGCCGTGTTGAGGCAGGAGGCGCCCCGCTGCAGGATGGCGATGTGGGCCTGGTTGTCCTGCAAGGCAAGGCGCCGTTGATCGGGGAAGATCTTTTGGCGCTGCTCGGGCGTGAGGCGGGAGTTCTGGGGATTGGGCCCAACCGGTTGGGCCAGGGCCGCGGTGCCCGCCAGGCACAGCAGAACGGTGAGGGCGGGACCCGCGAAGCGGCGTGAGACGGGACCCGCGAAGCGGCGAGAGAACAGAGGCATGGCCGGAGAGAATCAACCTGCCCATCCTCGGGAGCGCGTCTCACGGAATGGTGACTGTGTTCGGCGGGGATGTGACCGGATGTGACCGCGATCGGAGGGTCTGCCGCCCGGGTCGCCGGCAACCCACTCTGGCCGGGCGGGTTCCAGTCGAGTCGGTCGGTTCCCGGTCAGGTCGGTCGGTTCCCGGTCAGGTCGGACGGGTTCCGGTCAGGTCGGGCGGGTTCTGGTCGGGTTCTTTCCTGGCGTGCCGGGCTGTTGGCCTTTGCCCCTTCTTCGCTCCCTGCCGAAAACCCGGAATCCACCCCCTGAAGGGGTCCCGCCTGCTCAGCCTTCCGGCAGGGAGTGGCCCGTCAGCACCACGGTGAAGCCGCCGGAGCCGGGATCGCTGCCGCCCATGCCAAGCCCCCTGCCGTGATGGCCGCTCAGGGTGCCCCCGTGGGCGCGGGCCACCCGCTCGGCGATGGCCAGCCCCAGGCCGCTGTGGCCCAGCCCGCCCCGGGCCGCATCCAGGCGTTGGAAGGGTTGCTTGGCGCGCTCCCAGTCTGGCGACGGGATGCCCGCCCCCCCGTCAGACACCGCGATGGCGAAGCCGTCGTTCGGGAGGGCCTGGAGGGCGAGGCGCAGGGGGGGCTGGCCGTGGGCCTCCGCGTTGGCCAGGAGGTTGGCGACCGCGCGCGACAAGGCGACAGGTCGCACGCAACGCTCCACGGGCTCCAGGGCCAGCGTCACGGTGTCCACCCCGTTGGCGGCCTCCGCCACCAGGTCGGCCAGGGGCACCCGCACCGGCCGCTCGTGCCCCGCCGCCCCCACGAAGGAGAGAAATTGCGCCGTGATCCGCTCCAGGGCGTTGAGATCCCACTCCGCCCGCTGGCGCAGCTCCGCGGTCCAGGGGCCCTCCCGGGCCACCCGCAGGCGCAGCCGCGTCAGCGGACCCCGCAGATCGTGGGCCACGCCAGCCAGCAGGGTGGCCCGCTCCTGGTTCGCCTCCTGGAGCCGCCCCAGCATGGCGTTGAAATGGGCCGTGAGGTGGCGCACGGCGCGGGTGCCGCGGGCGGACACGGGGCGGGGCTGGTGCTCCAGACCCACCGCTTCCAGGGCGGCATCGAGCTGGCGCAGCGGGCGTTGCACCTCCAGGCTGAGGAAGAGCAGCAGGGTGGCGAGGCCGCCGAAGGCCGCCGCGAAGCCAAGGAGCTGGGGATCCGGCGGCCAGCCCCGCAGGGCGGGGATGGGGGCGAAGAGCCAGGCGGTGTCCAGGGAGGTGTTGAGCTGCACCCAGGCCCCCCGGCCGGGCCCCCGGGGCGCCGCGGCCGCCACCGGCCACACCAGCGGGCAGGCGGTGAGCTTGCGGCAGAGATCGGCGCGCAGGAGTTCGGCCTGGCGGCGCAGGGCCCCGTCGGCGGGCCGCGTCGGCGTGACAGCCTGCGGTGGATGGGGACCCAAGACGATCGGGGTGGCCAGGAGCAGGGCCAGCTCCGCCGGGCTGTAGCGCTCCAGGGCCACCTCGGCGAGCAGCACCGTGGCGCTCGCCTGGGTGGCCAGCTGGCGGCGCTGCTGCCGTTCCAGCCGCTGGGCCAGGAGCAGATGCAGCAGGAGCAGCCCCAGGGCCGTGAAGCCCGCCGCCGCCGCCCCGTAGCCCAAGGGACGCGAGAGGGACGCCAGCCGCGCCCTAGCGCTGGCGGGGTTGGCCATCGGGAACAAACACATAGCCGTAACCCCACACCGTCTGCACAAAGCGGGGGCGGGCGGGATCGGGTTCGATCAGCTTACGCAGGCGGGAGATCTGCACGTCCATGCTGCGGCTCTCCGTTTCGCTGGCCGGCCCCCGGGCCAGCTCGATCAGCCGCTCCCGGGAGAGGGGCCGATGGGGATGGCGCACGAAAGCGGCCAGCAGGGCGAATTCCCCGCTCGTGATCGGCAGGGGCCCCGCCGCGCTGTGGAGTTCGCGGGTGGCCAGATCCACCGTGCAGTCGCCGAAACGCACGCGCTCGCCCTCGGGCAGGGGAGATCCGCTGGGGGCTGGCGACTGGCGGCGCAGGATGGCCTCGATGCGGGCGGTCAGCTCCCGGGGGAGGAAGGGTTTGGCGAGGTAGTCATCCGCCCCCTGCTCCAAGCCGATGATCCGGTCCACCCCGTCGGCCCGGGCGGTGAGCATCAGCACGGGGAGGGAATCGCCGCCATCCCGCAGGCGGCGCAGCAGGGTGAGGCCATCCTCCCCGGGGAGCATGAGATCGAGCACGAGCAGATCCGGCCGCTCGCCCCCCAGCTGGCCGTCGAGCCTGGCCTTCAGCTGGGCGCCATCGGCGAGAGTGCGCACCGCGTAGCCCTGATCGCCCAGGTAGGTGGCCAGCAGGGAGCGCACCTCGGGGTCGTCATCCACCACCCAGATGCGATGGGGTCGGCCCATGGGATCAGGGTTCGAGACTCTCGCGATCGGAAACAACCCGCACCCGCTTGGTGGCGCTCACCACGCCCTTCGGATGCACCAGCAGCACCGCCCAGGTCTGGAAGCCCGGGGTCTGGGGCGCCTGCACCACCTTGAACAACCCGCCGCCACCCAGGGCCGCCAGCTCCAGGCGGGGACTTTCCAGGGCGGTCACCTGCTCCGGGGTGATCGACTGGATGCCCCCCGCCACCAGGGCCCCCTCCAGGGGATCGTCGAAGATCACATCCACGTCGTAGCGCTGCCCCGTGAGCACCACGTCGGGGATGAGCAGACTCACGGCGGGAGACTTCTCGCCGCTGCGCAGCAGGGATTGCTCCCGCCAAATCGTCTGGCCGTTGAAGCGCTGGCCGTCGGTCTTGAGGGAGAGGCGCTGCTCCGCGTCCAGGCGGTAGGTGCTGCCGCCTTGCTCCCGGGTGCCGCTCACCTTGAGGGTGACGCTGGCCTGGCCATCGCGAAGGGGCGGGCCCGGCTTCACCTCCCAGAGGGCGTTGGGGAACTGTTGCCGCAACTGCTGCCGCCGTCGCTTCACCTCCTCCGGGTTGAGGCCGGGCCCCGGCGAGAGGAGGGTGTTGAGGGCGGAGTCGTCGCCGCTGTTGAGGGCTGTTTGCAGGGCCAGCAGCTGGGCGGGGGTGGGGCTGGCCGCCCGCGCCGCCGCCGGCCCGACCACCGGAACCAGCAGCAGGGCGCCGAGGAGCAGGGCGGGGAGGCGGCGCTGTTGGGGCATGGCTGGGGGCCGGAAGGAAGGGATGGGGTGAGGGGTGGGGCGGGAGGACCCGCAACGCCTGACTTTTAAGTTAGGCCCGTCCGCCGCGCCCGCCAGTTTTTCACCATGCCGACCCTCCTGATCGCGGCCAGCGGCACGGGTGGCCATCTGTTTCCCGCCCTGGCGGTGGCGGAAGCCCTGCCGGCCGATTGGCGGGTGCACTGGCTGGGGGTGACCGACCGGCTGGAGCGCACGCTGGTGCCCGCCGCCTATCCCCTCCACGCCGTGCGCGCGGGCGGCCTGCAGGGCCGGGGCCTGCGCAAGCTCGTCAACCTCTTCCACCTCCTTTCGGCCACCCTGCCGACACGCCGCCTGATCCGGCGCCAGGGTGTCGATGTGGTGTTCAGCACCGGGGGCTACATCGCCGCGCCAGCCATCCTGGCCGCCCGCTGGTGCGGGGTGCCCGTCGTGCTCCACGAGAGCAACGCGATCCCCGGCAAGGTGACACGCCTGCTGGGGCGCTGGTGCACGCGGGTGGCCCTGGGCCTGCCGGAGGCGGCGGAGCGCCTCCCGGCCTGCCAGCCGCTGGTGACGGGCACGCCGGTGCGGCGGGCGTTTCTGGAACCCGCCCCCCTGCCCGAGTGGGTGCCGCGGGGCTCCGGCCCCCTGGTGCTCGTGATGGGCGGCAGCCAGGGCGCCCTGCGGCTCAACCGCATGGCGCGACCCCTGATCCCTCGCCTGGCGGCGCAGGGCTGCCGGGTGGTGCACCTCACCGGCAGCCAGGATCCGGAGGCGGGCCGGCTGGAGATCGAGGGCGTGGTGGAGCGCCCCTTCAGCGATGAGCTGCCCGGATTGCTGCAGCATGTCGACCTGGCCATCAGCCGGGCGGGGGCGGGCAGCCTCAGTGAGCTGGCCGTGAGCGGCACCCCCACGATCCTGGTGCCCTTTCCCCAGGCGGCGGATCACCATCAGGAGGCGAATGCCGCCGCCGCCGCCGCCGCGGGCGCCGCGGTGATCGTGTGGCAACACGAACCGGAGGAGCCGGCCCTGGAGCTGGCCGTTTGGCGGCTGCTGGGCCCCCGGTTGCGCGGCGCCAGCGGCGACGCCGATCCGCTGCGCACCCTGCGGGCCGGGATGGAGCGGCTGGCCGAGCGCGACGCCGATCAGCAGGTGGCGGAACTGCTGGTGGCGCTGGTCAAGGGCTTGTGAAGGATCCAGGTCTGGCGATCGTCCATGAGCAGCGCCTTCAGCTTTTTGAATTCCAGGAATTTGCGCACGTCATATTGCACCGCTGGAAACCAGCTGTAGTCGTCGCCCAGAAGCACACCACCAGGTCGCAGGAGGTCGTAGTAGAGATTCATTTCCAGAAAGGTTTCACCCGCTTCATGGGCTGAATCCAAATAGACAAAATCAATTTCATAGCCCAAAACCTTGAGCATTCTGGCGGCAACGACGGAGGACACCCTGACGGGGATCACCGTGTCGTCCAAATTGGCCGCCTGGATGCGACGGATGAAGTGATGATACAAATCAGGATTGCCGTCCTCCTTGCCCATGGTTGGCGCAAAAGCGCTGCCAAGCCACATGTTCACATCGCCGCACCAGGTGTCCACGCAAAGCAGCACGCCATGGTGCTGCTGGAGCAGGGAACCCAGAACGCAGGCGCCATGGCCCACGTAGCTGCCAACCTCAAGCCCCAGGCGTGGAGGACGCCCCAAAAGGGCCATCATTTTCTCCAGAGTGGCCGGCTGGATGTGCGTGGCATAGGGCGCTTCCGGCTGGGTGGAGGCTGGCTGGTAGTTGGCATAGATGTTGGGAACGCCAAACAACTGCAGGGAAATCTGCTCAAATGTTGGCCTGGGAATGCGATGGCCTTGCAACTTTGCCGAGATGTCTTCCAGCTGGGAATCCATGCGCGTTGTCGAGGAAAACCAGCGCTCAATGGTCTCTTGATCAAAGGGATTTCCCCCGGCCGCCCCCCCGCGGATGACGGTGGGTCGCCGAGGAAACAATCGCCGCCCCACCCGCCTGGCCATGCGAAGCGCTCCACCGGTCCAGGCATTCATGAGCGGCTGGGAATCAGGCGTGTTCGGCATGGTCAGCGAAGGGGGTGAGGGGATGGGCGCTGGGAGCTATGGCCGTTCAAAAGCCACCAGGCGCGAGTAGTAGAAGGGCGCTTGGTTGAGGCTGCGATGCACGGGCACGAAGCCCGCTTCGGCAGCGGCCGCCACGATGCCCTCCTCCTTGAGCTGATAGGCGCGGGTGGTCTTGCTGGGGCCGGGGAAAAGCTGGCCGATCCCCTTGAGCACCGCCAGCAGAGGGGTGTAAGGCGCGAAGCTGACAATGAGTCGTCTCTCGGCCAGGGATGCCAGATGGCGCACCATCTCCGCCGCCGCCGCCTGGGGGTAGTGGATGAAGACGTCGAGGCAGATCACCGTGTCGAACCGGCCGCTGAGGCTCTCCAGATCCGACACGGCGAAGCGCAGCCGCTCCCCCGCCAATCCCTCCTCCTCCGCCCGCCGCTGCGCTTCCGCCACCATGGCGGCCGAGAGATCGGAGGCGAGCACCGAGCCGGCGCCCAGGCGCGCCAGGGGAAGGCTGAGGCTGCCCACGCCGCAACCGGCATCGCAGAAGCTGCGCTCCTCCAGATCCCCCTGCTCCGCCAACCAGGCCAGCACGGCATCAACGGTCTTCTGGTGGCCGATGCGGATGTTGCGCTGAACGTTGTTCACCTCCGCGCTATCGCTGTAGATGCGATTCCAGCGCTCGAAGCCCGTGCTTTCGAAATAGGCGCGCACCACCTCCTTCTCGGCCGTTTTGGCGCAGGGGGCCTGCGTGGCCTGTTCAGGATCAGAGGTCATGGGGCGGAGGGGGGCGGCGCGGCGGATCTTAGGCAGGGCGAGCGGCTGGGGCAGAGGGGGGGTGGAGCCCCGGAGGAACTGGCGATCCCAAAGGCTCCAGCGGCTTCGGAGGCCCTTGCCTCGGCCCCCCCGGAGAAGCGGCGGCCCCGGAAGCCCGCCGGGCCCGTCAGCTCGCCGGCTCCCAGAACAGCTCCCCTTCCTCCGTGCGCCAGCGCAGGCAGGTCGCCAGGCAACGGCCCGCGAGCAGCGCCTCCAGGGGGCGATGGTCGCCCAGCACCCGGCGGGGGTGGAGGGTGGCGGCGGCGATCGCCTGATCCTCGGGCACCCCCCAGCGGGCAAGGCGGATCACCCCTTCCAGCAGGGGCAGGGTGGTGCCCGCCAGGGTGCCGCTCTCCAAGCGACAGCTGCCGTCTTGCACCAGCAGCAGCCGTTCATCCCAGCGGTGCGCCCCCTCGCCGAGGCCATAGGGCGCGAGGGCATCGCTGACGAGAACGGTGGTCGACGGCGCCAGGCGCTGCAGCAGCACGGCCATGGCGGGGGCGACATGCACGCCGTCGGCGATCAGGCCCAAGGCCACATCGCCCCGCCGGAGGGCGGCCCCCAGGGGGCCAGGGGCGCGGTGATGCAGGCCTGGCATGGCGTTGAAGGCATGGGTGATCATCGCCACCCCCGCTCCGAAGGCGTCCTCCGCCTGCGCCTCCGACGCCCCGCTGTGGCCCAGGCAGACCACCACCTGGCGATCACGCAGGCCCTGGATCACGGCCGCGGCGCCCTCCAGCTCCGGCGCCAGGGTCATCAGGGCCACGTCTGCCTCCGGCCCGCCGACCCATCCCTCCAAACGTTCCTCCAGGGCCGCCAGGGTGGGGGAGCAAAGGTGCTCCTCTGGGTGGGCGCCACGGCGATCGGGGGCGAGAAAGGGGCCCTCCAGGTGGGCCCCCAACAGGCGGCAGAGGCCGGGCTTGGGGTTGGCGCGGGCTTGGGCCAACACGGCGAGGGCCTGGCGCAGGGGAGCCCGGCCACAGGTGACGAGGGTGGGGGCGATGGCCTCCACCCCGTCCCGCCAGAGCAGGGCGAGCAGCTGCTCCAGGCGCGGGAGATCGGCAGTGCTGAGTTCCGGAAAGGGCAGGCCGAGGCCGCCGTTGATCTGCAGATCCACCCCCATCGGGCTGAGCCAGTCGCCGCCCCAGTCGTCGCCAGCGGCGGCACTGCCGGAGCCGATCGGCTCCAGATGGAGGAGTTGGCCTGCCTCGTCGATCGCGACCCGCCAGCGCTGGTCGCGGCGATGGGTGCAGGGCGTACCCCGGGGCAGGCGCACATTGCTCAACCAGCGCATGGCATCCCTTTCAGGCCTCGGTCCAGTTTGGGGGGTCGACTGGGCCGGGAGCGGGATCGTCCGGGGGCGGAGTGGCCATGGTTGACAGGGAGTCTTCCAAGCATCCAAAGCTTGCACGCGTCCCTCAATCAGACCCGCTTCCGCCCATGGCCTCGTCGATGCCAGCGAGAGCCATTGAGCCCGACTTCAGGCCGCCTTCTGGCTCCCCAACCACAGGCTTTCCTCTTGCTCTTTCCTCCAGAGGGAATGGCGCCCCCCAGAGCGGTGAATCACTCCCCACCAGCCCCCTGCCACTGGCCTCAAGCGGAAGCCTCTCCCGCCAAAAACGGATAGTCGGTGTAACCCACGGGCCCGGGGGAATAAAAAGTGGCCGGATCGGGCGCCTGCAGGGGAGCGCCGCGGCGGAACCGCTCCGGTAGATCCGGATTGGCCAGAAACGCCGTGCCGAAGGCCACCGCATCCACCGCGCCGGCTTCGATGGCGGCATTGGCCTCCGCTGCCGAATAGCCCATGTTGGCCACCAGCACGCCCTGAAAATGCTCCCGTGCCGGAGTGAGCACATCTCCATGTTGTTGGCCGAGGAAATCAGCCCGCATCACATGCAGGTAGGCGAGGGGAAAATCATTCAGCCGCCGCGCCAGCCAGGTGATCAGCCCCACAGGATCGCTGTCCTGCATGCTGTTGAAGCTGTTCAGGGGGGAGAGGCGCAGGCCCATCAGGGGCGTCTCCCCCGCGACGGCAGCCAACACCTCCAACAGCAGCCGGGCCCGGTGTGCGATTGGTCCGCCGTAAGGCCCCTGGCGGTGGTTGCTGCCATCCCGCAGGAAGGAATCCAGCAGGTAGCCATTGGCGCCATGCACCTCCACCCCGTCAAAACCAGCGGCCATGGCATGGCGGGCAGCCCGCCGAAAGCCCTCCACAATCTCCGGGATCTCCCCATCCTCCAGGGGGCGGGGCACCACATAGGGCTGCTTGCCTTCCGGGGTGTGCACCTCGTCGCCGGTGATGGCGATCGCGCTGGGGGCAACGGGTTGGCGGCCCCCGTTGAGCAGGGGATGGCAAGCCCGGCCGCCATGCCAGATCTGCAACACGATGCGCCCGCCCGCCCGATGCACCGCCTCGGTCGTGAGGCGCCAGCCGTCAATCTGGGCTTGGCTGTGGATGCCGGGTTCATGCCAGAAGGCGGAGTGGCCCTCCATCGCCATCGTGGCCTCCGCGATCAGCAGGCCAGCACTCGCCCGCTGGGCGTAGTGCTCGGCCATCAGGGGGCCGGGCACATGGTCGTCTTCCGCCCGGCAGCGGGTGAGGGGCGCCATCCAGATCCGGTTGGGTGCCTCCAGGGGGCCGACGCGCAGAGGGGCGAACAGGTCGGGCATGCAGCGGGGGCAACGGGATTGGTGGGTGGAGGGATTCTGCTGCGGGTCGGGGCCTCCGCGCTGAAGCAAACGGCGGGAGGAAGCCCCTGGCGTCGGCGTGCTGGAGCCCATGACCCTCCAGGTGCGCCTCGCGGGCATCCACGGCCCTTCCCCGAATCGGGTCCGGGCGCCGTTGACGCGCTTGATCAGGCCCCTCGGGCCAGCACGGGAAGGGCCGTGCGCAAGCCGTTGAGCACCATCTGGGAGGCGATGGCGGCAACGATCAACCCCATGACCTGGGTGGAGATGTGCATCGCCGCGTCCCCGAGCAGGCGCGCCAGGGCGGGAGCGAACCAGAACACCACACCCATCAGCACACTCAGCGCCAGGCAGGCGGCGGAATAAATCAACAGGCCAGCCACGCCCTCGGTGTTGGCATGGGACGAGACCAGCAGCGCCGTGATCACGCCAGGCCCGGCGGAGATGGGAATGCCCAGGGGCACCACGGCCGGGGAGGACTGTTTCTTCGCCTGTTCAATGCTGATTTTGTTGGTCTCCGCTTTTTTCGACTGGCCCGCCTTGCTGTTCAGCATCCCCAGACCAATGCCGAACAGGATGATGCCGCCCGCCACGGAAAAGGCGCCGATGCTGATGCCGAAGGCCGTGAGGATCGGATTGCCCAGCCAGAGGGTGGACACCATGATCACAGCGATGGCGATGGCGGCTTGCACCCCGATCTGCCGCTGCTCCGCTCGCGTTCGACCGCTGGTGAGCGTCAGGAAGATGGCGAAGTCGGCAAGGGGATTGAGCAACGCGAGCAGGGAGCTGATGAATTGGATCAGGTGGGGCTGCAAGATCGTCCGGCGCGGGAGTCAAGGAGCAGTCTGGCCAGCGGCCCAAGGATTGGCCACCATGGGCCGGTGGATTCCTCTTTTGCCCTTGCCTCTCGCCCTGCGCTCCCTCGCTTGCGGCACCATGGCCGCTCTCCTGCTGCAGGCCGCCGCCACGGGCCAACCACCCCCGGGCCGCTTCGCCGGCAGCTCCCGATACTGGCGGCCCGATTACGCGGGCCACCTGCGCATGCGTTCCTCTGGAGCCATCGCCTTCACCGCCGAGGCGGAGGTGGAGCTGCAACGCCTACCCGAAAGCTTTCCTGGATCCGGGATCCAGAACGATGAAATGCGCGGCCTGATCACCCTCACCTCACCGCTGCAACTCAACCAAAACGGCATCAGCACCACCTGCCAGATTCTCAAGCCCGTCGTTCCCGTTCGCATCAGAGACAGTGGCCTCACGCTTTATGTTGATGATGAGGAGTTTCCGAGAAATTCCTATGAAATTCGCCTCTTTCAAGAGGTGCCCATCGGCGCTGGCGTCAGCAGCGATGGCCGCCGCGAAACCAGCCCTTTCCAGTTCATGGAAGTGACCTTTGACTCCTCCCAGATGGCCATCGATGGGCGTCCCCCGGAGGCTTGGAAGCCGCCAACGCCTCCCAAGCCGCTCACCCCCGCCGAGCAGGCCGTGGCGGACGAGCAGGTGCGCGTCGCCGAGGCGATGACAACCCATCCCGCCATGCAACAGGGCGTCCAGGAGCTGGTTGCCCGCGCCCAGCGTGAGGGACGGGCGATCACGGAGGCGGAAGCCTTGGCCCTCATGGAGCGGCTGCGGCGACAGGGGGTGATCCCGGAACGCGTTCCCTCCTTCAGCGCGGAACGGGAGGCTGAGCTGCGCCGGCTGGGCGGAGGCCAGGGAAAGATCGACGTCTCCCACCTGCGGCGCACCCCCGGCTTGGAGCGACTGGAGGACCAGATCACCGTGCAGAACCGCCACGGCACCCGCTCCTTCGCCTGGTCCCTGCGACGGTAAGGGGGCTGACCCCTCCGGGGTTGGAGACAGGCTCCCCTCAGAAACTCTTCAGCAGCAACGACCCGCCCATCAGCAAGGCCAGCACCTCAAAGGCCCGTTTCACCACCTGGCTGCCCCGGGCGATCGCCAGGTGGGCGCCGAGATAACCGCCCGCGATCGAGCCCGTCAGGAGCATCGGCAACCAGACCCAGGCGATCTGCCCCTGACGCCCCAAGGTGAACGCACCGGCCCCGTTCCAGAACAACCCCACCAACACCAGCGTGTAGGCCACGGCGCGGCCGTAATCCAGGCCAAACCAGCGCACCAGCCACAGGGTCACAAACAATCCTGTCCCGGAGGTGAGCGAGCCGTTGAGCAGGCCGATGGCGAACAACCCCAAGCCGCCGATGAGCCACGCGCCGCGCCCGAGCGCTCGCCGTTCCGGCTCCAGCCCCAGGGAGGGTCGGGCAAGGGAAAAAAGCCCCAGCCCGATCGTCAACACGCCCAGCAACAGGGTGCAGAGCTTGGGCGGCAGAGCCAACACCACCCGCGCCCCCAGCACCACCCCCGGCAACCCGCAGGCCAGGATGAAAGCCGACAGGCGGGGATTCAAGGAGCGCTCCCGCAGATGGCGCAGGGTCGCGCCGATGCCCAGGGCCACGCTGGCCACTTTGTGGGTGGCGAGGGCCAGGGGGAAACTCAACCCCAAGAGGATCAACACCGGCAGCTGCACCAGGCCGGCCCCGCCGCCCGCCAAGGCCGACAGGAGATTCGCCAGCAGGGAGGCGAGGAACACCCCCAGCTGCGGCAGTGGATCACTGGGTGTCATGCCCGGGGCCGCCGCCGGCAGGGAAGGGGAAACAAGGCCTCACCCCCCCGCCTGTTTCGGCCGAAATCCAGCGCGCTCCAGGGCCGCCAACGCCGCCCCCACCTGATCGCCCTGCAGCTCGATCACCCCCGCTTTGAGGGATCCCCCGGTGCCGGCGCTGGCCTTGAGCTGCTTCAACAACGCCAGCGCTTCGGCCTCGGGCACCTCCAACCCGCTGATGAGGGTGACGGTCTTGCCCCCCTTGCCCGCCCGGGTGCGCTGCACCCGCACCCGTTGCTGGGCCCTGGGGGAAGCCGGCGCCGGCGCCGCTGGCCGGGAGAGGCTCTCCGGGCGGGCGAATTCCTGCCAACCGCCTTTCGCTCCCATCGTTCAGGCCTCCTCCGGAGCCGGGATCACCCCCACCGACTGCAGGTGAGCCAACACCTCTTGCACACAGTCCTCCAGGCTCTGGCGGCCGGTGTCGATGCGCAGCTCTGGTTGCTCCGGGGCCTCATAAGGGCTGGAAATCCCCGTGAATTCCTTGATTTGACCCGCCCGCGCCTTGGCATAGAGCCCCTTGGTGTCGCGCCCTTCGCACACCTGCAGATCGGCGGCGCAGTGGATTTCAATGAAATCGCCGCGCTCCACCAGCCCTCGGGCGCGATCACGATCCGCCCGAAAGGGCGACACAAACGCCGTGAGCACCACCACACCCGCATCCAGAAACAACTTCGCCACCTCGCCGATGCGGCGAATGTTCTCCACCCGGTCCGCATCGGAAAAGCCCAGATCGGCGCAGAGGCCATGGCGGATGTTGTCGCCGTCGAGCACATAGCAGGCCAAGCCCTGCTCGAACAGGGCGGAGTTGACCGCATTGGCCAGGGTGCTCTTGCCCGCCCCACTCAACCCCGTGAACCAGAGAATGGCGCTGCGGTGGCCCCGCTGATGGGCTCGGGCCGCCCGCGACACCGTGGAGTGGTGCCACACGATGTTGGTGGACACGGGGTTGGTGGACACGGGGGTCGGGGCGACCGGATGGCTGGCTGTCATGAAGCGGCGGACCCGTGGCGGGGAGAATCGCGCTCCATTCTCCCTGGCC
>JBKDTB010000193.1:0-22014 GCA_046340515.1 Cyanobacteriota bacterium | reverse complement strand
CTCCCGCCTCTCCCCTCTAGGGGGTTCGAGCGGGCTGCCGTCTCTCGACGACTTGTTCACCTTACATCACGGTCGGCTCTCGCCTGGGGCTCGTAAGGTGGCGCGGTTCAGACTTCCGTCTCCCCCGCGCAGTTGATCAACTTATCACAGGGGGGAGAGGAGGGCATCGGCCCAGGGCCGATAACGCCGCAACGTCTCCTCCCCATCCGCCGCCAACACAGGAAAACCCATGGCGGTGAGATCCGTGCCGGAGGCCACCCTTGCGGGGTCCCCGGCGATCCAGTGCACCGCGCAGGAGAGTTCCCGCAGCACAAGCCAGGCGGCCGCCAGGTCCCAGATTTTCGGGGTGGCCTCCAGGGCGGCCACCGTCTGTCCCAGGGCCACGCTCGCCAAATTGAGGCTGGCAACCCCGTACATGCGGAGCTTCCCAGGGAAGGGACGATCGGGCCGTTGCTGCAGCACGCGGATGGAGCGGCTGCAAAGGGACACGCAGGTGCCGGGATGGGGATTGGGGGCCGGGGCCGAAAGGGGCTCCCCGTTGCGCCAGACCCCTTCCCCAGCCTTTGCCACAATTCTTAACTTCAGTGGTGGCACGTCCAGGATCCCCAGCACGGGCTGTCCCCCCTCAAAGCGGGCCATCGAGATCGACCAGCAGGGGATCCCCGCCGCGAAATTGGTGGTGCCATCCAGGGGATCCACGACCCAGAAGGCCGCCGTGTCCGGCAGACGGCAATCGCCCTCCTCGCTGAGAATCCCCTCGCCAGGATGGAGGGTGCCCAGTCCGTCCACGATGGTCCGGTCACTCCAAAGGTCGCAGGCGGTCACCAGGGTTCCGTCTGGTTTCCGTTCCGCTGTCGAGCGGCCGAAGTCTGCGAGCTGCCGGGCGGCGACCTGGTCAATCAGGCTCGCGAGATCGGGGTCCAGAAGGGGGGAGGAAGGGGCGGAAGCGTCACTCATCCAAGCTCCTGAGCCAGCACCCGATCCAGGCTACGGCCCGCATCCTCTCGAAACTGTCGAGGGTTCAGGCGAGACAGCAGAACAAGGGCCGTCAGAGCGATCAGGATTTCGGCGCTCAGCACCAGGGCAAAGGCGGGGAAAGCCGAGGAGATCTGCGGCAGCCACCGCTCCTGCAGAAAGCGACCGACATCGAGCAACCCTCCCCCCAACACCTTGCCAAGGGCGCGCGCGAGGGCCTGACCCAAACCCCACAGGCCGACAAAAGTGCCAGCGGCCCGGGGAAGGGTGAGGTCAAGCATCAAGACAAGGGCACTGTTGGTGCCGATCCCGGCCGCCAGGCCAAAGAAGAAGAGCACCGTCTGCAAGACCGGCACCCGACCTGTGAAGCCGGCAAGCACGAGCAAAACCAACGTGGCGGCGATCAGCTGGCAGCCGAGGCGGGCGGCGCTGAGTTTGCCCAGCCCGGGCACGATCCACAGCCCCGCGAGCAACAAGCCGCCCAGTGTTCCCATCCCCCAGACGGCATTCAGAGAGGCGGTGGCGGCAATGGGCATGCCGAACACCTCCGCTCCATAGCTCTCGAGGATCGGATCCTGCAAAAAAAGCGCCAGGGTGAAAAACACCAGGAACACGAAGAACACCAACACCTGTCGACTGGAGGTGAGGAGGGCCCGGGCCTCGCGCAGGGTGGGCCCCTCCTCCCGGCCGGCCACTTCGGCCCCGTTGCGGGGGGAGGAACGGGGTTCCATCCCGAGGGTGGCCACCAGGGTGAGGGCCAGCACAACGAGCACCACCCGACCCATGAAGGTCAGCAACACCGGCCTCAGAACGTCGGGATCGGTCACCCCATCCAGTCCGCGCAGGCTGAGGCCGATGGCGATGGCCCCCACCACGATGCCCACGGTGAGCAGACACCAGATCAAACCGACGGCCCGGGGGCGCTCCGTTTCCGTGGTGCGGTCGATCACCAGGGCCAGATAGGGGGTGGTGGCCAGGGACACGGCCAGCCCATAGGCGGCGAACAGCCCGCAGAGGGCGGCAATGGCGAAGGGCGCCGTGGGCGATCCCTGCCGCAGCAGGCTCGCCACATGGAAAATCAATGGCACGGAGAGCACGGCCAGCCCGCAAAAGAGGCTCGTGCCCAGCCAGATGTAAGGCAGGCGGTGGCGCCCGGCGATGGGATGGGCATCAGACCTCTGGCCAAACCACACCCGGGAGGGAGCCACGATCTGCTCGAACGCCAGGGCCCCGCCCACCAGCACCCCTGGCAACGCCAACTCACTGATCATCACGCGGTTGAGCAGGCCCGCAAAGATCACCGCCAGACAGCCCAGGCAGGCTTGGAACAATCCGAGGCGCAGGGTGGCGGGCAGGGAGAGGCCCGGTGGCGTGACCTCGGCATTGGCGACACCCAGCACGATTCAGCGGCCTCGGATGGAAAAGAGCCCTCCAGCCTGGCAAGCGGGGATCAAAGGTGTGGGCTCGATGGGAACGTCAGCGGTGGGGTTGCTGGGACGGCGGGAAGGCAGGTTGGGTCGCTGACACAGGGCGATCCGATCCAGCCCGGTGCGGCGTCGCAGCTCAGCCAGGCTGCGGTTGTAGTTGGAGATGGCGCTTGAATATCGCACTTCTGCCTGGGTGAGGTCGCGCTGGGTGTCGACCACTTCCCGTTGGGTGGTGACGCCGGCCTGAAAGCGCAGGCGGGCCAGACGCAGGGATTCGCGGGCGGAGAGCACTTCGTTGGACGTGGTGAGAATATTGCGATTATTGGTGAAGAGGTCATAGAAGCTGATTTCAACATCCCTGCGAATCTGATCGCGAGTTTTGGTGAAGTTGAAAGCATTCTCTTGGGCCTTTTGCTTCCCTTGGCGGTAGAGAGCCTTCGCTCGGCCACCGTCGAAGATTTCCCAGGTGACATTGACGCCAAACGTGTTGTTCACGCTCCACTGCCGCTCGGGCAGATTGCGATCAGGAAAGAGCGTGTTAGAAGTGAAGGAGGAGCCCGTGCCGCGGCTAACGTCGAAGCTGTTGAAGAGACTCAGCACCGGTTGGATCGCCGCCAGGTCGCGGTTGGCCGTGCTGTTGGCGATGGAAATGTCCAGCAGAACCTGATCCAACTCCTCCCGGAATTTGTAAGCGGCAATAATGCTCTCCTGGAGGGAAGGGATCCAGGTGCCGAGCACCCTGGAGGGATCCTTGGCCGTGGGGGTGACGTCCTGCGGTAAATCCAGCACGCTGGCCAGGGTTCGGCGGGCGATGGCCTGGCCTGGTCCAGTGGAGAGGGTTCCGGCGGAGCGGCCGTAAAGGGCCTGGGTGAGCAGCTGTTGATCCCGGGCCAGCTGGGTCTGGGCCTCAAGCACCTCCAGCTTGGTGGCCACTCCCGCCTGGAAGCGGGCCTGGGCATCCCTCAAGCTCACCAGAGACGCCCGCACCGATTCCTGGCCGATGCGCACCTGCTCATCCGCATTCTGTAGATCGAAATAGGCTTGGGCAACCTCCAGCCGCAGTTCACGCAAGCCGATGAGATAAGCATTTTTAGCCTTTTCATATTGATCGCGAGCCAGGGCGATGGAGGGCACTCGCCTGGGATCAATGAGGGCCCAGGAGGCTCGCAGGCTGGCATCCATCTGGTTGATGGATTGAGACGTATAGCCCGTGGAACCTTGGCTGGATCGAATGGAATCCGATGGCCGATTGAAGGTTTGACTGGTCGCGTTGGCTGGAAGGCTGTTGGCGTTGACGCTCAGGGTGGGATACCAGCGGGCGATCTCCGCGCGCAACGCAGACTGGGCTTGCTCCACCTGACTGGACAAAGCCTTGAGAGCGGGACTGTTGACCTCGGCGATGGTTTCGGATTCGTTCAGGCTGAGAGGCCGCAACTCCTCGATGCGCACCTGTTGGGGCTGGGTGGGCAGGGCCAGCGGAGCGGGGGCTCCGAGATCCACGGCCTCGGCCGGCAGCTCCTTGGCGGCCGGCGGCAACACCTTGGGATTGGACAGGGGCCGGGGACCCTTCACCGCTGGCGCCAGGGGCAACACCTGGCGGGGGAGGAGGGGAAGGGGGGCTTGGGCGCTGGGGAGAGGAGAGGGGGTCTGAGAGCCCACTGTTCCCCTCTCCGAAAACGCGGGTTCAGGCGAGGGGCTCGCCGGAGGGGTGCTGCTCTGGGACGGTGGGGCGGCCGGAGCGGCGTGACAAGCACCAGCAAGACCAACGGAGGCAAACAGGAGCGCTGAGCAAAGGAATCGGGAGCGCCCCACGGGCCACAATGCAAACCGCTGGAGCTTAGGCACCCTGGCCCAACTTGCCGCCGCAGACGGCCACCAGATCGTCCGCCCCCGAGATCAGCCGGACCGGCACCGGCAGTTTCTGCCGCACCTCCTCCAGGGTGATGTCGTCCAAAAACACGGGCTCCCCTTGGCGCAGCATCACCGAGGGAAGCAGCAGCTCCTCTCCAAGGTCGGCCCCGTCGAGCCCCCCCAGCAGATCGGCGCCGGTGAGGAGGCCCGTGACCACCTGGTCCTGTCCCCAGTAGGGGCTGGGAAGTCCATGAAGGAGAAGCTCCAGACCATCGATCTGATTCAGACGCTCCACCACCGGCCGCAGGGCTCCGGCCACCAGGCGCCCCACCACCCAGCTCAGCCGCCGGGGCCGCGGCAGGGCCGCAGGCAGCGCACTGGTGGCCCGATCCAGCTCCTCCAAAAAGGCCCGGATGCTGCCCACCCCGTTCTCCCGCTGTGGCAAATCCTCATAGGCGGGGCGCGGCGGCAAGGGCCGTCCGGCCAGGAGATACCACTCATCCGACAACCAGGCGAAGCGGCTGCCCCGCTCCGCCAGCCAGCGCTCCTGCAGGGGCTCCACCCGGGCGATCACGGCACGGGCATCCACCGGATCCACCGGGCGAAGGGCATCCCCCGGGGGGCGGAAGCGGGTGAGCCCCACCGGCACCACCGCCGCGGAAAGCACCGTCGGCCACTCCCCGGCCCCGAAACACGCCAGTTCGCTGAGGGTGCGGCTGAGGGCTTCACCATCATTCCAACCCGGGCACACCACCACCTGGGCATGAAGCTGCAGGCGTCGCTCCGCGAACCAGGCCAGCTGTTCCATCAGCCGGGTGGCCTTGGGATTGCCCAGCAGGCGCGCGCGCAGGTCAGGATTGGTGGCATGCACCGACACATAAAGAGGAGAGAGCCGTTGTTCCTCGATGCGCCGCCAATCCGCAGGCAGGAGGTTGGTGAGGGTGAGGTAGGACCCGTAGAGAAAACTCAGGCGGAAATCATCGTCCTTGAGATAAAGGCTGCGCCGATGGCCCGGAGGTTGTTGATCGATGAAGCAGAAGGGGCAATGGTTGTTGCATTGACGCAAGCCATCAAAAAGTGCCTCACGAAACACAAGCCCAAGGCCATCATCCGCCTCCTTCTCCAATTCAACAACGTGCACCTTTCCCTTGGAATCCTGCACCTCCAGACGAAGATCTTCCTCACCGCAGAGAATCTGCAGATCGATCAGGTCGCGCGGGCGGATCCCATTGATGCTCAGGAGCCGGTCGCCACTTTCAAACCCCAGCTCCTCGCCGATCGAGCCGGGCTCGACCGCCACCACTTCCGCAGGCTGGGGAAGGCGTTGCTCCCCCTCCCCGGAGGAACTTTGGAGAGGAATGCCAGCAGGCGGCTCAATCCACACGCCAGAAGAAGAACAGAGATGCCCCGCCAGTCTGATGGGTCAGGGGGAATGGCGGGGGATCAGGGGGAATCGGCATGGCGGAAGAAGAGCAGGATGACCAGGCCGAACAACAGGCGATAGACGACGAAAATCCACGTGCCGTGGTTTTGGAGAAAGCGCAGCAACCAGGCAATGGCCAGCCACGACACCACAGCCGCCGACAGAATCCCCACCACCATCGGCACCGGTCCGCCGTTGGCCGGGGCATGGAGCGCATCCTTGATCTCCACCAGGCCGGCCAGGGTGATGGCGGGGATGCCGAGCAGGAAGGAAAAACGGGCGGCGGCGGGACGCTTCCAACCATCGAAGAGGGAGGCGGTGAGGGTGCTGCCGGAACGAGAGACGCCAGGCACCAGGGCCAGGGCCTGGGCCAAACCCACCAGCACGCCATCGCGGGGGAGCACCTCGGCCAGGCTGCGACGCCGACGGCCCTGCAGTTCCGCCAGAGCCAGCAACAGGGCCATCACGATGGAAACGATGGCGATGGAGGTGAGGCTGCGGAGCGGGGAATGGTCGTAGTCGGGAACGAACTTCTTGAGCAAGAGCCCGGCAAAGACGATCGGCAGCGTGCCCAGGAGGATGGCCACCCCCAGGCGCGCCCGGGGATCACTCCAATGGCCATCGCGACAGGCCCCGGCAATGCCCCGGATCACCTCCGCCAGATCCTCCCGGAAATAGGCCAGCACAGCCGCGATGCTCCCCAGCTGGATGACGGCGGTCACCGCCACCCCTGGATCACCCCAACCGAGCAGGACAGGCACCACCTTCAGGTGGGCGGTGCTGCTGATGGGGAGAAATTCCGTCAGACCCTGCACCACCCCAAGCACCAGGGCGTGCCAACAGGATTCCAGAAAGGGCAGGGTCTGGCCCGAGGCGACAGGCGTCATGGCGAGGGGCAAACGGGCGCGATGCGCCGGACCTGTGCGACCTTATGACCAAGGAGTTCGCGCGCCAAGGGTCGCGGCCACTAAGGTTGAGCAACTTTTTTTGGCCGCTGTGATCGGGCTCCCCACGAGCAGTCTTCCAACCCGTTTCGCACCGGCTCCCCCTCTCGGCACAAAGGCTCTCTCCCTTCCATCCGAATGGGGTCTACCTGTTGTGGCGGCTCTTCTCACCCTCGGGCCCGTCTTCGTGCAGGCTCCGCTGGTGCGGCTGGCCCCGATGGCCTCCGCTCTCTGCACGGCCCCTCTCCTCTTGTTGGCCTTGGTCTGGGCTCGCCACTCCGACCCCGATCGCCAGCGGCTGGGCGTTTTGCTGGTTGGTTTTGCCGGAAGTTGGCTGGGGGGATCCCTGTTCTGGGGATGGTGCCGCGAGCATCCGGCGCTCCACTTGCCGATTGAGGCCTTCGCCCTGCCGCTCGCGTTGGGGGGGCTGCGCACGCGCTGGCGCATCGGAGCCTCTTTCTATCTCGCGTCCGTGCTGGGCACCGCCCTCACGGACGCCCTGATCGCCCTCACGGGCTTGATGCCGTTGTGGCCTCCCGTGGTTCAGGCCTCTCCAGAGGCCGCGGAAATTCTTCTCCAGCAGGCCGCCCGTTCCTTGCTGCATCCCACTTCTCTGCTGGCCCTCGCCCTCACGGGAACCTGGATTGCCCAGCTCGCCTGGAAACTCCAGGCTGGTGATGCCGCCGCGAGGGTGGCGGCGGCCACCCTCGCCTCCACCTTGTTGGTGGATGGCCTCTTTTTCGGAGCGGCGCTCCTGGCCCCCCGGCTGAGCGGCCTGATCTGAAGAACTGCGAATGGAGGGGATCCGCCAGCCGAACAACGCGCTGGGGTTCTGTAACGTTGAGGCTTCCTTTCGGAGTGTTGCTGTGATGAAGCGGCTGCTTGCCTGGTTCATGGGTGGGGTTGCCCTCGCGGGTCTGCTCTTGACCCTCTGGCTTCCTGGAGCCGCACAGGCGGCGGAGCGTCGCAACGTGGCCGATGACAAAATCGCCGAATCGGCTGGCAAGGTGGAGCTCAACAACTCCTCCGTGCGCCGGTTCCAGCAATATCCAGGCATGTATCCAACCCTGGCGGGCAAGATCGTGCTCGGCGGCCCCTACACCAGCGTGGATGACGTGTTGAAGCTCGATCTGACCGAGCGTCAGAAGGAGCTTTTTGAAAAATACAAGGACAACTTCACCGTCACACCGCCAGCCATCGCCCTGAATGAGGGCTTCGACCGCATCAACGACGGCGTCTACCGCTGACATTTGGACGGAGCAAAACAGCAGAAGCGCCGGCTTGACCCGGCGTTTTTTTTTGGGCGGGAGACGCCACCGGGAATTCTCGCGACCAGCGCCTCACGCCTGGCGGGCCAACTCCTGAAGGCGGCGCTCCCTCAGATAAAGGAACAGCGGCGCACCAAACGCAAAAGCGATGGTGACACAGCTCAACAACACCCAAACCAGGCCCCGCATCCCGAGGCGACGGCTTTCCACCACCATCCAGAGGGTCACCGCCGAGGCGCCCACCGCCAAATCCCGCGACAGGGACTGAGCGGCCGGATTGGCATTGGCCATCCGCACAAAGAGGCCCAGATCAAAGGGCTGGCCGCTGTCCCGGATGAAGTCGAGATTGGCGAGCCAGGGAAGCACACCTCCCGCCACCGCCAGAGTGAGATAGATCCAGGCCAACGGACGGGCGGGGGGAATGGATGGATGGCTTGGGGTCATGGCGTCTGGGGTTGGGGGGGATGGTCAGGCTGATCGGGATCCCACAGCAGCACCCGGGCCTCCACCGTTTGCAGCAGGCTGTCGCAACGATCGGCATAGGCGCAGGCGCGTTGATAAACCTCCGTCATGCGCTCCACATCCAGATCCTCCGCCTGGAGCTCCACCAGACTCCGTTCCAGGGCGGCCTGGGCCTCCCGATAGGTCAGAGCCTCGGGCTTGGGGCCCGCAGAAGACGCGGCGGATCGGGAGGACGAACGGGCGCGGGGCTTGGGGGCGTCGCTGGCGGGATCCGTCATGGGGGATCGGCGGCGGAGGGGTGAAGCCGTTGGACGAGCAGATCCAGGCTCCCATCCATCAGCTGGAGATTCACCGTATCGCCTGGCCGCACCGTCTGGATCGAGCGGAGCACCTTCCCCTCGGGCCCTCGCAGCAGGGCAAAGCCTCTCTCCAGGACATGGCGCGGCGAAAGGGCACGCAGAAGCTGGCGCTGGTGGGCCAGCCGCCGTTGCTCCAACTCGAGGCGGCGGCGGGGGTGGAGGGGGGCCAGCCGGGCTTGCTGCTGCAGCAGCTGGCGCCGCAGGGCCTGCAGCCGCCAACCCGCCACCTGACCCAGATGGCGCCGCAGCTGAAGCACCCCTCCCCGCTCCGCCACTTGATCGGGAAGGAGGGCCACGAGGGCGGCGGTGGGGGTGGCCGCCCGATAGTCCGCCACCAGATCAGCGATGGTGGTGTCGTCCTCATGGCCGAGACCGGAAACCACCGGCAAGGGAAAGGCGGCCAGGCAGCGGGCGAGGGCCTCCCCGTCAAAGAGGGCCAGATCTTCCCGGCTGCCGCCCCCCCGGGCCACCACCAGGGCCTCCAGTCCGAGGCGCTCCGCCCGGGCCGCCAGCCGCTCAATGACCTCGCAGAGGCGCGCTTCCACCGCACCCTGCACAGGCACGGGCACAACCACCACGGTGGTGAGCGGCCAGCGTTCCCGCACGGTGCGCAGCATGTCGGCCAGGGCGGAACTGGGCACGCTCGTGAGCAGAGCGATGCGCTCGGGCCAGGGAGGCAGGGGCCGCTTGCGATCGGGATCAAAGAGCCCCTCGGGCGCCAACCGGGCCCGCACCATCTCAAACCGCCGCATCACCGCCGTCAGGCTGGGGCGCACGTCGAGGATCTGCACGGAAAGGGCGGCTCGGGCCGTCCAGAAATTGAGTTTGCCCACCACAGTCACGCCATCACCGTCTTCCGGCACGAAGGCCAGGCGGCTCAACTGGGACGCCCAGATCACCGCCGGCACCGTGGCGTCTCCGTCCGTGAGGGTGAGCCACAGGTGGCCCTTCTTGAGCTGGGGACGGCTGGCGGTGGCGTCCAGAAGAAAACGGGGAGCGAATCCCCGCCCCAACAGCGTGGCGATGGCCTCATTCAGGGAGGCCACGGTGTAGCGATGCAGGCCCCGGGGAGACGGGAGGGACGCGACGGCGTCCAAAAGATCGAGGCCCTCTCCCATGTCGTCAACGCGGCCCATTGCCAATCACCCTAGGCAAGAGGACCTCTGTCGCCGAGGATCGGGCCGGTCCGCCGCTCCGCCCATGCGCGCCGAAGAGCCCCCCAACTCCCCGGGCCGCCGGCAGCAGCTGGAACGACACCTCAGCGTGCCTCTGCCGCCGCGGCCTGATCTGGTGCTGGTGACCGATCTGGATGGCACCCTGCTGGGCGGCAGTCCCCGCTGGCGGCGACGGCTCTACCGCTGGCTCACCGTCCGGCGGGAGAGCGTTCTGCACGTGTTCAACACCGGCCGGGATCTGGCCTCCATCGCGCGCCTTATGGAGGGGGAGGCCGCCATGGGAATGGGGGCGCCCCATCTGGTGATCAGCGATGTGGGCTGCACCGTGGCCTGTGGCGCCAGCCTGAGGCCCTTCCCCCAGGTGGTGGAGCCGATCGAGCGGCGTTGGCGGGGACAGGCGGAGCGCGTGCTCCCCCTGTTGCAGACGATTCCAGGCCTCTCCGCCCAACCGGTCAGCACAGTGCGGCGCTTGGCCTACCTGATCGACCCGGCGCTCCTGGACCGGTCCCGGTTGCAGGCCGTGGCGGCGCACGGGGTCGACTGCCTGGTGTCCGGCGACAAGTATCTCGATGTGCTTCCCGCCGGGGTGAACAAGGGCTCCACCCTCAAAGCCCTGATCCCTTGGTTGGACGTGTCACCCGACAGGGTGGTGACGGCGGGCGACAGCCTCAACGACCTGGCGATGTTTGAAACAGGACTGCGCGGGGTGATGGTGGGCAACGCCGAACCAGGTCTGGTGGAGGCCTTGCCTCGACTGCGGCGCACCTATCGGGCCCGGGCCCATGGGTGTGCGGGAATCGTGGAGGGCCTGCGACATTTCGGCTACGGCGCCCTGCTGGCGGGTCATTTCTGACCGCTGGCTGCCTGCCACCGCGCTCGGGTGAGGGCGGTGGGTGGGGCGCTCCGGGGATCCTCGGGCCAGGGATGGCGCGGATAGCGTCCCCGCAGCTCGCGGCGCACGGCGGCGTAGCCCTGGCTCCAAAACCCCTCCAGATCAGTGGTGATGGCCACCGGACGTCCCGCCGGCGAGAGGAGATGGAGGGTCAGGGGCAAGCGGCCCTCCAGGAGCCGGGGGGTGTGCGCCTGGCCAAACATCTCCTGCAGCTTCACCGCCAGCACTGGACCATCGGATCCGTAGTCGAGGGCCACGGCGCGGCCGGAAGGCACCGGCAGATGGGTGGGCAGAAGCGTGTCCAACCGTCGCCGACAGGACCCGTCGCACTGGCCCCAGAGGGCTTCGGCGAGGGGCAACCGCTGCAGATCGGCGCGGGAGCGCATGGCGTCATCCAGGAAGGGCCCCAGCCAGCTCCCTGGATCCGCCCGCAGGGAGTCCTCACGGCAATCGGGCCAGGGGGCACCGAGATGGGTGAAGGCCAGGGCGAGCCGCTGGCGCAGCTGACGGGTCTGGGGGGTCCAGGGCAGGGCCTCCAGACCCATGGCCTCCAGGCCCTCCAGCAGGGCGGCCCGGAGCCGCTCCGGAGGGGCGTCAGGCCAGGGGACGCGCGCCAGGACGATCGCGCCGAGGCGGCGCTCCTCCTCGCAGCGGACTCGCTCGTTCCGGGGATCCCAGCGGGCAGACCGGCTCACCGCAAGGGAGGGAGCCGCCAGGGCCTCCAGCTCCGCCCGATCCAGGGGGACGGCCAGACGCACCCGGGCGTCCGGGCCGAGCCCATCCACGGCGGCGATGGCCAGCGCTTCGGCCGTCGCCAGGGGGTCTCGGGGCGACACCCGGGCCCCTCGCCCCCCGCGCATCAGAAAGCGCCCATCGCCCTGGCCCCGGGCGATGGCCAACCACTCCGGATGGGCCCAGGCCAAGAGGCGGGCGAGGAGCGGTCCATCGGCATCGCGGCCGGGATCGGGCCCCTCCGGCCGGGCCTCCCCCCCGCGGGACTGACCCACAGCCCGAACCACCTGCTCCTCCAGATCGCGCCGCAGACGCCGCAGGAGCCGCCGGCTGTGCTCCTCTCCGCCTCGGGGGCCCGCGGAGGGGGGGTGGCCCGACAACCAGTCGATGCGTTCCCGCAGGTCGCAGCCGGCGGTGCTCCCCGCCAGCGGATCCCGTTCGCTGAGGAGGGCCGCCAGGGCCGACGCCGGGCCCAGGCAGCCCTCCCGCTCCGCCCGCAGCAGCATGTGCCCCAATCGCGGATGCAAACCCAGCCCCACCAAGGCACGGCCATGGGCGCTGAGCCGGCCCCGCCCCTCCACCGCGCCCAGTTGGACGAGCACCTGGCCGGCTTGGGCCAAAGGCCCCGGCGGAGGGGGGTCCAGCCAGGGCAAGTCCTCTCCCTGGCCCGCTCCCCAGGCCGCCAGGTGGAGAGCCAGGGGCAGAGGGTCGACCGCCAGGATTTCCGGCGGCGTGAAGGGCGGCCGGCGCTGCTGTT
Organism: Cyanobacteriota bacterium; assembly: GCA_046340515.1. GTDB lineage: Bacteria > Cyanobacteriota > Cyanobacteriia > PCC-6307 > Cyanobiaceae > Cyanobium. Next base: position 9,749 of record JBKDTB010000193.1, on the reverse strand, counting down.
CCCCGGCGCTCCAGAGCCGCACGCAGCGCCCCGGGCAAAGGCGCCCGGCCCGTCCCCGCCGCTGTTCGGCGCTGGCCTGACTCGCCACCACCGTCACCAGGCCGTCCATGCCCGTGGAGGGATCAAAGCGCGTCTGCCGGCTGAGGCCGCTGTCGACCACCAGGCGCACCCCCGCCAAGGTGAGGGAGCTTTCCGCGATGGCACTGGCCAGCACCACCTTTCCCTCCGGCTGACGGGCCGGCCCGATGGCCGCGCTCTGGGCCTCCAGGGACAATTGGGCGTGCAGCGGAACACACTCCAGGTTCCGCGCCCAGCCACGGGCAGTGATGGCCCGCTCCGCGGCGCGGATCTCCCGCTGGCCGGGCAGGAACACCAGGGCCGTCTCCCCCGGCTGCCGATCGGGGAGCCACCAGGTTTCCAGGGCTCTGACCACCTGACGGTCCAGGGGCTCCTCGGCCCCGGGGGGCTGGTAGTCGACGGTCACCGGATGCGACTGGCCCATGGCGGTGAGCACGCTGGCTCCATCCAGGGCCGCGGCCAGGGGCTCCAGATCGAGGGTGGCGGACATCAGGAGCAGCCGCAGCTCCGGCCGCAGGCACTGGCGGGCCTGACGGAGCAGCGCCAGGGCCAGGTCAAGGTCGGCCCGGCGCTCGTGCACCTCGTCGAACACCACCAGGGCCACCCCCTCCAGAGCGGGATCAACCTGCAGCATCCGCAGGAACACCCCGGGGGTGAGCACCAACAGGCGGGTGCGCCGACTCTGGCGCGATTCCAGGCGCACGCTGTAACCCACCTGTTCCCCCACCGGCTCCCGCAGAGCACGGGCCAGGCGTTCGGCGGCGGCCCGGGCCGCCAGGCGACGGGGCTCGATGAGCAAGAGCCGGGCGCCATCGCCCAAGGCCTCCAGCACGGCGAGGGGGACCCGGGTCGTTTTGCCCGCGCCGGGGGGCGCCTGGAGCAGCAGGGTGGCACCTTCGGGGGCGATGGACTCCTGAATCGCGAGCAGACAGGCGTCGATCGGCTGGGACTCCGGGGTCCCGGACGCCTCAGCGCACGTGGCGGATGCCATCGACCGGGTGATAGGCCTCGCCAGTGTTTTCTTCGTAGACCATGGCGGGCAGGCCGGTTTCGAACATGGTCTGGAGGGCTTCCTTGAGGTAGGGGTTCCAGCCGCCGGTGGTCACCTTGCCGTGGCGCACGGTCCAGTCCCAGGTGCCTTGAAGATCCCTGGGAATGCGACCCTCCCGATCCCGCCGAGCCACCAGGTCCTGGGATTCGACGATGCCGACAAGGATGGGAGCCTTGCCATAGGCCGGGGTGAGACTGAGCTCCAGGCGGATCGGATCGTCCTTCACAAGCTTCAGTCGGAACCGGGGCGGGAGCTTGAGGGCATGGAGGACGGCGGCGACGATACGGGTTCTCTGGTCCACCATCAAAGGTCGTTCGCAAGACGTTTCTCTGAGCCTATTGGCGGGCCCCCCCGCTTTTGCGGCTTGCTCGCTCTTGTTGGCCCGGGGATGGTGGGCGGAGAAAAGGGGATGGCGGAGGCACCGGCTTCGGCGTTCCGAAGCCCGTCGGACCCGTTGGCTGCGGAGGAGCCGTGCCGCGGCGTGAACCGCCAGGGGGCGAAGAGCGCGTGGGAGAAGTGTCAGTCGATGGGACGAACGGGCTCGCCGCTGTCATCGCTGAAGCGCACGGTGAGGAGGTCTTCCCGGGTGATCTGGCCATCGGCATCGAGCAGCTCGGGATGGATGGTCACCTTGCCGCGCCGATCGTCGTTGGCGGGAGAGGAAAGGTTGTCGGGGCGACCCATGGCGCGGAAGCCTTGGCCCATGACGCGGAAGGCCTGCCAGAGGAGGAAAAGGAAGCAGACCCCGTAGAGCAGGGGGAAAAGCTCAGCGAGAAGGGTCGGCATGGGGCCGCTCGACAAGAGGATGGGCGCCGGTGGACGCACCTCCATCATCGCTCGTTCGGCGAGGTGGAGGAGGCCAGCATCCAGGCCCAAAGGGTGGTGCAGGCGGCGCCAAAGGCGAGGAAGGCGAGAAGAAGACGACTGGTGTCCACGGCTCGAAGGAATTCTTTACAAATCTTAGGGGAGAGGAGGGGCCGGCGGGCGGTTTGCCCCCTGTTCCGTCCAGAAAAAGCCTCTACGTTGAGACCTCCTTCCGGGCCCCCTTCGGCTCCCTTCCATGCGCCTGTTTCCTCCGGCTCTTCCAGGGATCTCGGGTTGGACGGCGGCGACGGGCCTCGTGCTCGCGGGCCTTCCCCTGGGTGTCCTGCCCACCCTGCCGATCCCCGCCGCCGCCAGCCCCGCCAGCGCCTTGCTGAGCCAGCAATCCTTCGTCGCCACGGCGGTGCAGCGCACCGCGCCCGCAGTGGTGACCATTGACACGGAGCGCACCGTGGCGACCCGCGGAGCGGGTCCCCTGCCCCGCGGACTCCTCAACGATCCGTTGCTCCGGCAATTCTTCGGACTCCCGATGGGGCAGATGCCCTCGCAACGCACGGAACGGAGCCAAGGCAGCGGTGTGATCTTTCAAAGTGAAGGTTTGATCCTCACCAACGCCCACGTGGTGGAGGGCACGGAGCGGGTGAGCGTGGGACTGCAAAGCGGCAGGCGGGTGGAAGGCCGGGTGGTGGGGCGGGATCCGCTCACCGACCTGGCGGTGGTGCGCCTGAGCGGTTCCGGTCCCTGGCCCGTGGCGCCCCTGGGCAACTCCGACAACCTGCAGGTGGGCGACTGGGCCATCGCTGTCGGCAACCCCTACGGACTCGACAACACCGTCACCTTGGGGATCGTGAGCAGCCTCAACCGCAATGCCCGCAAGCTCGGCATCATGGACAAGCGGCTGGATCTGATTCAGACGGACGCCGCCATCAATCCAGGAAACTCCGGTGGCCCCCTGCTCAACGCGAGCGGAGAAGTGGTGGGCATCAACACGCTCGTGCGAAGCGGTCCCGGGGCCGGCCTGGGATTTGCCATTCCGATCAACCGGGCACGGCAGATCTCCTCTCAGCTGATCAGCACCGGTCGTGCCAGCCATCCCATGATTGGCGTGGGACTGGACGCCGTGCGCAATGCGGCGGGAGATGAGGTGCTCTCCGGCGCCCGGGTGGTGGCGGTGCAACCGGGTGGGCCGGCCGCCAGCGCGGGCCTGCGGCCGGGGGATGTGATCACCGCGGTGGAGGGCACCAGAATCACCGGCCCAAGCGATGTCATCAATGCCGTGGAACGGGGTGGAGTGGGTCGCTCCCTGCGGATCAGCCTTCTGCGCGGGGGGGAATCGCTTCAACTCACGGTGGTGGCGGGCGATCTGGCGGGTCAAAGGCGACCCTGAGGAGGAGGTCAAGGAAGCCCGCGTCAGCTGGCGGGGGCCTGACAGTTTTCAATCCGGACCCTTCCCGGGCAGGTGGAAAACGGTTTGACAATCTGTTGACCCGGTCTTGGAGAGGCCGGTCAAGGATGGGAACCGCTCGCGGGATCGACCGGCGGCGGCGTCATTCGGGGCGGGGCACCAAGTTGTTGGCGCATCACCCATTGGGTGGCCGCCTTCTGACTGTGCCAGGCCTCCAGGAGCTGTTTGGCCAGTCCCCGCAGCACCTGCGGGTCGGTGGTGGCATCGATGGCACGACTCATGCGCTCGAGTTCGAACTTCTGCCCGAGGGTGAGGGCGAGGGGTTCCAACATGACGGCACCTTCGGAATCTGGGTGTGGTCCAAAGCTACGAACCGTTTCAGGATCTCGCGTATCGATTGCGACATGTGTATAGCGGTGGTCAGGAAACCAACGTCGCTCCAGACAAGGGGCCCATCGGCCGGCGGGCCTGTCGACGGGCCTGCCCTGCGGTCCCACAAACCCATGGCCCCCTGATGGGGCAAGGGTTCTGCCGGGGGCAAGGGGACACGCTTGCGGCTCTCCCGCCCGGGGCGGGAGGAAGGCTGGGCGGTGGGACGGTCCTGACTGAGGGCCTTTGTGTGGCGAAAAGCTGATCAGGGAGACTCGACGGCCTCCGAGCGCTCCCGGTTGGCGCGCGTTCGGTTGCGCTGCCGTTGGCGGTTGGCCTCCCGTTTCGCCTGCCGCTCGTGCTCTTGGCGCAACCGCTCCCGCTCCAGCGCCTCCTCCTGTTTTTTCGCTTGGTAATAGGCGAAGTCGCCGCGGTAAAGCACCAGCTCCCCCTCCCGCAGCTCAACGATGCGGTTCGCCACCCGGGAGACGAAGGCGCGATCGTGGGACACCAGCACCACCGCACCCTCGTAACCGATCACGGCCTCCTCCAGCATCCGTTTGGCCGGGATGTCGAGATGGTTGGTGGGCTCATCGAGCAACAGGAGATTGGAGGGTCGCAGGAGGAGCAGGGCAAGGGCCAGGCGGGCCTTCTCCCCGCCGCTGAGCATGCCCGCCTCCTTGAAGACGTCCTCGTTGCTGAATCCGAAGCGGCCCAGTAGAGACCGCACCTGGCTCTGGGTCCAATCCGGAACGGCCTCGAACACCATCGCGAGCACTTCCTTCGACAGATCCAGGGCCTCCGCCTGGTTTTGCTCGAAATAGGCCGGAATCACGTTGTGCTCCCCAAGGGCGGATTGGCCCTCCAGGGGAACTTCCAGACCCATCAACAACCGCAGCAGGGTGGATTTCCCGGCCCCGTTGGGGCCCACCAGGGCGATGTGGTCGCCCCGTTCCACCTCCAGATCCGCTCCCAAGAACAAAATGCGATCGCCATAGGCGTGGGTGAGGTTGGTGATGGCGGCCACCCGCCGCCCGGAACGGGGCGCGGGGGGGAAGCGGAAGTGAGGACCGGCGAGTTCATCGACGGGGGCCTCGATCCGTTCCACTTTCTGGAGGAGTTTTTCCCGGCTCTTGGCCTGGGTGCTGCGGGTGGCACTGGCGCGAAAGCGATCCACGAAGGCCTGCTGACTGGCCAGATCCTTCTGCTGCCGCTCGAACGCCGCCTGCTGGGCCTCGCTGGCCTGAGCCTTCTGTTCGAGATGCTGGCTGTAGTTCCCCAGATAGACCCGACTGACGCCCCGTTCCGTCTCCACGATCTGATTGCAGATGCGATCGAGGAAGGTGCGGTCGTGGCTGATCACCACCAAGGGCACCTCCCAGGCCAGAAGGGTGGTTTCCAACCACTCAATGGTCTGCACATCGAGATGGTTGGTGGGCTCGTCGAGCAACAGGACATCGGGCTCCTGCAGCAAAAGCTTGCCCAGGGCCACGCGCATCTGCCACCCGCCTGAAAAGTCGCCCACCAGCTGCTCGGCCTCCTCGGCGGCAAAACCGATCGAGGGCAGGAGCCTGTCGATGCGGGCCTGAAGCTCGTAGCCATGGAGGGATTCAAAACGACTCTGCAGCTGGCCCAACCGCTCGATCAGCCCTTGCAGATGGTCGGGATCGCTGGCGGCCCGCTCCGATTCCATCTCCTCCTGAAGCTGGGCTTGGGCATCAACAACAACTGCGGCTTCCGCGAAGGCCTGAAACAGCTCCTGCCGGACCGTGCGCTGCAGGTTGACATCAAATTCCTGTTGCAACAGCGCGATGCGGGGATCCCCCTGGCGCACCACCTGGCCGCTGGTGGGTTCCTCCAGGCCGGCAAGGATGCGCAGCTGGGTCGACTTCCCCGCCCCATTGACCCCCACCAGGCCAATGCGGTCGCCCGCCTTGACCTCCCAGCTCACCTCCCGAAGCACTTCGCCGGTGGGATAAATCTTGCCGATGCGTTCGAGGCGCAGCACAGAAGCGGGAAGAACGGTTCTCCATCCTCGCAAGTGACGTCAGGCAGACTGAGGAGGAGGCGGTCGGAGGGAGCTCCATGATCAAGCGCCTGGAACAGGTGGCCGCGCTGGTGGTCGCCGCGGGTCTCGCCCTGGTGAGCTACTGGCTGTTCTTCAGCTGGGCCCAGGGAGGAGGAGCCCATCGGCGCCAGCGCCCCGGCCCCTCATCCGCCGCGCCCGTGCCGGCGAATCTGCGGGTTTCCAACCTCTCAGAGACCTCCTCGGGCCTTGAGCAACCACTGCTTGGTGGCGCTGTCGTCCAACCCGGCGATGTGCTCCCGCACCTCGTCCGTGGTGACGGCCAACCCCGATTCCTCGCCGATCTCCACGATGCGACGCAGGGCCCCCGACGGGTCTTGCAGAGCCTGACGGAAGAGGGATTGGGTGAGGTCGGAATCCTCACTGATTCGGGCGTAGAGCGCGGCGGCGTTGGCGGCGGACATCGGGGCGCATCCATTCCCCCTGAAGCTATCGCGTCCGGGCCGGTCTGAACCCTGGTTCTTCGATCCGAAAGCAGAGACCGCGTGGATCAGGCCGCCAGGGGAGGCCCATCGTCGGAGTGGCCGCTGGCGGAGGCATCCTCCATGCTGCGGGCATCCAGACAGAGCACCTTGCGCAACTGGGCGTAATTGGCGGCCAGCCCCTCCCGCCCCTCCTGCTGTGCCCCGTATTCCGCCCGTTGCAGCACATGGTGCAGATGGGTCAGCAGGTAGGTGCTGATGACAGCGGAAACCAGCACGTCACTGCGCTCGGCGGTGCGGCGGGGGTGGGCGGTCCGGGCCCGGGACTTGGGAGCCCTGCTGGCGGCCTTGGCGGGAGTGGAGGGGGTGGAACGCGTCATGGAGGGGAACTCCGGAATGGAACGAGGGGAGCGAGGAAGCGGACCTGTGCCACCAGCATACTGCTGGATACTACCCTTGACTAACTTTGTACACTCATCAGTAACCGATCCGAACCAGCGGTCGTGGCGACCCGTCAGACCTCCTCCAGCGGGCGCCCCAAGTCGCCCCGCATTCAGGTCGTGTTGCCTGAAGACCTCTGCGATCGCCTGGCGGCTCTGGCCGATGGGGAGTCCCGCACGGTCAGCAACATGGCCAAGGTGTTGATCCAACAGGGGGTGGAAGCCCTGGAACGGCAGCGCGACCAGAAGCGCCGCCAGGCCGAGGCTGGAACCGCGCGGCAGACCGAACGCTTTCGCGAGGTGCTGGAACGGCAGGAGCGGGGCAAGCCCTCTCGCCTCAAAGGCGCTCCTCGACGCCTCCGGCTCTGGCGCCCCCTCGAACACTGATCCGCTCCACCCCCCGCTCCCGCCCCCGGGGCGGATTCGCGCGAACGCCCAGCACCGCCGGCCCACTGGCCCCCGTCACTGACGGCAGGGATCCAGGATGGTTCCTGACCTGCCACCAGGCCAGCAGGGCGAAGGCCAGGGCTTCCCGCTCCAGGTCGCCGATGCCGAGTTCCGCCAGGGGACGCACCACCATGCCGCGACAGCGAAGGCGCAGCTGGTCGAGCAGGAACGGGTTGCGGGTGCCGCCACCGGCCACGAGCAGTTCCACCGGTGACGTGCCGCGGCGGAGATCCCGGGCCACCGCCGCGGCCGAAAACGCCGTCAGGGTGGCGAGGGCATCGGCGGGACTCATGCCGGGAGTCCGGCTTCGCAGGAAGGCCAGCCGCCGTTCCAGATCCGCCGCGCCGAAGCTCTCCCGTCCCGTCGACTTGGGCGGAGCCTGGCCGAAATAGGGCTCCTGGAGCCAGTGGGCGATGGCCGCCTCCGCGATCTCGCCCTGGCGGGCCCACCCCCCCGCCTCGTCAAAGCGAAGACGGCCCGCGCTGAACTGATGCACGGCCAGATCGATCAGGGTGTTGGCGGGCCCGCAGTCCCAGCCCCGCACCGGCTGATGGCGGTCTGGCCCCCGGCGGGGGGGAATCAGGGTCAAGTTGGCGATCCCCCCCAGGTTGAGCACGGCCCGCCAACCGTCGATGCCCCCCAGCAGCGCCGCATCCGTGGCGGGCACCAGGGGAGCGCCCTGACCGCCCAGGGCCAGATCGGCGGCGCGAAAATCAAACACCACCGGGCGGTCCAGGCGATCTGCCAGCCAGGGCCCCATCAACGCCTGCCAGCTGGCCCCCCGCCGCTCCGCCGTCGGAGGGCGATGCCAGAGGGTCTGCCCATGACAGCCCACCAGCTCCGCCTGCCCCTGCGGATCGCAGGCCCGCGCGGCCCGGGCCTGGATCTCCGTCAACTCCTCGGTCAGATTCAGCAGGTCGGAGGCGGCAATGGGCTGGCCCTGACCGCAGGCGATGATCCGGTTCCGCAGGTCGTCTGGATACGGAACGGACGCGGAGTGGACGAGGCGCCAGCGGGGATGCCGGCAGGATCCCCCAAACCGGACAAGCACCGCGTCGACGCCGTCGGCGCTGGTGCCGCTCATCAACCCCAGAACCCACATCGGCGTCAGCGGCTGGGGAGGGCCTCAAGGGCCTCCGCGCTGCCCATCACCACCAACACCTCTCCCTCTCGCAACACATGGGACGCGGGGGGATTGACCATCAGCTGGTTGGCGGGACCAGCGGCCAGCACATTGACGCTGTAGGACTTGCGCAGGTTGAGATCGCGGAGGGAATGGCCGATGAACGACTGAGGCACCTTGATCTCCTCAATGCTGTTGCGATCGTCCAACCGCAGGCGCTCCAACAGATTCGGCCGCATCAACTCCTGCCCCAGACGCGCCCCCTGCATCTTGGAGGGGAAGACCACCTTGTCGGCACCGACCCGCCGCAACATCTTTTCGTGCAAATCACTGGTGGCCCGGGCGATCACCTGCTGCACCCGCGTCCCCGGCGCATCCTTGACGATGAGCGTGGCGGTGATGCTGGCCTCGATCGGTTCACTGATCGCCACCACGACGGTTCCCACATCGAGGGCCCCCGCCGCCCGCAGAGCCTCCTCATCCGTGCAGTCAACGATTCGCGCTTCGATGGCTGGATGGTGCTGGAGCAAATCATCGATCGCCCGACCATCGAGATCGATCGCCAGCACCTCAGCTCCGGCTCGGATCAGCTCCCGGCAAACGGCGCTGCCGAAACGACCCACGCCGATCACCGCAAAACTGTTGGAGACATCCTGGGCAGCACTGGGATGCCATTGCCACCATTGACCCATGGACGACATCGCTCACTTGTTGGGTTGCGGCGTGAGGCGGAGATAGGGACGAATTTCCGTCAGACCCCGGGGAAATTTTTCGCGGGCCGCCTCGGTGGGAATGGACGGCACAACCACGCAATCCTCTCCGTCCTTCCAGTTGACAGGCGTGGCCACTTGGTAGTGATCGGTGAGTTGGAGAGAATCGATCACCCGCAGAATCTCGTCAAAGTTGCGACCGGTGCTGGCGGGATAGGTGATCTGCAGACGCAGCTTTTTGTTGGGATCAATGATGAAAACAGAGCGGACGGTGAGATTGTTCAGTGATTGGGGATGTATCATTCCGTACAGCTCACTGACCCTCCGATCAGCATCGGCCAGGATGGGATAATCAACGGTTGTTTTCTGGGTTTCATTGATATCAGAAATCCAGCCCTTGTGGCTTTCCGCAGAATCGACGCTCAGGGCCAAGGTCTTGACATTTCGCTTCTCCCATTCCGGCCGCAACCTGGACACCTCGCCCAGTTCCGTGGTGCACACCGGCGTGTAATCGGCCGGGTGGGAAAACAGCACCACCCAGTGATCAGCGCCAAAGTCGTAAAGATTGATCGGTCCGAGTTGGGATTCCTGCGTGAAATCAGGAACGGTGTCACCGAGTTGCAGGGGCATCGCGGGGGCTGTTGGAAACCATTGTTCATCCTGTCACAGCGGCCAGGTCTGCCGCCCAGGCCCGCAGAACCTGGCGCAGATGGCGCAGCCCGAGATCCGAGGTGGCCGAGACGAAGAGCATGTCAGGCTCCAGGGCCCGGGCGCGGTCCAGTTCTCCCGCCGGGCA
>JBKDTB010000192.1:0-21917 GCA_046340515.1 Cyanobacteriota bacterium | reverse complement strand
GTGCCCTGGGCGCGCTGTTCCTTGAACACGAATTTCCAGTTGTCATAGCGCAGGCCCACCAGATCACCGTCGTCGGAGAAGTAGAAAAACTCCTGGCGCGGACTCTGATCCGTCTTGCCGGTCCAGTAGTCAAGCATGTTGTAGCCATCCAGATGGATGTGGAAGGTTTTTTCGCCAACCTGGTGGCCTTGCAGCAGCTTTTGCTTGATCTCCGGTTCCCCCGCGGCCGCCAGCAGGGTGGGCAGCCAGTCGAGATGGCTGCAGATCCCGGTGAGATTCACCCCGGCTGGCACATGGCCGGGCCAACGGAGCAGGGCCGGCACTCGGTAGGCCCCCTCCCAGTTGGTGTTCTTCTCGCTGCGAAAGGGCGTCATGCCAGCATCCGGCCAGCTGTTCATGTGGGGTCCGTTGTCGGTGCTGTACATCACGATCGTGTCGTCGGTGATGCCCAGCTCATCAAGCAGATTCAACATCTCACCGATGCACTCGTCGTGATAAATCATCACGTCGTGATATTCCGACTGCCAGCGGCCGCTGCGGCCCACATCCTGGGGTCTGGCGTAGGTGCGGAAATGCATGTGGGTGGTGTTGAACCACACGAAGAACGGCTGGCCGGAGGCGACTGCGTCGCGGATGAAGCGTTTGGCCTCCACAAGAAACTCATCATCGGCCGTTTCCATCCGCTGGCGCGTCAACGGGCCGGTGTTTTCGATGCGTTGTGTGCCATCCCCATTCGCCCAGCAGTGCAACACGCCGCGGGGGCCGAAGCGTTGGCGGAAGTTGGGGAAGTCTTCCGGTGTGGGGTACTCGCGCAGCTCGGGCTCCTCCTCCGCGTTGAGGTGATAAAGATTGCCGAAGAATTCGTCAAAGCCGTGCATCGTCGGCAGGTGTTCATCCCGGTCGCCGAAGTGGTTTTTGCCGAATTGTCCGGTGCGATAGCCCAAGGGTTTCAGCAGTTCGGCGATGGTGGGATCCTCGGCGCGGAAGCCCTGCTCCGCTCCGGGCAGACCCACCTTGCTCAGGCCGGTGCGATACACGCTCTGGCCCGTGATGAAGGCCGCCCGGCCCGCCGTGCAACTCTGTTCGGCGTAGTAGTGGATGAACTTGGCGCCCTCCCTGGCCACCCGATCGATGTTGGGCGTTTCATAACCCATCAGGCCGTGGCTGTAGCAACTGAGGTTGCTCTGGCCGATGTCATCGCCCCAGAGGATCAAGATGTTCGGTTGGCCGTTGGGCATGGCAGACAACGTGACGACAGGCACAGTCGAATTGTGGTCAGCCTTGCCGGGCGCGCACACTCAAGACCTGCAGTGGAAACGGTTCGTCATCGCCTCCTCAAACCGGGCCAGGGCGGGGCTGCCCGCGTGGCGCCTCAGGCTGGGTAGGTGGCGCACGAAGGGTGCCAGGCCGCAGCGGTTGGCGACGGCCTGCTCCAACAGCGATGCCGCGCACTCCTCCCGGGTCAGCACCACGGCGGTCAAGCCCCACAGACTGGTCATGAGGGCGGCCTGCCTGGCATCGTCGCGCGCGCCCTGCAGCAGTGCCATGGCGCCAGCGCTCTTGCCGCAGAGGGCCAGGATCAGGGCGGTGAAGGCCTGCAAACCGTTGACGGGATCGGCGGGGATGGCGGACGCCTCCAACTCCCGCAGGGCCTCGGCGGGCCGCTCCCCATCCGCCAGCACCAGGGCCAGGATGAGCCGTGCGCCCGCGAGGGTGGAATCGATGCTCAGTTGCTCCCGCAGATGGCGGATGGCCTTGTCGTGGTCTCCGAGAAACCAGGAGGCCACGGCGGTGAGCAGCCAGCCGTCGGGGTTGTCGCTGTTGAGATGGGGCTCCAGCAAAAGCAGGGCCTCGGCGGCTTGTCCGGTGGCGACCAGATGGCGTGCCCAGCTGTGCAGCGGGGCCCCACCCGGCAACTGGGCAGGCAGCCACTGGGCAAAGCGGGCTTCCGCCAGCTCCGGTTGCCAATGCAGCAGGGAAAGCACCTCCACCCGCAGCGCCAGCACCTCAGACGCCATGCTGCCCGAGAGCTCCGCTTCCCGCAGCAGCACCTCCAGTTCGCTCTCCAGGTCCCGCGCCGGGAGCAGGCCCCACTGGTAGCGGGCCAGGCGCACCGCCACCAGGGCGATCCGCGCCGGCGTGAAGTCGGGAGCGCCCTCCAGGCACTGGCCCAGGTGCCGTTCCGCCCGGGGCAGCAGGCGGGGATCCCGCTGCCGCACCCACACCATCCCCTCCACGAAGGCGCTGAGGGTGTGGGCGGCGGGAAAACCGCCGGAGCCAACCTTGCGATTGCCCTCCTGATCGGCCTCCATGGACCGTATCGGCACATCCAGCCGATAGCCCCCGCCATAAATGGTGCGGATGACCGACGACCCCAGGGGGCCGTCCAGGAAGACGCGCCGCAGACCATGCACCGTTCGCGAGATGCTCACCTCGCTCACCTGGCCGTGTCCCCACACCTCGTTCAGCAGGGACTCCCGGGAGAGCACCTGACCGTTCTGGCGCACCAGCGCCAGCAGCAGGCGCCGTTGCAGGGGGGGCAGGTGGATGGCCGTGGGGCCGAGGCGGAGGTTCCCTTCTCTGTCCAGGCTGTAGGGCCCGAAGGTCCAGGAGGTGTGGGATTCGTTTTGAATCGGGCTGCTTGTCATGGAATCGGCGGGGGAGGCCCTGGTTCCGTCGAGTGGTGGAGACGTTTACATTGTGAGCGCCTCGACCTTGTCCAACGCTCAAAAAGGGCAAGATTTGCGTGGAGCAGAACTTTTCACCATGGGCGCAAGAGCGAAGCTGGGCTTGCGTCGATGAAATGCAGGACGTGATTCGGGCCGTCGGGCTGGATCTGTTCCTGCTGCAGCTGGAGGGTGGGTCCTTCGAGGGCCGGTTGTTCACGCTGCGACTGGCTCCCCTGTTCTTCCTCTGGTTCCAGATCAAGCGGCCCCTGCATGCCACCGGAGCGAAGCCCAAAGGTGTGCTTTCCGTCACCCTCGATCTGGACCCCCACGCGGGGGAGGTGCCATGGCGCTCCCATGGCCTGGCGTTGCCTGTGAACAGCCTCTTCGGCGTGGACGTCCTCGGGGATGTCCACTTCACCATTCCCGCCAACGTCAACTTCGCCGTGATGCTCCTCCCGATCCCCGTCCTGGAGCAATGGGCGCTGCGGTTGGGGTGGCTCGGGTTTGACGGGGAGTTGCTGCCGCGCAGCAATGTGGTCCTCACCAATCCGCGCAGTTCGGCTGGCTTGCGGCGTTACCTGCGGCGGCTCCTCGCCCTGGCGGAACAGCGTCAGGATCGCCTGCTGTCGCCCGAGCGACAGGAGCTCATCCTCAACGATTTGATCCCCCTCCTCCTCGAGGCCCTGGGCAGCGGGCCCGCCGCGAACAGAGGCGTCATTCGTCCCCCCGCCCGGATCGACATCGTCAAAGAGGCCCAGCGGTGGCTGCACGCCAACCCCACAGCCCCCATCACCCTGGCGGATCTCTGCCGCGAGGTCCACGCCAGCCGCCGCACCTTGCTCCAGGGCTTCCAGGATCACCTGGGCATGGGGCCCATGGCCTACCTCAAGATTTTGCGGCTGCATGGCATGCGTCGCTGGCTCCTGCGGGCCGAGCCCGGGGAGCTCCAGATCGGCGCGGTGGCGGAAACCTGGGGATTCCTCAACGCTGGCCACTTCGCCGCCGACTACCGCCGTCTGTTCGGCGAAGCGCCGCGCGACACCCTGCGGCGCTCCCGGCCCCGCCTGTCCTGAACGGCTCATCCCCCCCGCCGCTTCCCCCGCAAGCTGCTACCTTGCGGATCCCTTGCGGCAGCTCCTTGAGCAGCCCGCCGCCCTCCAGTTCCCAGCCTTCGCCCCGGCCCCGGCCCTCGCCGATCCACTCCGCCACGCTCTCCTCGGGGCCCCTGGCCGGCCAGTCGATGTCGCCGAAGGTCTCCCTGCGGCAGTTGCTCGACAGCCTCAGCCGCGAACAGCGCCGCAATCACGAGCTCCTGGCCTCCCTGGCCTTTGCCTTGCGCAGTTTCACCAATCTGCGGCGCTTCCTGGAACTGGTGCCCCTTCTCATGGCGCGGTTGGTGGAGGCACAGGGCAGTCTTCTGGTGGTTTTTCATCCGGATGGCCGCCTCTGGCGCGACCATCTCCAGGCCACCACCGGCGACCGCTGCGGCGAGGTGCTCCGCCAGGTGGCGGCCCTGCCCGACGAGCAACTGCGTGTCCTCTCCGGCGATGAGGCGGTGGCCGCCCTGTTGGACGGCATGATCATCCGTCTGCTTGCCCCGGCTCGGGTGTTCGCCACCTCCGTGGTGGCCCGCAATCGCCAGCGGGGCCGGCTCTATGTGTTCAGTGATCGGCAGGGCTACAGCTGGAGTGAGGTGCACCGCCGCCATCTGCAGCTTGTGGCCGATCTCACCGGTGTGGCCCTGGAAACGGCCAGCCTCCAGGAGGACAGCCGCCGCCACGAGCGCCTGGATCGCCAGCTCAGCATCGGCGCGGAGATCCAGGCCCAGCTCCTGCCGGATCACTGCCCGGTCATTGAGGGGGTCGACCTGGCGGCCCGCTGCAGGCCAGCCTTTCAGGTTGGCGGCGACTACAACGACTTCATCCCCACCCGGGTGGAAAGCCCGCCCCGCAAGCGGGATCGGGATCGCTGGGCCCTGGTGATGGGCGACGTGATGGGCAAGGGCGTGCCCGCCGGCCTCTTGATGACCTTGCTGCGCGGCATGTTGCGGGCGGAAGTGCTGAGCGGCCAACCGCCCCACCGCATCCTTCACGACCTCAACCATCTCGCCCAGGAGGATCTCGCCCAGTCGCACCGGTTCGTGACTCTGTTTTATTCCGACTACGACCCGCGCTCCCGCCTGCTTCGCTACGCCAACGCGGCCCACAATCCTCCCCTCCACTGGCGGCGTCAGCAGGGGCGAGTGGAGCGGCTGGACGCTCCGGGGCTCCTGATCGGCCTGCAGAGCGAAAGCGAGTATGAATGCCGCCAGGTGCGGCTGGAGGCCGGGGATGTGGTCCTTTATTACACCGATGGCGTGACCGAAGCGACCGGGTTCAGCGGCGAGCGTTTTGACGAGGAGCGGCTCCTGAAGGCCTTCCATGGCGCCTGTGCCGCCGCCACCGGGGCCCAGGGCATCCTGGATCAGCTCTTTGCCCGGCTCGATCGCTTCCTGGGAACGGAGCGCCAACTGGAGGATGACGCCTCGCTGGTGGTGCTGAAGGTGCGGGACGAGGTCACCTTGCCCCCCCTGCCGCCGCCCGGGACCGGGACGGTGGCAAGCTGAGCGGCAGCGTTGGGCACCAGATGACGACGGAGTCCTCTCCGCCCG
Source organism: Cyanobacteriota bacterium (assembly GCA_046340515.1). Taxonomy (GTDB): domain Bacteria; phylum Cyanobacteriota; class Cyanobacteriia; order PCC-6307; family Cyanobiaceae; genus Cyanobium. The sequence goes on along the minus strand of JBKDTB010000192.1, from coordinate 16,598 downwards.
CTTCCGTGCCGACCGGAGGCCAAACCACTTGGAGCGATCGCTTCGAGCAGGGGCTCCATCCGGCGATTGAACGGTTCAATGCCTCCATCGGCTTTGACATCGCCCTCCTCCAGGAGGATCTGGATGGCTCCGTGGCCCATGCCCGCATGTTGGGCCGTTGCGGGGTGATCAGCGCCGAGGAGGCCCAGCGGCTGATGGAGGGCCTGGAGGCGATCCGTGCGGAGGCCGCGGCGGGGGAGTTCCGGCCCGGCCTGGAGGCGGAGGACGTGCATTTCGCCGTGGAGCGTCGCCTCACGGAGCGGCTCGGCCCCCTCGGCAAGAAGCTGCACACGGGCCGCAGCCGCAATGATCAGGTGGGAACGGATGTGCGCCTCTGGCTGCGGCGCCGCATCGGGGACATCGACGCCGCCCTGGTGCGGTTCGAGCGGGCCCTCCTGCGGCAGGCGGAGGACCATGTCGACACCCTCATCCCCGGCTACACCCACCTGCAGCGGGCCCAACCCCTCAGCCTCGCCCACCACCTCCTGGCCTATGTGGCCATGGCCCAGCGCGATCGGGAGCGGTTGGCGGATGTGCGGGGCCGGGTGAACATCTGCCCCTTGGGAGCGGCGGCCCTGGCGGGCACGCCCGTGCCCATTGATCGCCGCCAGACGGCGGCGGAGCTGGGGTTTGAGGCCATCTATGGCAACAGCCTGGACGCGGTCAGCGACCGGGACTTCGCGGTGGAATTCCTGGCGGCGGCCAGCCTGGTGATGGTCCATCTCAGCCGGCTGGCGGAGGAGGTGATCCTCTGGGCCAGCGAGGAATTCGGCTTCATCACCCTCACCGACCGCTGCGCCACCGGCAGCAGCCTGATGCCCCAGAAGAAGAATCCGGATGTGCCCGAACTGGTGCGCGGCAAGTCTGGTCGCGTGTTCGGTCATCTGATGGGGATGCTCACCCTGATCAAAGGCCTTCCCCTGGCCTACAACAAGGATTTTCAGGAAGACAAGGAAGCGCTCTTCGACGGGGTGCGCACCTGCCTGGACTCCCTGGAGGCCATGGCAATCCTGTTCGAGGAGGGGCTGGAGTTCCGGCCCCGGCGCCTGGAGGCGGCTGTTCACAGCGACTATGCCAATGCCACGGATGTGGCCGACTATCTGGTGGCCCGGGACGTGCCCTTTCGGGAGGCCTATCAACTGGTGGGCGGTCTTGTGAAGCGCCTGGTTCTGGAGGGGCGCCTGCTGGTGGAGCTTTCCCTTGCGGAGTGGCAGGCCCTCCATCCCGCCTTCGGGGCGGACATCCACGCGGCCATCGCCCCGCGCCAGGTGGTGGCGGCCCGCCGGAGCGAGGGGGGCACCGGCTTTGACGAGGTGCGGCGCCAGTTGGCGGCGGCCCGGGGGCGGCTGGAGGCGGAGGCGCGGGGGGGAGGGGTGGCGCCGCAGTGATCATGCGGCGACATTCGTGGTCAAACCCTGCCGCGCCATTCCAGAGACGGTTTAATCTGCGGAGGTCAGAAACCCTTTGGGTCTTCGGCATCCGTCTCGGTTCCCCCAGCCCCTTTCGTGAGCATCTTTGTAGGCAATCTTCCCTTCCGCGCTGAGCAGGAGGACGTCGTTGAACTTTTCACGCGCTACGGCGACGTCGTGAATTGCTCCCTCCCCCTTGAACGGGACACGGGGCGCAAGCGTGGCTTTGCCTTTGTGGAAATGGCCGATGACGCCATGGAAACCCGGGCCATCGAAGGTCTTCAGGGCACCGAGCTGATGGGCCGCCCCCTGCGCATCAACAAGGCAGAGCCTCGCAGTGGCGGCGGCGGCGGCGGTGGTGGCGGTGGTGGCGGTGGTCCCCGCCGAGGCGGTGGCGGCTATGGCGGTGGCGGCGGCTACGGCGGTGGCGGTGGTGGCTACGGCGGTGGAGGCGGTGGCTACGGCGGCGGGCAGGGCCGCGGCGATGATCGTGGCTCCGGTGCCCGCAACTGGGAAGACCGCAGCTACGGCTCCTCCGATCGCCCTTCCGACGGGTTTGATGCGGGCCGCGCAAGGCGCCGTCGCAGCGGTGGCGACTACGGCGGAGCGGGCTGAGGCGCCAACCGCGTCTCTTCCCCTCAGAGCCCCCGTTCCTCCAGGGCCCGGGCTGCGGCGGCCAGCACATCTGGTCCCGCGTCCCGTTGGCCGGCCTGGCGCGCCAGGTTGGCCCGCCACCCCCGGGCGCCCTTGACCCCCTCCACCACATGCACCATGTGGCGGGCCAGGGCCCACAGGCGCCCCCCCCGATCGCACCAGCGTTCGGCATGGGGAATCACCCCCCGCACCACCGTGGACGGCCGCGGAACGGGTTCGGTGGTCTCCGCAAACAGGCGTCGGTCCACCTCCGCCCAGCGCAGGGGATGCCCATAGGCGGCTCGTCCCACCATCACCCCATCCACCCGCTCCAGCTGCGCGTGGCAGGCGTCGAGGGTGTCGAGGCCGCCGTTGAGCTCCACCAGCAAGCCAGGCCGCTCCCGTTTCAGCTGATGCACCACCTCCCAGCGCAGGGGCGGGATGGTGCGATTTTCCTTTGGATCCAGGCCCTCCAACCAGGCTTTGCGCGCGTGCACCGCGAAGCGCGTGGCACCCGCCGCCGCCACCGTGTCCACAAAACCCAACAGCGCGTCGAAGCTGTCGCGATCGTCGATCCCGATCCGATGCTTCACCGTCACCGGCAGGCCGCTGGCCTCGCCCATGGCCGCCACGCAGTCGGCCACCCGTTCCGGGCGAGCCATCAAGCAGGCGCCGAAGCTGCCCTGGCTGGCTTTCGGGCTCGGGCAGCCCACGTTCAGATTCACCTCGTCATAGCCCCACTCCGCCGCCAGCCGGGCCGCTGCCGCCAGCTCCCGCGGATCCTCCCCTCCCAGCTGCAAAGCGAGGGGTTTTTCCAGGGGATCGAATCCGATCAACCGCTCCAGCCGCCGCTGCCGTTCCCCCGGAGGGGCCGATGGCTCTTCCCCCATGGCGTGGGTCACTGCCCGGGCGACCACCATCTCCGTGTAGAGGAGGCAGTGGCGGCTCACCTGACGCATCAGCACCCGAAAGTGCCGATCCGTGCAATCGAGCATGGGCGCCACACTGAAGCGGAAAGCGTTCGGCATCCCTCCATGCTGCCCACCCAGCTGCCCCCCCGGGTCTCGACATTGGTGGCGGGGGGTGGGCCCGCCGGTTTCATGGCCGCCATCGTGGCGGCCGAGGCCGGTCTGCGGGATGTGTGGCTGTTGGAGGCCACCCCCGAAGCGCTTCACAAAGTGCGAATCAGTGGCGGCGGTCGTTGCAACGTGAGTCACGCCTGCTGGGACCCGCGCACCCTCACCGGCCACTACCCCCGGGGCGGGCCGGCCCTGCTGGGCCCCTTTTCCCGCTTTGGCCCCCTGGAAACGCGGCATTGGTTTCACCAGCACGGCCTGGAACTGGTGGGGGAGTCAGACGGGCGCCTGTTCCCCCGCTCCCAGTCCTCCCTCTCGGTGGTGGCCTGTCTGCGCCAGGCGGCGGAGGCCGCTGGCGTGCGCGTGCGGCAGCGGGTGGCGCTTCTTCAGGCGGAGGCCGAGCCAGGGGGAGGATTCGCCCTCACCCTGCGGGATGGTCAGCAGCTGCGCGCGGATCAGCTGGTGTTGGCCACGGGCAGCCACCCGAGCGGCCATCGCCTTGCCCGCTCCCTGGGCCACAGCCTGGTGCCGCCTGTGCCGTCCCTCTTCACCCTGGCGCTGGAGGCGCCGTCCCTCACGGACCTGGCGGGGGTGACCCTGAACCCGGTCGCCCTGGCCCTCCATTCCCCAAACGCCACACCCAAACCCCGGCGCGGGCGGGGGGGCGCGGAGGGCCCGTTCCACCAACGGGGCGCCGTGCTTCTCACCCACTGGGGTCTCAGCGGACCCGCCACCCTGCGCCTCACGGCCTTCGCGGCGCGGCAGCTCAAGGCTTGGGGGTATCGGGCCGACTTGCGGGTGGATTGGACGGGAGGGCGGCCCCACCCTGAGGTGGATGCCCTCCTGGCCACGGCCCGAACGGAGCAGGCGCGTCGGCAGATCGCGGGCGCCCGGCCCCTGCCGGCCCTGGGCCGTCGGCTCTGGGCCGCCCTGGTGGCCGCTGCGGGGGTGGACGGGGAGCGGCGCTGGGCCGACCTCGATCGCCAGGCCCAGCGCGCCCTGTTGGAGGCGCTGGTGGCCAGTCGTTACGCGGTGGTGGGTCGTGGACCCTTTGGCGAGGAGTTCGTCACCGCGGGCGGGGTGCCTCTCCAGGAGGTGAAAGGGAGCACAATGGAAAGTCGCCTGCGGCCCGGTTTGTTTCTGATTGGCGAGCTGCTGGATGTGGACGGAGTGACCGGAGGCTTCAATTTTCAGCACTGCTGGAGCAGCGGCTGGCAAGCAGGCAAGGCTCTGGTCGCGGCCACGCGGCCCAGCATCGTGGACGCGGAAGGCTGAGGCAATCAGCGGATGTTCTCGAACACGGAGAACATGGGCAGATACATGGCCACCAGAATCGAAGCCACAATGCCGCCCACAAAGACGATCATGAAGGGCTCAATCAGGGAGGTCAACATCTTCGCGGTTGAGCTGACTTCATCTTCATAGAAATCAGCCACCTTCGAAAGCATGGCATCCATGTTTCCCGTCTCCTCGCCCACCATCAGCATGTTGATCGATAGCTCGGGGAACACTTTTTTCGAGGCCAGGGCAATGCTGAGGGGAATGCCTTCGCTCACGTCAAGCCGCGACTTGCTGATCGCGTCGGCAAAGATGGTGTTTGTGGCTGTCTCCGTCAGAATTTCCAGGGCCATCATGATGGGAACGCCCGCTTTGGAGAGAGAGGCAAGCGTGCGGCTGAATTGGGCCGTGGCTGTTTTTTGAATCAGATCGCCAAAGAGCGGAAGTTTCAAGATCAGGAGATCAATGTTTCGGCGCCCGACGGGTGTCTTGTAATAGCTGACAAATGCAAAAATGCTGGCGATCAGGATGCCAACCAGGGCAAATGAAAAGGGGGATCTTAGCGTATTGCTGAGATCAACAAGCATCTGCGTGAAGGCGGGCAGCTTCGCGCCAAGTTGTTCAAAGATGCCGGCAAATGTTGGGATAATAAATATGGTCATCCCAAGAAAAACCAAGATAGCAATGAACAAAACTGCCACTGGATAGCTAAGGGCTCCCTTGATCTGGTTCTGCAGCTTCGCGTTGTCTTCCAGCAGGCTGGCCAGACGTGTCAGGGTTTCATCCAGCACACCGCCCGCCTCTCCGGCTTCCACCATGGCAATCATCAGCTTGTCAAAAACCTTTGGCCATCGCCGCATGGCCGTGCCAAGGTTTTCTCCCTGATTCACCTCAAAAACCATCGCGGAAAGCGCCCGCTTGAACATCGGTGATTTCTGTTGGCTGTGCACCAGTTCAATGCTGCGAAGAATCGGAACTCCCGCATTGATGAGCACCGCCAGCTTGCTGGCAAAAACCGCCTTGTCCTTGATGGAGGGAGAGCTCTCCAGGAGCTTGCTCAAGCCGCTGGAAGGCTTCTTGGTGACAGCGGAACGCTGGGGCTGAGCCTTGCTCGTCCGTGCGGCTGACGCGGAAGCGGGGGAGGAGCCCTCGTTCTGAGCCAGGTTGGTGTATGCGATGCGTCGGCGGCGCAGGGCTCGCCGCGCCTCGCTGAGGTTTTCCGCCTCCAGGGTGAGCTGCTTGCTCTTGCCCCCGCGGGTCATGTATGTGACGGTGTACGCTTTCACGATTGATTGAAGAGACGCTCCAGCTCATCGGGTCGTGTGGTTTTCAGCATGGCTTCCGTCTTGCTAATGGCATCCTCGTTGAGCAGGTTGGCGAGGGAACGTTCCAGGGTGATCATTCCTTCCTTGGCGCCTGTCTGGATTTGAGAGTAGATCTGGGCGGTTTTGCCTTCACGAATCAAGTTGGCGATGGCGGGTGTATTGACCATGATCTCCTGGGCGATCACGCGTCCGAATTGGCCTGGCAGGGGCCGGATGCGCTTGCAGAGGGTTTGGGAAAAAACAGCTAACAAGCTGCCGCTGAGTTGCACGCGAATCTGGGTTTGTTGTCCAGGCGGGAAAACATCCACCATGCGATCAACGGTCTGGGCTGCGGAACTGGTGTGCAAGGTGCCGAAAACAAGGTGTCCTGTTTCGGCGGCGCTGATGGCCAGCTGGATGGTTTCAAGATCGCGCAGCTCACCGACCAAAATCACATCTGGATCCTCCCGCAGGGCGGCCCGCAGGGCTGCGGCAAAACTGCGGGTGTCTTCGTTGACTTCCCGTTGGTGGAAAACAGACTTGTTATTTTGATAGGTGAATTCGATCGGATCCTCAATGGTCAGGATGTGTTCTGCCCGGGTTTGATTGATGTGATTCAGCAGGGCTGCCAACGTGGTCGTCTTCCCGGATCCTGTTGGACCGGTGACCAGGATGAGACCCTTGGGCTTGCGGCTGGTCTCCTCGATGACAGCGGGCAATCCGAGGGCGGAAAGGTTGGGGATCTTGTCTCCCAGTGCCCGCAGGCAGGCGGCATAGGTGCCCCGCTGTCGGTAGACATTGACTCGAAAGCGAGCAACACCGCGCAGGCCATAAGAGCAGTCAAGCTCCCAATTCTGCTCCAGTTGTTTGCGCTGGGAATTATTGAGCAGGGAGAAAATCAGCTTGTTGCACTGATCTTCCGTCAGCACAATGTCTTCGCTCATGGGCCTCAGTTGGCCGTTGAAGCGCCCATAGGGTGGTTGGTGGGCCGCCAGGTGCAGGTCGCTGCCGCCGGCCTGCACAAGATCCGTCATCAGATCCTCGATCTGCATGGCAACCTCAGGCCCTCAGCGTCGTACCTTCAAACAGTAAGGGCATTCGAGCCATTCGTCGTTCAGCCCTGCCCCACAGCCTCGGCAGGTCAGGCTGTTGAGGGCTCGGGCGCGGCGCTCCGATTCCAACCCGGTGTCGGTCAGCAGCATCCGCTCCACCTCCTCCAGACTCGTCAGTCCCATCCGCACCAGATCCAGGCCGTAGCCGAGAAGGGTCTTCATGCCGGCCTCCAGGGCCAGACGCCGCAATTCATGGGTGCTGGCCCGTTTCGCCACCGCGGCGGACAGGTTCTCATTCATGGTGAGCACCTCATAGACCCCCACCCGGCCGCGATAGCCCCGGCCCAGGCAGGAGGGGCAGCGGTTGGGCGCGTCCGCGGAGACGGTGAGAGCCCGGTAGAAGGAGATGGCCCCCTCGTCGCTGGCCAGCAGGCCGAAATGGGCCAATTCCTCCTGATCTGGCGTGTGGGGAACGCGACAGTCGGGGCAGAGCCGCCGCACCAGACGTTGGGACACCACCCCGAGCAGGGAGGAGCTCACCAGGAACGGTTCCACCCCCATCTCATCCAACCGGGCAAAAGCCCCGACGGCATCGTTGCAGTGCAGGGTCGTCAGCACGAGGTGGCCGGTGAGGGCGGCTTCGATGGCGGTGCGGGCCGTCTCCAGGTCGCGCGTCTCACCCACCAGGAGCACGTCGGGGTCCTGACGCATGAAGGCCCGCAAGGCCAGGGCGAAGTCGTAGCCCTTCTCCCGGTTGACCTGGGTCTGGGTGATGCCGGCCAGACCGTATTCAATCGGGTCCTCCACGGTGGAGATGTTGATGCGCGGATCGTTCCGCTCCGTCAGCAGGGCGTAGAGGGTGGTGGATTTTCCGGATCCGGTTGGTCCGGTCACCAACAACATGCCGAAGGGCTTGCCGCCCATGTCCCGCACCTTGGCACGGGCCCTCGGATCGGTGATCAAGGTGTCGAGACCCAATTTCGTGGCGCTGCTGTCCAACAGCCGCAACACCACCTTCTCGCCATACCGTCCCGGCAGGGTGCTGACGCGGAAATCGACGATCTGATTGCGGAACATCCTTCGGATGCGCCCGTCCTGAGGCAGTCGCCGTTCGGCGATGTCCAGGTCGGCCATGATCTTGAACCGGGAGGTGATGGCCGGCACCAGGTTCTTCGGCAGCCTGTCCATCGATCGCAACACCCCATCCTGTCGGAAGCGCACCAACATGCCTTGCTCCTCGGGTTCGACGTGGATGTCGCTGGCCCCCGCCTTCACCGCCTCCACCAGGATCCGGTTCACCAAGCCAAGGATGGGCGATGCCGTTTCCTCCGGCGGCGCGGCCTCCAAATCCTCAATCACCGCTTGGCCGACCTGGGTCTGGCCTGATGTCCCGAGATCGAGATCGCCGAACAAAGAGTGCGGTGTGGCGGGCTCCGCGGAGGCGGCCGTTTGCGTCTTGGACTCGGTTTCCATGGGTGTGGCCGCTGTTCGGGTGTGTTCAAGGGATCCCGTGACACAGGCCCCAATCCCGGCCATGCCGGGGGTCGCGGGCAAGGGGCCTGTCAGGAGGTGCGGGCTTCCGCCGCTTGTGGATGGACACGTCTTGGTTGGAACATAAGCCAATTCCACCGTGCCCGGCAGCATGAGCGGCGACACCTCTCCAGACCTCACCTCCCCGGAAATCGCTCAGGAGTCCGCCGCGACCATGGCCTCCGCTGACACCACCACCCGGGTTGCCGATCCACCCGTCTCCGGGGAGCCGGTGGAAGGGGAGGCTGGCCAGGAGGGTTCCGCCGCCGATCCTCAGGACGCGGCGGCGGCCAAACTGGTCGCCCTGCAGGGAGAGCACGAAGCCCTGCGCAGTCAATACATGCGCATTGCCGCCGACTTTGACAACTACCGCAAACGTCAGTCCAGGGATCAGGACGATCTGCGCCTGCAGATCATCTGCAACACCCTGAGTGAGATTTTGCCCGTCGTTGATAATTTTGATCGGGCTCGTCAGCAGCTCAATCCCCAGGGCGAGGAAGCCCAGGCCCTGCATCGCAGCTATCAGGGGCTCTACAAGCAGTTGGTGGATGTGTTCAAGCAGCTGGGTGTCTCCCCCATGCGCGTTGAGGGGGAGCCCTTTGATCCCAACCTCCATGAGGCGGTGATGCGGGAACCGAGCCAGGAGCATCCCGAGGATGTGGTGATCGAAGAGCTGCAGCGGGGCTACCAACTGCATGGCAAGGTGTTGCGCCATGCCTTGGTGAAAGTTTCGATGGGGCCTGGCCCGCAGGGAGCCTCGGGCGATTCCCGGCCCGCCGCTGATCAGGAGCAGGCTGGCTGATGGCCGACTTCTATCAGGTTCTCGGTGTGGGCCGCGACGCGGATGCCGACACCCTCAAGCGCGCCTATCGACGCCTCGCCCGCCAATATCATCCGGATGTCAACAGGGATCCCGGCGCGGAAGACCGCTTCAAGGAGATCGGCCGCGCCTATGAGGTGCTCAGCGACCCGCAAACCCGCGAGCGCTACGACCAGTTCGGGGAGGCCGGCCTCGGTGGGGGCGGCATGCCCGACATGGGCGACATGGGGGGATTCGCCGATCTCTTCGAGACCTTCTTCAGCGGCTTCGGCGGTGGCGGCGGCATGGGCGGTGGCGGCGGCGGCCGTCGTCGGGGTCCTCGCAAGGGAGATGATCTCGGCCTCGAACTGACCATCTCCTTCAGCGAAGCCGTGTTCGGCGCGGAGAAGGAGGTGCAGTTCCGTCATTTGGAAACCTGTCAAACCTGCCAGGGCTCCGGCGCCCGAGCCGGCAGTGGACCCACCACCTGCTCCACCTGTGCCGGTGCCGGCCAGGTGCGTCGGGCCACCCGCACCCCCTTCGGCAGCTTCACCCAGGTGGCTCCATGCCCCACCTGCGAAGGCACCGGCCAGACGATCGCCGATCCCTGCACCGCCTGCCAGGGCCAGGGGTTGCAGGAGGTGGTGAAGAAGCAGCGCATCAAAATCCCCGGTGGAGTCGACAGCGGCACCCGCCTGCGGGTGCCGGGGGAGGGCAACGCGGGACAGCGCGGCGGCCTCACCGGTGATCTCTATGTGGTGCTCAACGTCAAGCCCCATCCCCACCTGCGGCGGGAGGGGGTGACGATTTCCTCCGAGCTGCCGGTGAGCTATCTGCAGGCGATCCTCGGCGACACCGTGGAGGTGGAAACGGTCGATGGGACTGAGAATCTGGAGATTCCGGCCGGAACCCAGCCCGGAGCCGTGCTCACCCTCAAGGGCAAGGGTGTGCCCCGCCTCGGCAACCCCGTGGCCCGCGGAAACCATGAGTTTCTGGTGAAGGTGCAGCTCCCCACCAAGCTGAGTGGCGATGAGCGGGAGCTGCTGGAGCAGCTGGCGGGCCACCACAGTCGCAAGGGCCAGCGCCATCCCCACAAGAGTGGCCTTTTCGGTGGGCTGTTCGGCGGCGGATGAGCCTCCCCCGCCCCGCCTCCCGCCTCAACCTGCGGGGCACTCCCTGCCCCATGAACTACGTGCGCGCCCGCCTGGCCCTCGAAGGGGTGCCGGTGGGTGACTGGCTGCAGGTCGACTTGGATCCCGGCGAGCCCGAGGAGACGGTCCGCCAGAGCCTGCGGGGTGACGGCCATCACGTGGAGGCTGCCGATCCCCCGACAGCGGAGGAAGGGTTGGTGCGTCTGCTCATCCGACGCGGTGGTTGAGCCCAACCGGGAGGGGGCCCAACCCGGCCGGGTGATGGCGCTGGAAGCCAATTTCTGCCGCGTGGATCTCGATCACCCCGGCCCGGAGGGCCAGCACCAGCTCCTCTGCACCCGACGCACCCGGCTCGCCAAGGACGGCCTCACGATCGCCGTGGGCGATCAGGTGGAAGTGGAGGAGATCGATTGGCGGGAGCAGCGGGCGGTGGTGGCCCGCCGCGGGCCCCGGCGCAATCTTCTGCCCCGTCCTCCGGTGGCCAATGTGAGCCGGGTGATGGTCGTTGTCTCCCTCCAGGAGCCGGCGCCGGATCCGTTGCAGATCACCCGTTTTCTGGTGAATGCCGAACATCTGGACCTGCCGGTGGAACTGGTCCTCTCCAAGGCTGATGCCCTCCCCCCCGGATGGTGCCACGATTGGTGCGAGCGCCTGCGCACCTGGGGCTATGACCCTGTGCCCGTCTCCACCCGGGACGGCACGGGACTCCAGGTCCTGGCTGCTCGCCTCGCTGATCCGGGCATCACGGTGGTGTGTGGTCCCTCCGGCGTGGGCAAGAGCAGCCTCCTCAACGCCCTGGTGCCTGGCCTGGCGCTGCGCGTGGCGCCGGTCTCCGGCCGCTTGCGGCGAGGACGACACACCACCCGCCATGTGGGACTGGTGGCCCTTCCGGGAGCACCAGCGGCCCTTCTGGCCGACACCCCGGGCTTCAACCGGCCTGACTTGCCCAGCCATCCGGCCGCCCTGGCCCACTGCTTCCCCGAGCTGCGGGTTCTGACCCGCCAGCCCTGCCGCTACCTCGATTGCCGCCATGGCGGGGAGGCGGGTTGCGCCGTGGGGGTGGATTGGCCTCGCCACGCCCTCTATCGGCAGTGCCTGGCGGAGCTGGAGGCCCTGGCGGCGGAGCGAGCGCTGGGGAGACCCCGGGACACCGCCCTGCGGGAAGATTCCCGGCGCCGCAGACGCCAGCACCGCCAAGGGACCTTCAGCCCCCCAGACCTGGAAGATTGAGATCCAGTCCGCCGGTGAGGGTGTCCATGCGTTCCTTCATCGTGCTGGTGGACAGGGTGTAGGCATTCCGCAGGGCCTCAAAGACCGCGGTTTCCACGGCGGTGTGGCCTTCGCCCACCAGGCCGGGATCCACCTCCACCCGGAGGGGGAGCTGGTTGCCCGAGAGCCACACACCGGCCCGCCCATCGGCGCTGCGCCCCTCCAGTTCCATGGCGTCCAGCTCCTCCTGAAGCTTCTGGGCGTCCTGCTGGATCTGCTGGGCCTTGCGAAAGGCTTCGGTGAGCTGACCGAAGTTGGGAAGTCCGAAGCCGGCCATGGCGCCTGGAAGGGGGTGGGTGGGGAGTCGTCAGGGTAGATCCCACAGGGTCCCGGGCCCGAAGCCCAGGCGCATCACCTCCGGATGGAGGGCGATCTGGTGGGCCTCCAGCACCCGTGCCCGCACCAGGGCGATCAGACGGTCGATGTCGCTGGCCAGGGCCCCCCCCAGGTTGACGATGAAATTGGCGTGCAAGGGGGAGACCTGGGCATCGCCCACCCGTAGACCCTTGAGACCCAGCCCTTCGATCAGGCGGCCGGCCTTCTCGGGCTCCGGATTGCGAAACACGCTGCCACAGCTGGGCTGCTGGTAGGGCTGGGTGCTGGTGCGGCTCTGCAGGTTGGCGCTGGTGCGGGCGCTGACCGCGGCCGGATCCTGGCCCGCCTTCAGCCGGAAGCGGGCCGCGAGCACCAAGAGGGGTTCCTCCTGCAGGCGGCTGTGGCGATAGGCGAATGCCAGCTCGTCGGCGCGCAAGGTGAAGGGGTCCTCGGGTCGGGCCGGATCAATCACCCGAACGGAATGCAGCCACTCCGCCGTGCAGCCTCCCTGGGCTCCGGCATTCATGACCACCGCCCCGCCGACGGTGCCGGGGATGCCCACGCTCCACTCCAGACCACTGAGGCCAGCCCGCGCCACCTTGCGCGCCAGCGTGGGGATGGGCTCTCCCGCCTCGGCCTCCACCCACCCCTCCGCCGGGTCGAGCACACTGCCCTGCAGCCGTCGGTTGCAGAGGGTCAGGCCCGACAGTCCGCCATCGGCGATGAGCAGGTTGGAGCCGGCGCCGATGCAGCGGTAGGGAAGCCCCTCGGCCACCGCCCAGGAGGCCTGGGCGATCCATTCGGCCTGGCTGCCAGGCTCGGTGAACCATTCCGCCGGACCACCGACGCGCCAGGTGGTGTAGTCCCGGAGGGTCACCCCCTCGCGGAGCGGGGTGGGCGGGGGCCTCATGTCACACCACCAGGGCGGCTGGGCGCCCCGGGTCGCCGTGGGTGGCCAGTCGCTCCCAGAGGCTGTTCACATCGCCAGCGCCCATGGCCAGCACCAGATCGCCCGGCTCACTCCAGCTCGCCACCTGATCGGTGAGCTGGTCGAGGCTGGCGGCGGCCTGCACCGGCAGGGAAGGGGCGATCGCCTGCACAGCCGCCGCCAGCGCCTCGCTGGAGATCCCTTCGATCGGAGCCTCTCCGGCGCTGTAAAGGGGGGCCACGATCACCCGGTCCGCCAGGGCAAGGGCCTCGGCGAAGTCTTGGAGAAACTGGGCGGTGCGGCTGTAGCGATGGGGCTGAAACACCGCCAGCAGACGACGGGGCTGAGAGGGCAGGGGGCTGCGGCCGCTCTCCACCATCAGGCGCGCCATGGACAGGGTGGCGGCCACCTCGCTGGGGTGATGGGCGTAGTCGTCCACCACGATCCGCTCGTGCCAGAGGCCGCGGCAGTCGAAGCGGCGGCCCGGGGCCCGCAGCTGGCTGATGGCCCGGCGCAGGTCGTCGAAGGGGATGCCTTCCAGGCGGCAGGACGCCAGCGCGGCGGTGACATTGCTGAGGTTGTGCCGGCCGGGGAGGGGCACCTCCAGGGTGCCCAACCGCACGCCCCGCTCGTGGAACTCCGCCGTGGTGCCGTCCCCGCGCTCCTGAAGGGCCAGGGCCGCGAACTCCACGCCTTCCGTGTCCTGGATTGACCACCAGGCGTCCGCCTGGAAGTGCTCCCGAAGAACCGGGCAGTCGCGGTTGGCCAGAAGGGCGGTGCTGCCCTCGGCGAAGCGCCGCAGGGTGGCGATGAGGGAGGGGAGGTCGGGATAGTGATCGGTGTGATCCAGCTCGATGTTGGTGAGCACGGCCAGGGAGGGGCGGAACTTCACGAGGGAGCCGTCGGATTCATCCGCCTCGGCCACCAGAAGGCGCCCGGAGCCCTGGCGGCCATTGCTTTCGAAGGCGGGCACGATGCCGCCGATCACCGCCGTGGGGTCTTGACCCGTCGCCTCCAGGAGGGTGGCGATGAGGGTGCTGGTGGTGGTCTTGCCGTGACTGCCGGCCACGGCGATGGAGGGCTGGCTGTTGATCAGCGCCGCGAGCACGTCGGAGCGATGGCAGAGCGGCAGGCCCTGGCGCAGGGCTTCCGCCACCTCCGGGTTGGTCTGTCGCACCGCCGAACTCAGCACCACCCGGGGGGGGCGGCCTTCCGCCAGGAGGCGCAGGATCGTGGCCTCGCTCTGCTCGCTGAACACCTTCACGCCTCGGGCGGCCAGCCGCCGCAGCACGGGGCTGCTCTTGGGATCGGAGCCGCTCACGGAAAAGCCCCGCTCCACCAGGATCCCGGCCAGAGCTGACATGCCGATGCCACCAACCCCAATGAAGTGGAGAGGCTGATCGCGGTCGAGCACGAGGTCCAAGAGCGTCTCCGGGGTCCTGCTGAAAATAAGGCCGAAGCCTCCCCGTTCCGGGCCCCTCCTTTACGAGTTGCTTCGGCTCGAGGCCCTCCTCCTGCCCAGCCCCCTGGGGAGCCCCGTGGGGCGATGACGATTTCTGTATGATCAGCAGCCGAAAAACTCCCTTGCCAGCGGCCCCGGCCGCTCCCTGCCATGGCCCTGCGCGTCGCAATCAATGGATTCGGTCGGATCGGGCGCAATTTCATGCGCTGTTGGCTGAGCCGGGGGGCCAACACAAATCTGGAGATTGTTGGACTGAACGGCTCCGGCGACACATCCACCAATGCCCACCTGCTCAAGTACGACTCGATGTTGGGTCCCCTGAGGGGAGTGGATGTCTCCTACACGGACAATTCCATCACCTTGAACGGCAAGGAGATCAAGGTCTTTTATGACCGTAATCCTGCCAACCTCCCTTGGAAAGACTGGGGTGTCGATCTGGTCATCGAGTCCACGGGCGTCTTCAATGATGACGTGGGCGCCAGCAAGCATTTCGAGGCTGGTGCCAAGAAAGTGATCCTCACGGCTCCTGGCAAAGGGGCCAAGGTTGGCACCTTCGTGGTAGGCGTCAACGCCCACGAATACCGTCACGAAGATTGGGACATCCTCAGCAACGCGAGCTGCACCACCAACTGCATGGCGCCGATCGTGAAGGTGCTGGATCAGTCCTTCGGCATCGTCAAGGGCACGATGACCACCACGCACAGCTACACGGGGGACCAGCGCATCCTCGACGCCTCCCACCGGGATCTGCGCCGGGCCCGCGCCGCTGCCGTGAACATCGTTCCCACCAGCACCGGAGCGGCCAAGGCCGTGGCGCTGGTCTACCCCCCGGTGAAGGGCAAGCTGAGCGGCATCGCCCTGCGGGTGCCCACGCCCAACGTGTCGGTGGTGGACATGGTGCTGGAAATCAGCCGAGACACCACCAAGGAGGAAGTGAACAGCGTGCTGAAGGCCGCCTCCGAAAACGGCATGAAAGGCATCATCAAGTATTGCGACCTTCCCCTGGTTTCTTCCGACCACGCCGGCACGGATGAATCCACCATCGTCGATGCCGAACTCACCCTCGTGATGGGCGGCAACATGGTGAAGGTGATCGCCTGGTATGACAACGAGTGGGGCTACAGCCAGCGGGTGGTTGACCTGGCGGAGATTGTGGCGACAAACTGGAAGTGACGCATTAATTGTCACTGATGTGTTGAATGAAAGCCGCCCTCATCGGGGCGGCTTTTTGTTGTGGGCGTCTCGGGCAACCAGCCAGGACCGTCAGTTGCAGTTGGTTGAATTGGCGTAGGTGAAGGATTGATAGCGATTGAAGACGCTGCGCACATTCACGCAGCTGCCGCCCCGCTTCCAGTAGGAGTCGGCGCCGTTCTCCCTTGGACTGGTGTGGATGTAGGTGTAGCCGAGGGAGGTCAGCCGGCTCTCCACATGGCCGGGATCTGCGCCGATCAGGCTCTGCAATTCAGCCACGGGCTGACCCACCGCGCCGGATCCACCTCCCGACGGCTTGCCACCGCCAAGCAGCGAGCCGATCAGGGCGCCCACCGCCGCACCGGCCAACGTGGCCCCGGTGGAGGTGCTGGGGTGATCCTCGAACTCGGCATTGGGATTGGTGATCTCATCCGTCTTGATCGCCAGGCGATGGGTGCTGTTGCCGTCATTCCAGGTGAACACTCCCTTGCTGCCCTTGTCTTCGAAGAGCACGTTCTGGTTGATGCCCGAAGGGGTTTCCACATGGAGCTGCTGACGATCAGGGCCGGAAAAACGGAAGCGGGTGCCGTTGTCCAGATCCACCACAAAGATGGTTGTGGGGCCATTCTGCTTCTGCTTCACGGTGCAGTGGCCATTGAACTGTTCATAGTCGTTGTCTTTGAGCAAGCACCGGCCATTGGCCCGGGCCACGGTGTCGGCCAGGGAGGCGGCTGGGAGAGTCGCACTGGTCACCAGAGCGGCACTGAGGAGAGCAAACTTGCGTTTCAATGACATTGGGAATGGATGTATCCAATCCACAGTAAACAACATCCGCCTGTTGGCATCGACCCGCTCCATTTCGCTCTTGCTCGGCCCCAATTCTTCTCGCTCTCGGCCGGCAGGGGGAATGTGTCTCCCAACAAGCATCCCTCTCACGGCCAGCCTTTCCCCTTCCCCACCCGGGTGCTGTCCCCCGCGTCAAGCGCATCTGCGCCAACGCCGTGATGACTGGGGTGTGACAGGTGGTGGCACTGACGGTCTGAGGCCGCACCCGCCTGGACCTCCTCCCCATGCAAAGCGATCACTGGTTCCACGACCTCTTCCGGGCCATGCCCGATCTGGTGCGCCACCTGCTGCCGGAGCTGTCCGCCGAGCGCCATTC
>JBKDTB010000191.1:0-4622 GCA_046340515.1 Cyanobacteriota bacterium | reverse complement strand
CACGGGCAGCTCCCGCGCCAGCTCCTCCTCCAGCGCCCCCCAGCGTTGCGAGGGTCGGGGGGTGAGGGCCACGCGCCGGGGCCAGGCCGCCAGTTCCTGCAGCCAGGGTTGGGGCGTGCCATCGACCGGACTGAAAAACCTTTCACCATCAGCCACCACCACCGCCACCGCCTCCGGATGGAAGGCTGCCAGCTCCGCCAGGGTGCGCAGGGGGCCCTGGCCAGTGGGCCCCTGGCAGAAGAAGGGTTCTCGGTGAAAACACACCCAGTCAGCAAGCACCCCCTCCTGGCGCAGGCGCCCCAGCCAGACTCGCAGGTGGCGCGACTGCTGGTCGGCCAGGCATTCCTGATCAATCAGGAACAAATAGCTCCGCCGCTGGCGCCTTTGGCCATAGCAGGGTGTAAGCCAGCCGCCGAGGCGCAGGCTCGCCTCCACCGTGGCGGCGTCATCAAGATCGCCCGACGGCAGCCGCTGCCAGATGTTGAGCGCTCGGCCAAGGCGATGCGTCTCGGACAAGCCCAGCAGGTCGGGCTCGATCGCGCTGAGGGCAATGCGGTGCAGTTGGGGTTCGCCCTGGATCGCCAACCTTTGCAACACCAGCCGCGCCTGGCGCCACCACCAGCCCCGCACGGCCCCCTGCACCGCCACCACAGAGAACAGGGCGCCAAAGACCGTCAGCAGGGCGAGTTCGCTGGGCAGCAGAAATAGGCCATCCTCACGGGCAAGTTCGATGGGTGGCGGAGGGGGGGCTGGCTTTGGCGAGGGAGTTGGCGGCGGTTGCGGGATTGCCTGAGGAACCGGGACTTGTTGAGGGATCGGGTTTTGGGGCTGTTGTTGGGTCGTTGTCCGCTCCGGCGCGGCACCCCGCCAGCGCTGGACCTGCACCACCCCGCCCACCCCGGCCGCAACAACACCGGCCGCAACAGCAAGGGCCAATGGCGTTGTGGGCAACCAGCGCAGCAGTCGAGCGCGCCGGCGTTCCACACCCGAAAGGGCTTCCTCCAGGGCAGCCGCTGTGCTCGCGACGGGGGCTGCCACCTCCTCCTCAACCGGACCTGGCCACCACTCCTCCACATGGTGGCGGAAGGCTTCCTGCTCGCTGGCGGAACGGCAAAGCACGGGCCCCAGCAAGGTGGCGAGGCGGGCGGGCTGGTCCAGTGGAACGCCACGAGCCGCCAGGGCCAGCAGCAACTGGTGCAGGCGAAGTGTTTCGGGTACGCCCACGCGGAAGGAGTCCTGGCGCAAGTGCTCCAGCAGCTCGTCGAGGTGTTCCGGCCAGCCGCCGCTCAGCCGCTCAGCCACTGACGGGTCACCTCCTCAGCCCTGTCGCGATCATCGCGAGTTTTGATCAGCCCGCTGATGCTACGGAACACAGCCTCCTGGTGATCACGGCCTCGCAGGCCAGTTGCATCCGCCGCCTCCCCCAGCACGCGCCGCAGGGTGAGCAGCCACAGCAGCAGCTCAGCGGTGGCAGGCTTTTTGCGCAGCCCGCTGGTCGGTTCGCGCAGCTTTCGAAACAAGGCGATCGCATCACGGCTGAGGGCTGAGTCGTCAGGAATCTCCTCCAACTGCAGTGCCACGATCTCAGCCAGCTTTTCCTTATCGGGAAAGGGAATGTTGTAGTAAACGCAGCGCCGCAGAAAAGCATCCGGCAAGTCGCGCTCCGAATTGCTCGTGATCACCAGCAGGGGCCGCAGCTCTGGATCAGCCCGAAGGCGTGTGTCGCCCAGCTCGGGGATGCGAAAGCACAAATCTTCCAGCTCCGTGAGCACGTCGTTGGGAAAATCCCGTGGCGCCTTGTCGATCTCATCGAGCAGCACCACCGACCGCCGTGGTGCACCGCTCCGCGCCAGGGAGCGCAGGGCTTCAGGCAGCTCATCCGCGGCGAGGCTGTTGAGAATGGCCTGTCCGAGGGCGTTGATCGTGAGATAGCGGATCGGCGGGGCCTCCTCAGGCTTGCGGCCGCTATGGATGTCTTGAAAGCGCTGCAGGGCGTCGTAGTGATAGAAGAGATCCCTTGCCTGGCTGGTGGACTTCACCGAGTAGGCCAGCGGCTCCTCCAGACGGAATTCCCAAGCCAAGACATCCGCGAAGCGAGATTTGCCCGTCCCGGGTTCGCCGGTGAGCAGCAGTGGCTGACCGAGGAGCAGGGCCACGTTGCAGGCGTCCCTCAGGCCCGGGTCCACCAGGTAGCGGCCGGGTTGGCGCAGACGGGTCTGCAAGGGCGGCGGGAGCTGGGGTCCGGGTTCAGCAGCCTGATGGCCGTCGCCGCGGAACAGATCGAAGGAGGAGTTCATGGCGAGGGCGCCGCAGCCTGCAACCGCTCCTCAAGATGCTCTGCCAAGGTCTCCATCGGAAAGCTCATCAGTTCGGATCGGTCCCAAAACTCAGTGTAGAGGCGCTCCAGTTCCCTCTTGAACCTCCACCTGTCGCACCCGCGGCCGTCCAGAAACTTCCGGACCGGATCACTGTCCGCCCACTTCTGAGTGTCGCCCAGATTCACGCTCTGAAATCGAGGCAAAACGACAGGGGCTCCTGCTGCAGAGGCGCCAAGTCCTGAAAGAGCTGCATCCAGCCGCTTGATCAGGTGGAGATGGCTGGCCATTCTCCACTTGTGGAGCCAGTAACTCAGCATCAGCCAGCGCAAAGCCGGCAGAGGGATGCGGGGCGGACGGGGCTCATTATAGCTCACCACGATGAAATGGATCAACCTCCTGCTATCAAATGCCGGGCATTCCCACCACAACTGGCAGACTCGCTCTAACAGGCTTACGCCGCCATCGGCGCAGGAGGTTGGATCAACCGAGCTGGAGAGAACAATTGGTTCCGGATATAGAGAAAACAGAGCACTTAAGTCCATGTTGACCTCTGAATCCATCAACAAGCGTGTATTCAGATCCGCTAGGAAGCCCTCAGCCGTGAGTCTCGCCAGGCGGGAGGGCTCGGGGAGGTGATAGTGCACGGCCTTTGGCTTGGCTTGGCCTTGGCATCGCAGCAACAGCGGCGCGTTGTGCTCAAGAAAGCGCTCGATATACACTGAAACGGCCTGCTGCCTCTCCCCGTGCAAGATCACCACCATGGGACTAGGCTGATTAGTGGCCATCAAACGCTGGAAGGCTGCTCCCAGCACACCATCCTGCTCATGGCGATCCGGCAAATAGCGCAAAAGATATGGCACTCGCTTGCGGCGGCCACCCTGACATCCTAGATCTGTGGAAAGATTTATGGATTCAGTTTTTGCGCCATCCTTAACCCGCTCTGCTAGCTTACGCAAAGAGCGCTCCACCATGATTTGGAGATGGTCGGGATTGCGAACGAATTTGACGACAAGATCTTTGTCGTGGCAGAGCCGTTGTCTAAATGCCTCCTGATGTTGACCAAACTCCGTGTCGCGAATTGCATCGGCAGGGAGATCAAGCTCCTTGGATTGACCATCCAAAAGGAACAGAAGTCGTTCAATTCCGTGCTCTGTTGCCGTCTCAAATTCCTGTTCTGTATAGGAAACCCCCGGCCGATCACGCACGGGAGAGCCATAACGCATCCCAATGATGCCAATGTAGACATCTGACATGCTGACCTCTCTCTGATCAACATGGGCTGGGGTGTTGTCCTCTGCGCTGAAAAATGACATATTTGCAATTGTATGGCCTTCGGCGATTACCGCATCGGCTGCCCGATCAACATAAGAGTTTCCCAGGCTTGGATATTGCTGAAGTTCTGATGTGTGGGAGATAAAGACGCGCCAACGGCCAGTGGGTGGCAGACGCGGGGCCGATCGGTCCTCACTGCCCCCCGCTGAGCTGGATCTGGAGCTTCTGGCTTGGGCGATCGGAGAGAACGCAACCTCGAAAAAATAGTTGCGGTCGGGTGGCTTGCCAGGTCGTGCAACAGCGGATGAATCCAGGATCCCTGACGGCTCGCCTACATTTGATGGGCTATACGCTCGAGTGGACTTGAGCTAGAACACATGTCCTACATCCAATGGGTGCCTGTCTCGGAAGAAGCCATAGCCCCATTCGCCGCACCACCCCGCCAGCCGATCCGCCCAGGCCTCGCCTTCTGGATCGCGGCCGGTGTAGCTGATGAAAAGGGCGCTCATCGGCTGGGCGGGTCTCCTCCCAAAGCAACCTATTCCTGGACTCTCCCCCGGCCATGGTGCTGGCGGGTGCCTCCAGCTCCTGCCGACTGGAACAGCGCCAAACGCTCCTCTCCTGGCAGGCAGATGGCACACCAAAGCGGCTCATCCAAAAGGGGGGCACCTTGAGGTGCTCGGCCAACCCCGGCGGCTGCCCCCCAGCCCGGTGAAGAAGCAGGAGCTGCTGCCTGGGGGAGAGCCCACAGCGGCCCATTGCAACAGCCCGAGCACCCTTCCCAATGGCTGCGGCGGGCCTCAATCATTCCCCACCAGCGCGTGTTTGCCTTCCCGCTCCCCCTCCGCCGCGCTTGCCGGCAGCCCTGGCGATCCTGGTTTGGGCCGCAGGGACACTTCCACCAGGCAGGCTTGTGGCCCCCTCACCCGTCGCCAAGTACACCTGCTGCAGTTCCTCCGGGCTGATCAGTCCATGGGCGACGCACCAGCCGATGGCCTGGACGCGATCGCGCACGCCGATCTGTTGGTAAGT
>JBKDTB010000190.1:0-6629 GCA_046340515.1 Cyanobacteriota bacterium | reverse complement strand
TGCACCTCCATGAACAAGCCGTCCACCCCCACGGCCACGGCAGCCCGGGCCAGGGGAGCCACGAACTCCCGCTGCCCGCCAGTGCTGGTGCCGCGCCCGCCGGGCTGCTGCACCGAGTGGGTGGCGTCGAAGATCACAGGGCAGCCCAGGGCCCTCAACTGGGGCAGCCCGCGGTAGTCCACCACCAGGGTGTTGTAGCCGAAGCAGGTGCCCCGTTCCGTCAGCCAGAGGTGCTCCACACCAGCTCCTCGCAGCTTGTCCACCACCTGGGCCATGTCCCAGGGCGCCAGGAACTGACCTTTCTTCACGTTGATCACCTTGTCGGTGCCGCGCACCACCTCCGCCGCGGCCAGCAGCAGATCGGTCTGGCGGCAGAGGAAGGCGGGGATCTGCAACACATCCACCACGTCCGCCACCGCTTCCGCCTGGCCGCTCTCGTGAATGTCGGTGAGCAGCCGCAGGCCATGGCGGCGCTTCACCTCCGCCAGCACGGCCAGCCCCTCCTCCAGCCCCGGCCCCCGGAACGAAGCGCCGGCACTGCGGTTGGCCTTGTCAAAGCTGGCCTTGAAGATCAGGTCCATCTGCAGGCGCTCCGCCAGCGCCTGCAGATGGCCGGCCACCTCCATCACCAGCTCGGGACTTTCGATCACGCAGGGGCCGGCGATCAGGGTGAGGCGGGAGGCGGACATCAAGGGGGCGGAGGGGATGGGGACGACGGGGGAGAGCGGGGAGGTCAGCTGGCGGAGCGAACGTCCAGGGAGGCTAGATCCCGGAAGCTCTCTGAAAGATGGCGCAGCTCCTCGAAGGTGCCGTAGGCCTTGATGCGGCCCCCGTCGAATTCGTAGATGCGATCGCAGCGCTTGACCGTGCTCAGGCGATGGGCGATCACCACGGTGGTGCAGCGCCGGCCGACCAGTTCGAGGGCTTCAATCACCTCGTTTTCCGTGCGGTTGTCCAAAGCGCTGGTGGCTTCATCCAACAAAAGGAAGCGGGCGCGGCGATAGAAGGCGCGGGCCAGGGCCAACCGTTGCCGTTGCCCACCCGACAGCTGCAGGCCATTCTCGCCGATGGGCGTGAGCAGCCCATAGGGAAGTTCGCTGACGAATTCATCGAGCTGAGCGGCGTCGAGCGCTTCCCACACCTCCGCCTGATTGACCTCTTCCTCAGGCTGGCCAAAGGCCACATTTTCCAAGATGCTGGCATCAAGAAGATTGATGAATTGCGGCACCTGGGCACAACTGGCCTGCCAGGCGGGCAGATCCAGGTCGCTCACGGGAATGCCATCCAGTTCCAGGCAGCCTCGCTGGGGCTCCAGCAGGCCGAGCAGCAGATGGGCTGCGGTGGTCTTGCCCCCGCCGGTGGTCCCCACCAGAGCAATGCGCGACCCCACCGGGATCGACAGGCTCACATCCTGCAACACCCAATCATCACTGCTGGGATAGCGATAGGAAACATTCCGCAGACGGATGGAGCGCTTGGGGAAGATGCCCTCCGGCGTGGGCACGCCTGGTGTGGCCAAGGTGGGGCGGGAACTCGGCAGATCGAGAAGGGCCAGGATGCTCTCCACCACCGGCAGGCCACTGCGCAGCTGGGTGAGGGCGGAGAAGAAGTCTTGCAGGGGTGGGGTGAGACGCAGAGCAGCGACGGCCAGGGTGGCGAGGAAGGGGATGATCTGCAACACCTTCTCCTCATCGCCGCTGAGCAGGGCGGGCACGGCGCCCACAGCGAAAATGATCGTGATGCCGAAGGGTTCGATCAGGATGCGGGGGATGACGGGCAACAGCTCCGAAGCCCAGGCATAACGCTTGGAATCTTCTCCGGCTTGCAGGAAGGATTTCTGAAAATAGGATTCTGAATTGCTCAGGCGAATGTCGCGGATTGAACCCAGGGATTCCAGCAGAATATGGGCCGTTCGCGCTTCCAAACGAATTTTCTGTCGGGAGGCATGACGCAAGTAGGGGGTGATCAGCAAAGAGAGCACCAGATAGGCGGCAATCAAGACAAGAATAAGGATCGCCGCCAGGGAACGCCCTAAGTAAAGGATGCCAAAAGAGAGCATGACAATCGAGAAAACGCTCCCCACCATGCGCAAAAGCGGATTCACAACTGAGTTCGATATTTTCTTAATATGACTCAACACCATGGCCGACAATTTTGCCGTACTTTTTGAGAGATGATATTCATAATTTTGCGCCAACACACGGGAATGAATCTGATTGGAGAAATCCACCCAAATACGTGCCGTCAGCCGTTGCTGGAAAAACTGCAATACCAACTTGGAGAGAGCCGCCGTCCAAGCAAAAACGATCAGCAGCAGGATCAACCAAAGACTCTGATTAAATGCATCACCACCAAAAACCTTGACCCCCGGAAGATGGTCCTGAAGCTTGCTGCCCACCAAGGCGCCAAACAGTCGGCTCACCACCCAGACCGTCAGCAGATCCGCCAATCCCGGAATGATCGAGAGTGGCATCAACAAGACCAGAGCACGCGAGCGCTCTGGAGGCAAATAACGCAGCAATCGCGAAAGTTGTTTTAGAGTCTTGCTCTGAAACAGTGTCTGATGATTGCTGGCCAACTCTTTACGGGCAAAGCCTTTTCCAGCACGCTATGTGAGCGCTCACGCTTCAGACCTCCGCGAGAGCCACCCCTGCAATCGCCCCACCCGGCTCCGCCAGCGCAGGCGCCAAGGGGGCAAGGCCCGCAGAGGTGTGGCGCCACCCACCAGGCAGTGGTGCCAATGTCCGTCGATGGCCTCCAGAGCCTGGCGCCAGCGCTCCACCAATGCCGGTTCCGCGCACTCCCGCAGCAGGGTGGCCAGGCGCTCCGGATCCGCCCGCCAGGCATCGGGCCGGCGGGCGGCGGCCTGGATCCTCTCCACATCCGCCGCCAGGGTGCCGCACCCGATCTGGTGCCCCAGCACCCCGGGATCCAGCGTGTCAGCCAGGGCATGGTTGAGGCTGCTGAACACCACGCAGCCGCAGGCCAGCGCCTCGATCGGCGGCAGTCCAAAGCCCTCGCTGACCCCGCGGCCGTTCCAGTAGTCGGCCGAGTCATAGAGAAACACGCTGGCGCTGTTGAAAAGGTCCACCAGGTCGTCCACCCAGCCGCTCTGCACCTCCACCCGCAGGCCCGCGCGCCGCAGGGCGGGAACGAGCTCCCGCAACACATACGCGCTGCACTTGCGCTCCTGCACCAGCACATCGATCGGCCGTCGCGGCGGCACCGCCCCCTCCAGCGCCGCTCCGGGCCAGGGAGGGCGGGCGCCCCGCTCCAGCCATTTACCCTGCAGGGCGTTGGGCACCAGGAAAAGGGGTTGGCGGGAGGCCCGCGCCCCCCAGTAGCCCAGGGTGTCGCGGCTCACCGCCAACACGGGCACCCCCGGCGGCAGGGAAAAGCCGTAGCCGCTGCTGTGGGCGTGATAAGCGAGCGGACGACCCCGCAGCCGCCGCAGCAGCGGGGGCACGTCAAAGCCCCAGCTCACCACCCAGAGGGCCGAGCCTGGCGCCGACTCCTGCCGCAGCAGATCGTCCAGGAAGGGGTGATCCGGTTCCCGCTGCCGGTAGGTCACCAGCTCCGCCGCCCGGAGGGTGCCCACCAGACCTGCCGTCTGAAGTTCCACCAACAGGCCGCCGCAGCGAAAACGGCCTGTGGTGCCGGGCACCAGAAAGCGAACGGGGCTCAGGCGCGGAACGCTCAGGGGTGGAGACGCCGGCGGGCGTGACGCGGTGCGGGTGAGTCTCGCTCAGCGGGGCCCCGGGCCTCCCCTCCCTCAAGCCACCGCGGCCTCGGTGCTGCCCGCCCGTTGGCGGCGGGTGAGGAAGCCGAAGAGCACCTTGCCGATGGCCGCCACCAGATTGCCCTCCAGTTCCTGGAACATCTTCATGTTGCAGTGGAAGGCCTGGTTGGCCTCCGCCACGATGCGATCCGCCGTGGCCTGATCGATCGGCAACTGGTTGAGGATCTCGCGGTAGTTGGCCTTGAAGGCCTTCTCGTCGGCGATGGCCGGGAACTCATAAAAGCGCAGCCCTTCGTGCTCCCCCAGATTCATCGCCTTGCGGGCGATGGTCTTGAGCACCTGGCCGCCGGAGAGATCGCCGATGTAGCGGGTGTAGTGGTGGCCCACCAACAGTTCCGGCTCCTCGCTGGCCACCTGGCGGATCCGCTCCACGTAGGACTGGGCTCCAGGGGTGGCCTTGGCCTGCTGGCGCCAATCGGAGCCGTAGTAGTAGGCCAAATCCTGTTCCAGGGCTTCGCGGCGGTTGAGTTCGGGGAAGGCGATCGGCCCGACGATGGGATGATCGGCCAACCGGGCAATTTCCGCTTCCATGGCGCTGTAGACGTGCCAGAGGTCGGCCACCAGGGTGCGATAGCTGGCCTTGTCGACCACACCCTTGAGGAAGCAACTCACAAAACCAGTGTTTTCGGCCATGGTGTGCGCTTTCTTCGTCCCCTCACGCAGTTGGGAGGCCAGGGCGACAGGCATCGGTTCAGCAAGGCGAAAAGGCGTCCGCCAACCGTAATTCTCCTGCCGGCCTCCCTTCGGGAAGGTTGCGAAGGATTACGGACCCAGACTCAGGCCGCCCGCTCAACCTCGTGGCCCCGCCCCTCAAAGAGGGTGAAGAGCTCGCGGCAGAGCCCCTGCAGATCGGCCACCACCGCCGGGGCGGGCAGGTGGGTGCCCGAGGGCCGCCAGTCGCCCACGGTGGCCAGGCGCCAGCGTTCCGATTCATAGGTCAACCCCCGCAGCAGCACGCCCAGGAGGCGCGGCCGCCCGCCCCGCAGACCCCGGGGCGGATGCTCCAGCCGCAGCTGCACCAACAGCGACCGGCATTCCAGGCGGGGGCTCCACCCCGGGAAATGGAACGACAGATCCAAGCTCTCCTGCTCGTCGAACTGCCGGGTCAGGGGGTCATCCCGCCAAGGGGTGAGATTGGCGCGGGCATCGGGGAAGGTGCCGCGAAACAGAACCACCACCGCAGCGATGGCCTGCGCCAACTCCACACTCCGCGCCTGTTCGGATGCGTTCATGCCTTCCATCCTGCTGAACCCGTCCCGGTTTCGCCCGTCCGGTGTGTGCACGCCCACGAATCCGACATGCACACCAGGGGCCCCTGGCGCTGATCTCGACAAACCTTCCCCGTTCCCTGCGCAGGCCTAGCCTCACGGCCACCGCCCTCGCGCCGCACCCATGGCCACCTTCGAGAAGCTCACCCCGCCCGCCAGCGGCACGGCCATCCGCTTCGAGGGCGGCCAGCCGATCGTTCCCGACGATCCGATCATCCCCTTCATCCGCGGCGATGGCACCGGCGTTGACATCTGGCCCGCCACCCAACGGGTGCTCGACGCGGCCATCGCCAAGGCCTACGGGGGGGCACGCCGGGTGGCCTGGTTCAAGGTCTATGCCGGCGATGAGGCCTGCGAGCTCTACGGCACCTATCAATACCTGCCCGAGGACACCCTCGCGGCGATTCGCACCTATGGCGTCGCCATCAAGGGCCCCCTGACCACCCCCATCGGGGGTGGCATCCGCTCCCTCAACGTGGCCCTGCGGCAGATCTTCGATCTCTACTGCTGCGTTCGGCCCTGCCGTTACTACGACGGCACCCCCAGCCCCCACAAGCGGCCCCAGGATCTGGATGTGATCGTCTACCGCGAAAACACGGAAGACATTTACATGGGCATCGAGTGGGCCGCGGAGGATCCGGTGTGCGTCGAGTTGATCGATCACCTCAACAACGTGGTGATTCCCGCCAACGGCAAGCTGGGCAAGCGCCGCATTCCCGAGGGCTCGGGCATCGGCATCAAACCGGTGAGCAAGTTCGGCAGCCAGCGCCACATCCGCAAGGCCATCCAGCACGCCCTGCGCCTGGAGGGCGACAAGCGCCACGTCACCCTGGTGCACAAGGGCAACATCATGAAATTCACGGAAGGGGCCTTCCGGGATTGGGGATACGAACTCGCCACCAGCGAGTTTCGCGACGTCTGCGTCACGGAACGGGAGAGCTGGATTCTCGACAATGTGGCGCGGGATCCAAGCCTCAGCCTGGAGGGCAACGGGCGTCTGATCGAGCCGGGCTATGACGCCCTCACCCCGGAGAAACAGGCGGCGATCTGCAATGAAGTGAAGGGGGTGCTAGACGCCATCGGCGAGAGCCATGGCGAGGGCCGCTGGAAGCAAATGGTGATGGTGGATGACCGCATCGCCGACAGCATCTTTCAACAGATCCAAACCCGCCCGCAGGAATACTCCGTGCTCGCCACCCTCAATCTCAATGGCGACTACGTCAGCGATGCCGCCGCCGCCGTGGTGGGGGGGCTCGGCATGGCGCCGGGGGCGAACATCGGCGACACGGCCGCCATTTTCGAGGCCACCCATGGCACGGCCCCCAAGCATGCCGGTCTCGACCGCATCAATCCCGGCTCCGTGATTCTCTCCGGCGTGATGATGCTCGAATACCTGGGCTGGCAGGAAGCCGCCGATCTGATCACCGCCGGCCTGAGCGCGGCGATCGCCAACAAGGAGGTCACCTACGATCTGGCCCGCTTGATGGAACCTCCTGTCGAACCGGTGAGCTGCTCCGGCTTCGCCGAGGCGATGGTGCGCCACTTCGGCGGCTGAGGGGCGC
>JBKDTB010000189.1:0-4228 GCA_046340515.1 Cyanobacteriota bacterium | reverse complement strand
CGCTGCCGCCTGCCCACTCACCACCCTTCCCCCCCCCGACCCCCGGCCACTCGGAGGAGGAGCTGGCACTTTCAACCGTCGGCAAACTAGATGATTCGATGGCGGTCACGGCTGGGAGAGATGGGGGGCCACAACTCGATCAATTGTTTGCGGTGGAAATGGCGCTCTCGGAAGCCGAGGCCAACTTCACGGCCGATTCTCCCCAAGTGCAAGACTTGCGGGCCAAACGGGATTGGCTGAAGCCGTTGGTGCAGAGACGGCTTTTGGAAGAGATTCAATCCAATCTGGAGCAAAATTTTTCCCAACAACGGGAGGTGCGTCTTCAGCTGGAACAGCTCGGGCGAGGTTTCTCAGCCAATCCGCAGAAGATGCGGGCCTACGACGCTTTGCAACAGCAGCTTGGGGTGGCGAGAGACAGTCTCAGCTCTTACATCAAGGCGCGGGAGAACTTTCGCTTGCAGATGGCCCAGCGCACCGTGCCTTGGAGAATTCTCTCTCCCCCGCAATTTGGCCAGTCTCCCGTCTCGCCGAGTGTGTCGCGCAACATGGCCACCTCCCTCGCCATTGGTGTGGGGCTCGGGATTGCCGTGGCGCTCCTGCGTGATCGGCTGGATCACGTCTTTCACCATCCCAAGGATGTCAAGGACACGTTGAAGCTGCCCCTGTTGGGGGTTGTGCCTTATTTGCCAGGGGAGGACAACACACCGATCGGCATGATGCTCGCGGCCTTGGAGGGGGGCACGCGCTTTGCCATCAAGGAATCGCTGCGCAACCTCTTCACCAATTTCCGCCTTCTGCGGGCGGACAAAGCCGTGAGGTTGGTGGCGGTGACCTCAGCCACGCAAGGGGAAGGCAAGACCACCACCACAGCGATGTTTGCTCTGACTTTGGCCCAATTGGGTCAGCGGGTGTTGCTCGTGGATGCCGACATGCGACGTCCCATGCTGCACCGCTATCTGGAAATGGACAACGGGGAGGGTTTCTCGAGCCTGCTCACGGATGCCTCGATCCCCCTGTCTCGCACGATTCGCCAACTGCAGCCTGGCCTGGATCTGATCACGGGAGGGCCGATCCCCCCGGATGCCACCCGGCTGCTGAGTTCAAAGCGTTGCGTCGCCGTTGTGGAGGAGATCCGGTCGCTTCCCGGCTATGACCTGGTGGTGTTCGACACGCCTCCTGCGCTGTTGTTGAGCGATCCGGTGCTCCTGGCAAGCCATCTGGACGGCCTGTTGTTTCTGGTGGGACTGGAGCTGGTGAATCGTGATCTGCCGGCCCAGGCTCTGCAACGAATCAAGGAAACGGGTGTGGATGTGTTGGGTGTGCTGGCAAACCAGAGGTCAGGTCGGGCGGCCGGAGCCAAAGGGTATGGCTATGGCTATGGCTATGGATATGGCTATGGATATGGATATGGATATGGATATGGCTATGGATATGGCTATGGGGCCTATGCCGAGGCGCCTGAGGATGAGGCGGCTGAATCCCTGGCGGCCGTTTCCACCCCAGTGTCCGCCAATGGGGATGCGGAGGTCCCCCTCCAGCAAGGGAAGGGGAAGCCCTCCAGGGAGAAGCGCAGCAACCGCCCCCGCTCTCCCCTGCGCTCCGGGGCCCGCCGTGTGATGGCATGGCTCGACCGTCGACCCTGATGCCCCCTTCTCCACCCTTGCCCTTGCCTCCCGGTTCCACCTGCACCGTGGCAGTGATTGGCGTGGGCTACGTGGGTTTGCCCCTGGCCCTGGCGTTCGGCACTCCATCTGGCTCCTTGCGACGGACCGTCCTGGCCTTTGATCTCAACCATGAACGCCTGGCCGAACTGCGGCGTGGCGTGGATCGCACCCTGGAAGCCACCGCGGAAGACCTTGCCGCTGCCGTCCTGGTGCGGTATGTGGGAGACCCTGCGGCTTTGGCGGCCGCGGATGTGTTCATCGTCACGGTGCCCACGCCGGTGGATGGGGCGAAGCGGCCGGATCTTTCCCCCTTGGAGCGGGCCAGCGCCACCGTGGGTGAGGCTCTGAAAACCCGTGCCATGGCCGGAGCCACAACCCTGCCGGTGGTGATTTACGAGAGCACGGTGTATCCAGGCGCCACGGAGGAGGTGTGCGTCCCGATCCTGGAGCGGACGTCGGGATTGGCGTTCAATGCCCCAGGGCCGGAGGCGGGGTTTGTGTGTGGCTACAGCCCGGAGCGGATCAATCCCGGCGACTGCACCCACAAGCTCACCACCATCGTGAAGGTCACCAGTGGCTCCACACCTGAAGTGGCGGAATGGGTGGATGACTTCTATGCCTCCATCATTCCTGCGGGCACCCATCTGGCTTCGAGCATGAAGGTGGCGGAAGCCGCCAAGGTGATCGAAAACACTCAGCGAGACCTGAACATCGCCCTGGTAAATGAGCTGGCGCTCATCTTTCATCGCTTGGGAATTGACACCTTGGATGTGTTGGAGGCGGCAGGCACCAAATGGAATTTCCTGCCTTTTCGTCCTGGCCTGGTGGGGGGCCACTGCATTGGCGTGGACCCCTACTACCTCACCTACAAGGCGGAACAGGCCGGATACCATCCCCAGGTGGTGTTGGCGGGGCGCCGCATCAATGACGGCATGGGCGGTTGGGTGGCGGACCAGCTGGTGATGGCGATGGCCCGTCAGGGTCGGGTGATTGGAGGCTCGCGGGTTTTGGTGCTGGGCTTCACCTTCAAGGAAAACTGCCCAGACCTGCGCAACACCCGGGTGGTGGATGTGGTGCGGCAGCTGGAGCGCTACGGGGTGCGGCCTTTGGTGGTCGACCCCCTGGTGAATCCAGAGGAGGCAGGCCAGGCCTACGGCTTGGAGGTGCGGCGGGAGATCCCGGATGAGGCGGATTTCCCTGGCGTGATCGTTGCCGTTTCCCACCGGGAGTTTCAGGGGATGTCGGTGGAGCGCTGGAAGCGCCTCCTCCAGCCTCAGGGCGTGTTGCTCGATCTCAAGGGCATCGTGCCGCGGGAGCTGGCGCCGTTGCGGCTCTGAGCCGCTCGCTCCGGATCGTGCAAGACTTGCGCAAGGTCCGAATTGAGGTGGTTGAGCTCCGCTCCTGCCCGCTTCGGCCTTTGGGGTGGCATGGTGTGTTTTTCTGCGGCCACCTCACCGCCAGAACTCTCCGCAATCTTGAAGCCGCGCTGCCTTGTCCGATGCTCTGACCGCCAGCCTTGTGGCGAACGGCTGGTGTTTCAGAATTCAGGGGGGTGCCAGCGGCGCGTTGGTCGGTTCCCTCTCCTCGAACAGAAGCCAATTCTTCCCGCATGGCCGCCTTTTTTGCTGATCACTCCGGGCTCCGTCAGTTTGTCTCCAAACTGGCTGGGGTGGTGCCCTATGGAGATCGCATGAAGATCATGGTGAAACGAGCGTTCACCGAGCATGGCGCCCATCTTCCTGGTCATTACTACAGCCCAGTGCCAAGCCGTACGGAGGTGTTGAGTCGGCTGGGAACCACTTTTCCCGTTCTTCAGGATCTCGATCTCAATCGCGATGAACAGTTTGCTCTGTTGCAGTCTCTGGCTCCATTCTACCCAGAGGTTGATTTTCCCCATTTTCCTCAGCCCAATAGGCGCTATTACTATGACAACAACTTCTTTACCTATGCGGATGCCATCTTTTTGAGCTGCTTGTTGCGTCGCTACAGGCCCAAAAGGATTATTGAGATCGGCTCAGGCCACTCTTCCGCCGTGATGCTGGATACCATCGATGATTTGCCAGGTTACAAGCCATCCGTTGCGTTTGTTGAACCCTATCCAGAACGTTTGTATGGGGTTTTAAAAAAGGAAGACAGGAATCTATATCAGATTATTGAGAAGCCTTTGGCGGCTGTGGAGGCTTCCCTGTTCGGCGAGCTGGGTAGCGGTGACTTGCTGTTTGTCGACTCCAGCCACGTCGTGAAATATGGCAGTGATGTGCAACGCCTATTCTTTGGAATTCTTCCCTTGCTTCGCCCAGGGGTCATCGTTCATTTTCACGATATATTCAAGGACTTTGAATATCCTGATGAGTGGTTGCGAAACGGAGCCTACTTTAATGAAGCCTACCTGTTGCGGGCCTTCCTTTCGCATAACTCAGATTGGAAAATCCTGTTTTTTGAAGCTGATATTCTGGAACAGTTTAAAGACTATATAGCTGTTGCCTTCCCGCGCGTTAACTCTGGCCATGGAAGCAGTATGTATCTTCAAAAGATCGGTTCTTGTGGTTTATGAGGTGGTCTGA
>JBKDTB010000188.1:0-2652 GCA_046340515.1 Cyanobacteriota bacterium | reverse complement strand
CTCCTGTTGCAGCGCAGTCGGTTTGGGCGATTTTTGAGGGTGGATTCTTTGGGATTCTTTGCCGCGCGGCGTGGATTCTTTGCTGGCAGAGGGGTAAACACCCCTCCACGGCCTGGTCGATCGGGTCCCTCGCCTGGCTCCTGGTCATGGGTCCAGCACCCGCGCCAGCCAGTCCGCGCCGCCATCGCTGAGGCTGTAGTGCAGGTAGGAGCACCGCCCCTCTTCTCCCTTGCGGGTGGCCACCACGAGGCCCTGCAGGTCATTGAGCAGGCGGCCCAGGTTCCTGTAGCGGTTCAAGTCGTCCCGCTCTGTGGCCTGCAGGCGACAAACGGGGCCCACGCAGCACCCTGGCGGGAGGCTGAGGGGAGGAATGCACGGGCGGGCCCCAAGGAATACCAAGGAATGCAGGGCGGTTTTTTCCTCAGATCCATTGCGGCGCAACGGGATGCAAAGAATTCAAGGAATACAGCCCCTCTTTTTGAGTGAGGGCTCCGCGCGGCACATCACGCAAGTCGCAGGCGAGGGACCCAGCAGCCAGCAATGGCCGACGGCTCCACCGCTGCAGGTGAGCGGAGGACGACTTCCTTTCCATCCCACTCCCGCCCCGGGGAGGGGATCCCCCCCTGCTCGTGCCCACGCCCCGCCCACCGGTGAGCCTGTGAACAGGCGCTGCAGCCGCGGGGCTGCAGGTAGCCCAGCCACTACTTGCGGGCCTGGAGCTCGGGGTCGGTTTTTGGATGGGCGGTGGGCCACGGGTCAAGGGTGGGCTGGGCTGGGCTGGGGATCCCCAGAATGGCTACCCTCCCGCCAGAGTCTTCAGTTGATCATGCTTGCCCAGAAGTGCACCGCCAGCGTCTGACACCATGCGGGTGTTCATCAGCTACAAACGCGGCGTCAGCCCCGATGAGCCCCTGGCGCTGGAGCTGTTTGAGCAGCTGAGCACCAAACACGCGGTGTTCATCGACCAGGCGATGGTCGTGGGCACGCCCTGGGCCGAGCGGATCGACCGGGAGCTGCGGCAGGCGGATGTGCTGCTGCTGCTGCTCTCGGCCGCTTCGGTGGACAGCGAGATGGTGGCGGGGGAGGTGGAAACGGCCCAGCGGCTGCAGAAACGCCAGGGAAGGCCTCGGATCCTGCCGGTGCGGCTGGCCTACCGGGAGATGCTGCCCTACCCCCTGAGCGCCTACCTCAACCCGATCAACTGGGCCCTGTGGGAGAGCCCAGCCGACACGCCCCGGCTGCTTGACGAGCTGGAGCGGGCGATGGCCGGCGAGGAGCTGGGCCGCCCAGCGGAGCAGATCGGCCCAGCGGTCGACTCCCCCAACGCGCCCTCCATCCCTGCCCCCGCCACGACACCTTCCCTGCGGGAGTTCCAGCCCCCCAGCCCCCAGGCTCCGGTGGCGCCGCTGGAGCCCGTCGAGGGCACGATGGCTGCTGAATCGCGCTTCTACATTGAGCGCGAGGGTGATGCTGTGGTGCGGCGGGCCCTGGAGCGTCATGGGGTGACGATCACGATCAAGGGGCCAAGGCAGATGGGCAAGAGCTCGCTGCTGATGCGGGTGATCCAGCAGGCGCAGGCGGCGGGCCGGGAGGCGGTGTACCTCGATCTGCAGCAGTTCGACCAGGAGGTGCTGGGAGAGGCCGACCGTTTCTATCCCCAGTTCTGCCAGGCGATGGCTGAGCAGCTGGGGCTGCCGGATGGCACCGCCGAGGCCTGGGCAGCCAGTGGTGGCAACAACCAGCTGGCCACGCGCTACGTGCAGAACCAGGTGCTCAAGCCGCTGAACCGGCCGCTGCTGCTGGCGATGGATGAGGTGGACCGATTGTTTGAGGCCGAGTACCGCTCCGATTTCTTTGCGATGCTGCGGGGCTGGCACAACAACCGCGCCTCACCGGTGCCCCTGTTTCGGCCGTGGAAGCAGCTGGATCTGGCGCTGGTCACCGCCACCGAGCCTTATCACCTGATCGCCAATCTCAACCAGTCGCCCTTCAACGTGGGCGAGGTGATCCCGCTCGATGATTTCAACGCCGAGCAGGTGGCGGACCTCAACCAGCGCCACGGCGCCCCGCTGGCCCCGGGCCCACTGGCTCAGCTGATGGCGCTGCTGCACGGCCACCCCTACCTGGTGCGACGAGCGCTGTATCTGGTGGCGGGCGGGCTGATGCCAGTGGAGCGGGTATTGGTGCAGGCCGCCAGCGATTACGGGCCATTCGGAGACCACCTGCGCTATCACCTGTTCCGCATCGTGGACAACATGGCCCTGCGTGCCGGCCTGCGCCAGGTGATCCGCAGCAACCGCTGCGACGACGAAAAGACCAGCCGCCTGTTGATCGCCGCCGGCCTGGTTCGCCAGGAAAACGGGGCCCTGCGGCCCCGTTGCCCGCTCTACGCCGCTTACTTCGGCGAGCATCTCGATGGCTGAGTGCATCTACACCACCGGCGGCACCGTCCAGGCCCAGGAGGGGGGCATCTACCTGAGCCGGCCGGCGGATCAACAGCTGCTGGAGCTGTGCCGGCAGTCGCGTTTTGCCTATGTGCTCACCCCCCGCCAGCTGGGCAAATCGAGCCTGATGATCCGCACCGCTGAAGAGCTGCAGGCGGAGGGATTCCGGGCGGTGACGGTGGACCTCACCCAGATCGGCACCGGTTCC
>JBKDTB010000187.1:0-24403 GCA_046340515.1 Cyanobacteriota bacterium | reverse complement strand
GATCCCCCCTCCCGACTGGCTGGGCCAGCAGCGCGGCTGGCCCGGCTGGCGCGGCCACTGGCAGCGGTTCACCCGCCTGTTCGCCTGGCTCACCAGCCACGCCTCCGCCCGCCAGGGAGGCGACTTCGCCGCCGGTGATCGCACCGATCTCCGCCTGCCGGCCGAGCAGGTCGCCCTGATCCGCGCCGTGGCCGCCGCCAACCCGCGCACCGTGGTGGTGCTCATGGGCGGCGGCGCGATCCTCTGCAGCGCGTGGGACCAGCAGGTGCCAGGGGTGTTGCTGCTCTGGTATCCCGGCGAGCAGGGGGGGCATGCCCTGGCTGATGTGCTCTTCGGCGCCGTGTCGCCCTCGGGCCGGCTGCCCTTTTCCATCCCCTTCCGCGAGGATCACCTGCCCCCCTTCGAGCCCCGCGCCCCCCGGGTCGTCTACGACCTCTGGCACGGCTACCGGCGCCTGCGGCGCCAGGGCCAGAGAGCGGCCTACCCCTTCGGCTTCGGCCTGTCCTACAGCGCCTTTGCCCACAGCGAGGCCGTGGCGGTGATGCACAGCGCACCCCTTGGGGCTGGCGAGGCGGGGCAGGACGCGGCGAGGGGCTGGGTGGAGCTGCTGGTCACCGTGGCCAACAGCGG
Source organism: Cyanobacteriota bacterium (assembly GCA_046340515.1). Classification (GTDB taxonomy): domain Bacteria; phylum Cyanobacteriota; class Cyanobacteriia; order PCC-6307; family Cyanobiaceae; genus Cyanobium. The sequence continues at coordinate 23,773 of JBKDTB010000187.1, read as the reverse complement.
CGGTAGAGAAGCCGCGGAGGTGCTGCAGGTGTATCTGGAGCCGCCGGGGCTGGAGGTGGAGCGGCCGCCGCGCATCCTGGTGGCCTTCCAGCGGGTGGGCCTGGAGCCGGGGGAATCCCGGCGCCTCCGCCTTCCCATCCCCCTTCGGCGTCTGGCCTGGTTTGACGTGCGGCGCGACCGCTTCGTGCTGGAGGCGGGGCTCCATCGCCTGGTGGTGGCGCCCCACGCGGAGGCCCCGGGCATGACGGCGGCGCTCCAGCTGGAGGCCTGCCTGCTCGGGCCCTGAACGGTTCCGGCCGCCGCGGCGCAGGCGAAGCCAGTGGGCTTCAGGCCCCCATGCGGGCCAGGCAGCGTCGCAGCCGCCGCCGGTTGTGGCGCTGCACCAAGACGCAGGGCAGGTTGAACAGCGTGCCAAACACCAGATTCACCGCCACGCCCTCGGGCGGCAGCCAAAGGGCGCTGAGCAGGCCCGCGGGCCACAACAGCCAGTGCACCAGCTCAGCCCGGCGGGTTTCCACCACCAACCGCCGCAACGCCACCGGATCGCGCCGCACCAGGCTGGCCTTGGGCACGCCCCCGGGCAGGGCACCGCCGGCATCGGGGATCCACCGCTTCCAGAGGCGGATCCCCGGGGGAGCGGCCCTTGGGCTGCCCCGGGGAGGCGGGCGCCGCTTCCCCGTCGCCAACCACCGCGGCGGCACCAGATTGGCCAGCTGCCCCACCAGCAGGGCCGCCACCAGCCAGAGGGCGGCCGAGCTGAGCAGCGAACGCAGAGCTTGATCGGTCATCAGCGGGTGCGAAAGGTGCGCCCTTTCCATCGCACCCGCCCCCGCTCGAGGTTGAGGATCGCCAGCAGAAACACCCCGAGAAAAAAGAGCACTGGCAAGGGAAACAGGAGGTTGATCCAGCGGAAGCGCCCCACCCGGCGGGTGAGCACCAGCAACTGGAGGGCATGGGCGGCATAGATCAGCGCATTCGGGGCGATGGCGGGATCCCCCACCAGGGGCCAACCGAGCAGGGCGGCCGGCAGACACCAGGCCGCCCAGAAGAGGCCCGAGAGCCAGAGCAACACCGCCACCATCCAGGGCCAGCGCACCTCTCCGGCGGCGGTGGCGAAATTCTTGTCGAAGCCGATCACCATGTCGCCCAACCCACCGGGATACATGCGATAGGCGAGTTGGCCGTAGCCGATGAAGGCGCTCACCGGCAAGCCGGCACGCTCGTAGCCGTGGCCCAGGAACCAATCCTCCACCACCTTGCCCGCCACGGCGGCGTGGCCCCCACTGCGCTCTTAATCGCTCCTGCTGGTGAGCAGCGCCGGCCCGAACGCCACCCCGCAGCCCGGCCCCAGCGGCACGGCCATCAGGCCCACCAGGTTGAAGAGCACCGAGAGCTGTTCATACGGCTTCTCGGTGCGGTGATAGGGCTGCACCGAGACGAGCCCCCCCAGCGCTTCGTGCCGCGCCACCAGCCGCTCAGCGAACTCCGGGCCGGGTTCGGTGTCGGCATCGAGAAAGAGCAACAGCTCTCCGCAGCTGGCCCGCACGCCATGGTGGAGAGCCCAGGGCTTGCCGCACCAACCTGGAGGCAGGGGCGGCGGCTGGATCACCCGGATCGGCAACAGCGCGGCGTTGTTGGCGATGGCGGCTGTGTCGTCGTCGGAATGGTCGTCGATCACGATCACCTCATCGGGCTGGAGCCTCTGAGCGGCGAGGGAGGCCAGCAGACGGGGCAGGGTGGCCGCCTCGTTGCGGGCGGGGATCAACACCGAGAGCCGGCGGGAGTGGCTGGGGGTGCCGGGGGGCAGCAGGGGAAAGCGCAAGGCCAGGGCCCAACCGAGCAACCAGCGCACCAGCAGAGAAACGACCAGCCATCCCATCCCTCCTTCCATCGGCAGACGCATCGCCACACGTTGGCCGCGGGAGAAGGTCAGGCTAAAGGGGGCGGAAGGGAGCGGTCGGCGCTCAGGGGCGCAGCAACTCTTTCGCCAGGGGCTTGATCGCCGCCGGATCCCGCAGCAGCTGGGGGTGGGTGGGCACGGGCAGCATGGTGACGGCGCCCACCGGGAGCACGGCGCGCCAACCCGGCAGCACCACCAGATCGAGGGGAGAGTAGTAGCTGTGGCATTCGATGCGGCTCAGGCGATCCAGGTCGCTGTTGAGCCCCTCCAACAGGGCGCTGCCGTGCCGGAGATCGGCGATGCCGCCAAAGAGCCAACCGGGCCAGGGTTGGGCGGTGAGGGTGCCCTGCTGGGGGCTGCCCACGCTCAGGAAGCGCCGGGTGCGGCGATGGCCCCCCAGCCTCTGGATCCAGTAACGGGCGATGACCCCGCCCATGGAAAAGCCCAGAAGATCCAGCGGTTGCTCGCACCCGAAGGCCGCCTCGATGGCCCGCCCCAGCCGTTCCGCCCCCTCCGTCACCGGCGTGCGGCCCAGCCGCAAAGGGAGATCGGGGATCAACAGGGGGTCCCGGCGGCCAGCCAACTCCCGTTGGAGTCGGTCAAACACCGCCGAGGTGTCCAACATGCCGTGCACCAGAACCAGGGGTGGGGTGTGGATCGTCATGCTTCATGGATCATGCCGCAGGGATCGGGCCATTGTTTTGGGGGACGGCGTCCCTGCCAGGATCAGCTGGCCGCTGTTGTTGTTCCTTGCCGTGGGGGCCCCGATCGCGGCCCTTGGCCCATGCGCCCCCCGCACCACGCTGAGCGTTCCGCCCCGGGCCGTCAAAACCCCGACAGGTCCCAGCCGAAACCCTCGCTTCGAGGACAAGACTGGGTGGCCATGACCCTGAGGGAACGCAGGTGTCATTGAATGGCGAAGGGGATGACAGGAAGCCGACCCCCCCTATGTTGAGAACGATCACCAGGTCGGATGGAGCACGCGTTGGCAGTGGAGGACACGGCGATGGCGGGCCGCTCCGCGGGGCTCCTGGCCAGGGGCGCGGGGATGGGCCAGGTCAGGGGCCCCTCGCCGGCGCCGCGACGCTCCCTGGCCTCCCGAACCTTCCTGCCCCTGGCGGCGGCCGTGGCGGCGGCCCTGCTGCTGCCGCCCCTGGTGGCCTGCAACCGGCAGAAGGCCAAGGAGCCCGCCGTGGTGGCTCCGCGCCGGGTGTCGGCCCTCGGACGGGTGGAGCCTGAATCGAAGATCCGTCGCGTCTCCATCGCCACCTCCCTGAGTGGCGATCGCATTGAAAAGCTGCTGGTGCAGGAGGACGACGAGGTGAAGCAGGGGCAACCCCTGGCGATTCTCAACAGCTTTGGCTCCCGGAAGGCGGCCTTGCAGGAAGCGGAGGAGAAGGTGGGCGTGAGCCGCTCCAAGTTGAACCAGGTGTTGGCGGGAGCGAAGCAAGGAGAAATCCGGGCGCAAGACTATGAAATCGAGAGTTTGAACCGGCAGTTGGCCGCCGCCAAGCTGACTGGCGAACAGTCGGTGGCTTCCGCGCGGGCCAAGGCGGAAGAGGCCAGGCTGGAGAGCCTTCGCTACGACAAGCTCTACCTCTCTGGCGCCGTGTCGGAGCTGGATCGCGACCGCTACCGCACCCGCGCCAAAACCTCCAAGGCAGACCTGGCCAAGGCGATCGAAGACAAGGCCGGCACCGAATCCCGCCTGCGCTCCGACATCGAGGGGGCCAAGCAAACCCTCGAAAAGATCAAGGAGGTGCGTCAGGTGGATGTGGACACCGCCAAGAATGAATGGCGCCAGGCGGAAGCCTCCCGCGACAAGGCGAAACAGGATCTTGGCGATGCCACGGTTTTGGCTCCCCAGGATGGCCGCATTCTGAAAATCTTCTCCTACCCTGGTGACAAGGTGGGAGATAACGGCCTGCTGGAAATGGCGGACACCAACAACATGGTGATCACGGCGGAGGTGTATCAATCCGATCTCAACAAACTCAAGATCGGCCAAGGGGCCACGATCACGGCAGATGGTTTCCAAGGCAGCGCCCGCGCCATCCTCTACAAAGTGCTGCCCCAAGTGCAGAAGCAGAGCATCTTTGCTGGCACGCCCGGAGAAAACATGGATCAACGGGTCTATGAGGTGAAACTCCGCCTGCATCCCACCTCCAAGCAGGAAAAACGGCTGCGCTTCGCCTCCAACCTGCAGGTGAATGTGGTCTTTGATCCCTCACCCGCCCAGGGTCGCCTGCCATGATCGAGGCCCTGCGCAAGACGCTGCACAAGGCCCTCAAACGCACCCCGGTGGCCTGGCTGCAGGTGAGCCACAACCCCGTGAAACTGGTCATCGGCGTGGCGGGGGTGAGTTTCTCCAACATCCTGATGTTTTTCCAGCTCGGCTTGCTGGACAGCATCTACAACAGCCAATGCGAACCCATCCGCCGCATGCAGGGCGAGCTGATGATGGTGAGCGCTGGCTACAGCAACCTGGGCTCCTTGCAGGTTTTTGATCGCAGCCGCCTTTACCAGGCCCTGGGGGTGGAGGGTGTGGCGGGCGTGTCGCCGCTTCATGTGGCGCGCGGCACCTGGATCACGCCTGGAACACGCGAGATGTTTGACATCTTTGTCTATGGCGTCAACCTCAGCCGTCCCTCCCTGGCCTTCCCTGAACTGGAAGTCAATCCTTCCCGCCTTCAACCCCTGCGCAATGCCCTCTTTGACCGCAATTCCAAATCCCAATATGGGCCGATTGCCAAAGATCTTAAGTCCAGCCCCTTCGTGAGCGTGGAGGTCAACAAGAAACAGCTGCGCATCATCGACACCTTTTCTCTCGGGGCCACCTTCGCGGCAGATGCCAACATGATCGTGAGTGACAACACATACTTCCTCATCTTTTCTGATAAGAATCCAAGCCAGATTGAGGTGGGCCTGATCCAGCTTGATCCTGGTGTTGACCCCCTGGCGGTGCAGCGGGCCATCCAGCCCCTGATGCCGAAGGATGTAAAGGTTGTCACCCGTGATCAACTGGCCAGCATGGAGATGAGCTACTGGAAACGCAATTCTGCCGTGGGCTTCATCTTCACCTTGGGTGTGGTGGTGGGATTTGTGGTGGGCAGCATCATCGTTTACCAGATCCTCTTCACAGATGTGATGAATTCCCTACCACAATATGCCACCCTCAAGGCCATGGGCTACACGGATGCTTATGTGATCTCGATTGTGATCCAGCAGAGCGCCATCCTCGCCGTGGTGGGCTTCATCCCCGGCTTCCTCGCTTCCGCCGCCCTCTATGCCCTGTTGGCGAACATCACCAAGCTGGCGGTGATCATGACCGCCAGTCGCGCCCTGCAGGTGTTGCTGCTCACCTTCGTGATGTGCGTCGGATCTGGTTCCCTGGCCACGCGCAAGCTGGTGCAGCTCGATCCGGCTGACGTGTACTGAGCCCTCGTCATGACCTCCTCTCCGCCTGCCACGCCCGCATCGTCCTCCGGGGAGCCGGTGATCTCCCTGCGCAATGTCAACCACTGGTTTGGCAGTGGCGACACCCGCAAGCACGCCCTCAAGGACATCAGCCTCGACATCCACCCCGGGCAGATCGTGATCTGCACCGGCCCCTCCGGATCAGGCAAGACAACCCTGCTCACCATGCTCGGTGGCCTGCGCTCCTGCATGGATGGCAGCCTGCGCATCCTCGGCGAGGAACTCAAGGGAGCCAGCAAGGATCAGCTCGCCAAGTTGCGCCTCAACGTGGGTTTCATCTTTCAGGCCCACAACCTGATGATGTTTCTCAATGCCCGCCGCAACGTGCGCCTTTCCCTCGAATTGCATGACGCCTATTTGGAGCAAAACATGGATCAAATCGCCGGCGACATGTTGACGACATTGGGCCTGGGCGATCGAATGGATTACTACCCTTCCAATCTCTCCGGCGGCCAGTGTCAGCGGGTGGCGATTGCCCGCGCCCTGGTGAGCAGGCCGCGGATCGTTCTCGGCGATGAACCCACCGCCGCCCTCGACAAGGAATCCGGACGAACCGTGGTCAACATGATGCGGCAGATGGCCGATGAAGAAAAGACCACCATCATTCTGGTGACCCACGACAACAAGATTCTCGACATCGCTGATCGCATCATCATTGTTGAGGATGGTGCCCTGGCTAGCCACGAGCAGGAGCAGGCTTTCGTGGCTCGCATGCGGGAGGGCGGGCATTAGCTTTCCGGGGATTCCCCCCCCCGGCCGATGGTCTGCCCCCCCCTTGCCCTGTTCAGCCTGGAGGGTGGCCTCGATCCGGAGCGGCTGCAACAGCTGTTGCAGCAGTGGGGTTATGGCGTGATCTTTCTCGCCATGCTCCTGGAAAATGCCGGCCTGCCCCTGCCCGGTGAAACGGTCACGCTCCTCGGGGGCTATGCCGCCGGCAGCGGCCATCTCAATGGCCTGGGCGTGATGGCCGCAGCGGCCACTGGCGCCATGCTGGGCGACAACCTGGGCTACTGGGTGGGCCGCCGGGCGGGCTGGGGATTGATCCTGCGGGTGGGCGGCCTGCTGCGCCAGTCGCCCGAGCAACTGGAGCGCCTGCGGGAGCAGTTTCTGCGCCACGCCAACGCCTCCGTGCTCATGGGCCGCTTTGTGGCGGTGCTGCGGGTGGTGGCGGGTCCCATGGCGGGGGCCGTGGGCATGCCCTATCGGCGCTTCCTCCTCTGCAACAGCGCCGGGGCCGTGCTCTGGGCGGCCACGATGGTGAGCCTGGCCTGGCTCGGGGGGCGCTGGATCCCCTTCTCCAGGATGGTGGGCGGGGTGGTCAACTTCGGCCTGGGAGCCCTGCTGCTGCTCACCGTGATCGTGCTGGTGCCCAAGCTGTTCTCCGCCCTGGAGCGCCGCCAGTTGGAGCGCGAGAAGCCCCCCGGCACCAAGAGCCCGGATCAGCCCGAGACTCCCCTGCCGCCCTCCCTCTGATCGCCCCCCCGGCGGGCCGTCAACATGGGAGATTCCCTTCCCAGTGCCATGCCCTGGCGGTATCTCCGCTATCTGCTGTTCCCCCTGGCCTGTTGCGCCGCCGGTCTGGCGATCGTGCTCGGCTTGCGGGGCCCGAGCGCCGTCTGGATCACCCTGGTGTTGCTGGTGCTGGAGGTGTCCCTCTCCTTCGACAACGCCGTCGTGAACGCCCGCGTGTTGGAGAAGCTCACCCCCGGCCAGCAGCGCTTCTTCCTCACCTGGGGTCTGGTGATCCCCGTGTTCGGCGTGCGCTTCGCCGGACCGCTGCTGATGGTGGCCCTCGCCGGTGGCGTCAGCCTCTCCCGGGCTCTCGATGCCGCCCTGCACCAACCGGAGGTCTACCGCCAGCTGCTGGATCTGGCGGAACCGCGCATCCTCGCCTTCGGCGGGCTGTTTCTGTTGATGGTGTTTCTGCGCTATTTCTTCGATGAGGCCAAGACATTGCACTGGTTTCAGCCCCTGGAGCGGCGCCTGAGCGCGGCCGGCCGCGTGGAGTCCGCGGAGATCGCCCTGGCCCTGCTGCTTCTGCTGGGCCTGGTGGCTGTGCTGCCGGCCGAGCGGCACGCGGAGGTGATGATCGCCGGGGTGTTGGGGTTGGTGTTGCAACTGCTCAGCACCTCCCTGGCGGCGGCCTTCGGCGATGAGGAGCGGGCCGGGGAGCGGCTGGCCGCCGGTGGCGGGCTGGCAAGCCTCCTCTACCTCGAACTGCTCGACGCCTCCTTCAGCCTGGATGGCACCATCGGCGCCTTCGCCATCACCTCCAATCTGGCCCTGATCATGACCGGCCTGGGCCTGGGCGCCCTCTTCATCCGCTCCCTCACCTTGATGCTCTCCCGGGAAAAAGCCCTCGAGCAGCTGATCTTTCTGGAGCATGGAGCCCACTACGCCATCGGGGCCCTCGGCGGTCTCATGCTGGCGGGCATCTGGCTTCGGGAACACCACCACCACTTGCCGGAATGGGTGACGGGTTTGATCGGCCTGGTCTTTCTGGCCCTGTCGCTGGGCGATTCCCTGCGCCACCGCAAGCGTTTCCCGGCGGTCGAGGCGGAGTAGGAGCCAGAGCGTTCAGAGTCCGAAGCGGCGACAGAGCAACCAGGGCACCACAAGGGCCAGCATGACGGTCAGGGGGGCGCCATAACGGGTCATGTCGGTGAAGCGATAACGACCGGGGCCGAACACCATCAGGTTGGTCTGGTAGCCGATCGGCGTCAGGAAGCTTTGGCTGGCGGCGATGAGAATGGCGAAGATGAAGGCCATGGGCGGGAGCCCCAACCCCTTGGCCAACTCTGTGGCGATCGGCGTCAGCAACACCACGGTGGTGCCATTGCTGAGGGCCTCGGTGAACAGCTGACCCAGCACGAAGACCACCAGCAGCACCCCATAGGGCGGCCAACCCTGGAGGGAATGGAGCAGATCGCGGGCCATGGCCTCCGCCAGGCCGGTTTTCTGCATGGCCACCGAAAAGCACGACAGCGAGCCCAGCAGCAGGATCACATCCCACCGCACGGCGCGCAGCAGCTCCCCGGAGCGCAGGCAGCCCGTGGCCACCATGATCACCACCGCCAGCAGCACCGCCGCCATCAAGGGCAGCACTTTGAACATCGGCAGCACGATCACCAACGCGCTGATGATCACCGCCAGGGTTTTGCGATTGGTGGTGGGCAGGTCCTTTTCCAGTTCATCCAGCAGCACCAGATCGTTGTTGGCCTGCATCCCCCGGATCGCGTCCACCGGCGCCTGCAGCAAGAGCACGTCGCCCGCCTGCAACACCAGCCGCCCCAACCGCTCCCGCAACACCTGGTTGCCCCGCCGAACAGCCATCAAGGTGGCGTTGTAGCTCTGCCGAAAGCGTAGGTCGCGGGGGCTGGAGCCCGCCAGGCTGGAGCCATTGGGCACGAGCACCTCCACAATCCGCTGGGTGGTGACCTCCGGACGCTGAAGCTCCTCGATCGCTTCTTCCTGCTCCCCGGCGGGGGAGAGCACCACGGTTTGCTCCTGCTGCAGGCGGAGGAGGGTTTCGCGGTTGCAGCGCAGCACCAGCCTGTCGCCCCCCTGCAACACCCGATCGGCCAGGGGCGCGCCGAAGATCTCCTCCCCGCGCTGCAGTTCCAGCACGTCCACATCAAAGCGGCGCTGCAGACGGCTGGCGTGGAGGGTTTGGCCGATCAACGGGGAGTCGTTGGGGATCAGCACCTCCGTGAGGTATCCCGCCCGCGTCAAACCATCCAGCAGGTCATCGCCCTCCATCCCCCGGTCCGGGAGCAGGCGGTCGCTGACCAGGAGCATGTAGAGGCTGCCGAGCAGCCACACGGGAATGCCGATGCTGGTGAAGCTGAAGAGATCCAGAGAGCCGAAGCCCAGCTGGCGGCTGACGTCGCTGGCGAGCAGGTTGGTGGAGGTGCCCAACAGGGAGATCGTGCCCCCGAGCACCGTGGAGAAGGAGAGGGGAAGCAACACCCGGGAGGGCGCGATCCGGTGGCGTTGGCACCAGCCCTCGAGCACCGGCAAAAGGGTGGCGACGATCGGGGTGTTGGGGATGAATCCGGACAAGGGCGCCACCACGCCCACCAGGAGGGTGATCATGCGCTGGGGAGTGCGCACGGCGTCGGAGCCGATCAAAGCCCGCAGGCGATCAAGGCCTCCGCTGCGAAACAGGCCGGCCGCCACTGCGAAGAGGCCCATCAGGGTGATCAGGGCCGGACTGCCGAACCCCTGCACCGCCTCGTCGGGCTTGAGCACCTGGAAGGTGACGAGCAGGGCGGCGGCGAGGAGACCCACCACCTCGGGCGCCAGCCAACCGGTGACGAAGAGCAGGATCGATCCGGCCAACACCGCCAGCGTGAGGAGACCCGGCGGCGTGGACGCCACCGCGAGGAAGTTGCTCATGGGAGGGGGGCGCGGGCCCGGCCCCGAAAATACGGTTTGTCAGTAGGAATTTAGCCCCATAGGGGTCTCCCGGCTTCCTCAGAGATAGAAGCCCACCGTCGTCACCACCCGCGTGCCCTGGGCTCGCAGGGCATTGCGCAACAGAATCGTGCTTTGGTTGTGCAGCAGGTTCTCCCAGCGGTGCCGGGTCACGAAGACCGGCAGCACGATCACGCAAAACCGATCCCGGTCCTTGCGGTGCTCCTTCTCGAACCGCCCGACGAACTCCACCACCGGATCCACCAGGGAGCGATAGGGAGAGGGGAGAACCTCCAGTTGCACCTCCGGCACCTGTCGCAGCCAGTTGTCGCGGAATTCCAGCGTGCTCGCCGTGCCCAGATCCACATGCACCGCCACCAGATCGCTGGCGATCGTGCGGGCGAAACGGATCGCCTCGAACGTGCCCCGATGCAGCTGCCCCACCAGCACCACGGTGGGCGTGCCGCCACTGGGGGGCGGGGGCGGCAACTTCAGGCGCACGTCCTTCGCGAGGCGCAAGCGCCGCGCCACATGGTTGTAGTGGGTGCGAATGCGCAAAAAGATCGCCACCAGAATCGGGATGGTGAGCACCACCAACCAGGCGCCATGGGTGAACTTGCTCAACAGAAGCACCACGGTCACCACCGCCGTGATCGCGGCACCCAGACCATTCACCAGGGCCTTGCTGTGCCAGCCCCGGTCGCGCTGCTTCCACCAATGCACCACCATCCCCGTCTGGGAGAGGGTGAAGCTGAGAAAGACTCCCACCGCGTAAAGGGGGATCAACTGGCTGACGCTGCCCTGAAACAGGATCAGCAGCAGGGCCGCGAATCCGCTCAACGCGTAGATGCCGTTGCTGAACACCAACCGATCCCCCAGGGAGGCCAGCTGACGGGGCAGGAAGCCATCCCGCGCCAAAAAAGCCGCCAGCCGGGGAAAGTCGGCATAGGCCGTGTTGGCTGCCAACAGAAGGATGAGCAGGGTGGCCAGCTGCAACAGCGCCAGCAACGGGCCATCCCCGAAGATCCGTCCCCCGAGCTGATACAACAGCGTGGGGCCATTTTCCACGTACACCACGCCGCTTTGATGGGCCAGGGCGCTGATGCCGCTGAACATCACCGCCAGCATGAAGACCATCACCGCCAACACCCGCCGGGCGTTGCGCCACTCCACCGGCTTGAAGGCCGCCACGCTGTCGCTGATCGCCTCGATGCCCGTCAGGGCGGCACAGCCGGAGCTGAAGGCCCGCAACAGCAGCATCGGCCCCACCACGGTGAGGCCATGGCCGTGGGCCTCTCGCAACAGCCGCTCCTGGTCGGCCAGGGGGGTGGTGGGCAGCTGGCCCAGGCCGCTCTTCACCGCTCCCGCCACCAGCAGGATCATCACCATGCCCATGAACAAATAGGTGGGCACGCTCAGCAATCGGGCGCTGGAGCTCACCCCCCGCAGGTTGGTCACCATCACCAGCACCACCGCCACCAGGCAGAGGGGCACGCGGTCGGCTTCCAAGCTTGGGACATAGGAGGTGAGGGCGGCGATCCCCGCCGCCACGCTCACCGCCACCGTGAGCACGTAATCAATCGAGAGGGACGCGCCGGCCACCAGGCCCGGGATCGGGCCGAGGTTTTCCTCCGACACCCGATAGGAACCGCCCCCGTGGGGATAGGCCCGGATCGTCTGGCGATAGCTCGTGCCGACGATCACCATCAGTCCCACGATCAACCCCGTGATCGGCAGGGTGTGGACCAGGGCCGAGGCCCCGGCCAGACCAAGCATCAACACGATCTCCTGGGTCGCGTAGGCCACAGAGGAGAGGGCATCCGAACTCAGGATCGCCAGGGCCTCGGCGTTGCTGTAGCGCTCTTCATGGTGGGCGCTGCTGGGCAGGGGCTGACCGATCAGCCATTGACGCAGCGTGATCAGGGCTTGAAAGCGCGCCATCAACAGGACCGGCTGCCTTTGAAACCTACGATCCGCAGGTCCCCCAGGCCCTCTCCATCCGTCGACTTCTGGAAAAGGGGGTTAACTTCCACGCCAATCCTTCAGGTTCGAGTGACAGCGTCTCCGCCCCGACAGCCCTGGCATGCCCTCTCCCCCCGGGAGTGCCTTGAACAACTCAACGCCACCGAACAGGGCCTGAGCGAAGCCCAGAGCGCCGAGCGTCTGGCCCGGGCGGGGCTCAACCGTCTGGAGCTGGCGCCGGGTCGCAGCGGCCTGCGCATCCTCTGGGATCAGCTCAGCAACGTGATGTTGATCATGCTGCTGGCGGTGGCCGCCGTCTCGGCGGGGGTGGCGTTTCTTGAGCGGCGCTTTCCCAAGGACGCCATCGCGATTGTGCTGATCGTCGGCCTCAACGCCCTGCTGGGCTACCTGCAGGAAGCACGGGCCCAGAAGGCCCTGCTCGCCTTGCGGGAGATGGCCCAGCCCCTGGTGACCGTGCTCCGGGATGGCGAGTGGCGCCGTCTCCCGAGCGAGCAGCTGGTGCCGGGAGACTTGATGCGCGTGGAGGCCGGCGATCGGGTGCCCGCGGACGCCCGCTTGCTGGAGAGCGTGGAGCTGGGGCTCCGGGAGGCGGCCCTCACGGGCGAAGCGGAGGTGGTGAGCAAACAGGCCCAGAAGGTGCTGGAAGCCACGACGCCTGTGCTGGAGCGCCTGAACTGTCTGTTCCAGGGCACGGAGGTGGCCCGCGGACGGGGAACGGCCGTGGTGACCGCCACGGGGATGGGCACCGAGCTGGGACAGATCGCCACGTTGATCAACAACGCCGGTGGCGAGACCACCCCCCTGCAGGAACGGCTGGATGGCCTGGCCAATGTGCTGGTCGGATCCGCCCTGGCCCTGGTGGCCGTTGTGGTGTTGGGGGGCTGGCTGCTGGGGCAGCAGCTGATCAACCTCCTGGAGGTGGCGCTGTCGATGGCGGTGGCGATCGTGCCGGAGGGCCTCCCGGCCGTGATCACCGTCACCCTGGCCATCGGCACCCAGCGCATGGTGCGGCGCGCCGCCCTCATCCGCCGCCTGCCGGCGGTGGAGGCCCTGGGCTCGGTGACCGTGATCTGCTCCGACAAAACCGGCACCCTCACCCAGAACCGTCAGGTGGTGCAGGAGCTGCGCTGCGGCACGGAGGCGGTGGCCGTGTCCGGCCACGGCTACGACCCCAAGGGCACCTTCACGGCCCGCCAGTTGCCGCCTCCCGCCGGCAGCGAGGCCGGCCTTCCGGAAGGAGCCCGTGATCTGCTCCTCAAGGCCGGCGTGCTCTGCAGCGACGCGGAACTCACCAAGGAAGCCGATGGACGCTTCGACATCCTCGGCGATCCCACCGAGGGGGCCTTGCTGGTGGTGGCGGCCAAGGCGGGCATCGATGGCTTTGCCCTCCGCAGCCTCCATCCCCGGGAGGCGGAGATCCCCTTCAGCTCGGAGCGCCAGCTGATGGCCGTCTGGCTGCAGGATGGGAGCGGACAGCTGCAAGCCCCCCTGGGAGCCGCGGCCGTCGGATCCCGCACGCTGATGATCAGCAAGGGGGCGCCCGAAGTGATCATCACCACCTGCAGCCGCTGGATCGATGGTTCCGGCGTTGTGTCCCTGGAGGCCAATGAGCGGCGCTGGTGGCTGGAGCAGGCGAAGGAGCTGGCGGCGGGAGGCCTGCGGGTGCTCGCCTTCGCCTGCGCTCCCCATCACCCCAGCCCCGAGTTGGAGCTGCGGGAGCAGGTGCTGCTCGGCCTGATGGCCCAGCTTGATCCAGCCCGGCCGGAGGTGCCCCTTGCCGTGAGCCGTTGCCGGGAGGCCGGGATCCGACCCCTGATGATCACCGGCGACCACCCCCTGACGGCCAGGGCCATCGGCAGCAGCATCGGTCTGGTGGACGAGTCGGCGGAGGTGGTGCTCGGGCGGGAACTGGAAACCTTTGACGACGCCCACCTGAGCACCGTGGTGCGGCAGTGCAGCATTTTTGCGAGAGTTCCTCCCGATCAAAAGCTGCGCATCGTCAAGGCGCTGCAGGCCAATGGCCAGGTGGTGGCGATGACCGGCGACGGGGTCAATGACGCCCCGGCCCTCAAGCAGGCCCACATCGGGGTGGCGATGGGCATCACCGGCACGGAGGTGAGCAAGGAGGCCTCCGACATGGTGCTGCTGGATGACAACTTCGCCACCATCGTCAACGCGGTGGAGGAAGGGCGGCTGGTGTATGCGAACATTCGACGCTTCGTCAAATACATCCTCGGCAGCAATGTGGGGGAACTTCTCACCATTGCCGCCGCGCCGCTGGTGGGTCTCTTCGGCGTGCCGATGACGCCCCTGCAAATCCTCTGGATGAACCTGGTGACAGACGGGGTGCCCGCCCTGGCCCTGGCCCTGGAACCGGGGGAGAAGGACATCATGCGGCGCCCCCCTGCCCAGCCCGGGGAATCGATCTTTGCCCGGGGCATCGGCTCCTACATCCTGCGGATCGGCGTCGTCTTCGCCCTCCTCACCATTGCCCTGATGGTCTGGTCCTATCGCGCCTACGGCCCGGAGGGTCCCTGGCGCACGATGGTGTTCACCACCCTCTGCCTCGCCCAGATGGGCCATGCCCTGGCCGCCCGCAGTGACCGTCCCTTGATCCAGGTGGCCCCCTTCTCCAACCCCTGGTTGCTCATCGCGGTTGTGCTCACCACCGCCCTTCAACTGGCGCTGCTCTATGTGCCTCCCCTGGCACGGTTCTTCGGCACGGTTCCACTCAGCGGCAGGGATCTGACCATCTGCGTGGGCTTCAGCCTGCTCCTCTTCCTCTACCTCGAACTGGAAAAGGTCTGGCGTCTTTGGCGACGGCGCCACCAGTCCCATGCCTGATGGGGCGGGCCTGATCAAAGCCGCGCTGGAAGCCCTGCCGCGGCTCATCCAGGCCGGGGCGGATCGCCATCCGCTCCTGGGCTACGGGCTGATCACCCTGGGCATGTTTCTGGAAAACCTTTTTCCGCCCATCCCGGCGGAACTCATCATGCCCCTGGGGGGCTTCCTGGCCCACAAGGGGCAGCTCCAGCTCCTGCCCGTGATCCTCTCCGGCCTGCTCGGCACGGTGCTGGGGGCCTGGTTCTGGTACGGCATCGGCCGGCTGATCAATGAGGAACGGCTGGAGCACCTCATCGGCCGCCATGGCCGCTGGCTGGGGGTCACCCCCCGGGGGCTGCGCCAGAGCCGGCTCTGGTTCCAGCGCCATGGGGCGGCGGTGGTGTTTTGGGGCCGGATCGTGCCCGGGGTGCGCACCCTCATCTCCGTGCCCGCCGGCATCGAGTTGATGCCCCAACCGGCCTTTCTTCTCTGGACCACCGCCGGCAGCAGCCTCATCGTCACGGCCCTTGCCCTGGCGGGGAAGGGCTTGGGGGAAAACTACGGACGCGTGCTGCGCTGGATGGAACCCTTTGGTGATCTGGTGCTTCGCTCAGGGCTGGTGCTGGCGGGAGCGGGGCTGCTCTTCCTGCTGCTGCGCCGCTGGCGGAGCCGCCGGCCCTGAAGCGCGGGCCGGCTCCCCTGGCCCGGGGCCGGAGCGGCCCCCGGGGGGCTTCAGCAAATTGCTGGGCGCCATCAGGATCTCTACCTTCTGCTGTTTCGCCTCCTCCGTCGAGGCGTCGTCCGTTTGTTCGAGGGAACCCTCCACCGAGCCAGCCCGGCGGCCTTCATAGCTCGTGGCCAACAGCAGCATCGCCACGCTCACCAGGGCCATCGCCACGAGCGTGAGCGCTCCCCAGAGGCGCTGCCGCGCCATCGCGGACGTTTCCCGCTGATCCAGGGGCAGGCCGCAATCCGTGCAGATCAACATCGGACGGGCGTGGCCCACCTTGGTCACCATCCGGCAGCCGCATCGACGACAGGCCACGGCAGAGCACGCCAAAAGACGACTCTGGCACCGGCAAGCCCGGTCTCCGGCTCATGGCAAGCCATCCCGGCTCTCGCCAGCCATTGATAAAAGCCCCTTCTGCCCGCCATAGGCAGATCCTTGTGAAGGGCGCACCCAGCCTTCCCGAAACACCCTTAGCCTTTCGCGCCAAATGGGCCCCGCGGCCAGTTCCTCCCCGCCTCGATGACGCTCCTTTTTGCCCAGACTGCCTGGCTGGTGCCGATCTACCCCCTGTTGGCCTCGCTGCTTTCGCTGCTGTGGTCGCCTGGATTGATCTCCCGCACCGGTCCCCGCCCCTGCGGCTACCTCAATCTCTCGATGGTCACCCTGGCCTTCGGGCACTCCGCCCTGGCCCTGGCGGCGCTGCATTCCAATTCCACCGCTGGCTCCTCGGCGATCTACCGGCCCCTCACCTTCGGCTGGACCTGGCTGGACACCGCCGGGTTGCGCATCGCCTTCGATGGCTTGATCACCGAGCCAGCCCTGATCGCGATGATGGTGATCACAGGCCTGCACGTGCTGGTGCAGATCTATTCGATCGCCTACTTGGAGATGGATTGGGGCTGGCCCAGATTCTTCGGGTCGTTGAGCTTCTTTGAAGCCGGCCTCTGCGCTCTGGTGCTCACGGATTCCCTGTTCTTCAGTTATGTGATCCTTGAGCTCCTCACCCTTGGCACCTATCTGATCGTTGGCACCTGGTACAACCAGCCCCTGGTGGTCAAGGGCGCCCGCGACGCTTTTCTGACCAAGCGCATCGGCGACCTGATCCTGCTGGCCGGTGTGATCGCCCTGCTGCCGATCACCGGCACCTGGAACTTCCACGCCCTGCAGGCCTGGGCCGCTGATCAGGCCAACAACCACATCCCCCTCAGCCCCGGGGTCACCCTGATCCTTCTGGCGCTGATTGCCGGCCCGATGGGGAAATGCGCCCAGATTCCTCTCCACCTCTGGCTGGATGAGGCGATGGAGAGCCCCTTGCCATCCACCGTGCTGCGCAACTCCGTGGTGGTGGTCGGCGGCGTTTGGGTGTTGCTGCGGCTGGAGCCTCTCATTGCCCTGAGCCCCCTGGTGCAGACCGTGTTGGTGGTGGTGGGAGGCACGAGCGCCCTGGTGGGCTCCCTGATCGCCCTGGCTCAGATTGATGTCAAGCGGGCTCTGTCCTTTCTGGTGACCAGCTGGATGGGGCTGCTCTTCCTGGCTGTCGGCCTTGGCGGCATCGACGTGGCCGATCACCTGATGCTCGTCTACCCCCTGCCGATGGCCCTGGTGCTGATGGCCATTGGCGCGATCGTGTTCACCAACATCACCCAGGACCTCACCCAGATGGGAGGGCTCTGGTCGAAACGGCCCCTGATGGGCCTGGCCTTTCTTTCCGGCGCGGCCGGGCTGATCGCCCTGCCGCCCTTCGCGGGCTTCGCCGCCCTGAGGGAGTTGCTGGCGATGGCCAGCCAGAGCGGCCATCCCCTGCTGCTCTCCGCCATCGTGCTGATCACCAATGCCCTGGTGAGCGCCGGCCTGATGCGGGTGTTCGGCCTGATCTGGGGCGGCCGGCCCAGCCCCTTCACCACCCGTTCCCCGGAAGCGCTCTGGCTGCTGGTGATCCCCACCTTGGTGCTGATGGGCCTGGTGCTTCATCTTCCCCAGTTGCTGGTGCGCAACGGGGTGTTCCCCCTCACCCCTCTGGCCGGCTGGGGTCCGATGGCTTGGCCCCTGCTGGCCAGCACCCTGGTGGGGGGTGGCCTTTCGGCCGTGTTTTATCTGCGGCCCCATCCCTTGGCCCACCTCCCCTCCGCCCTGGGAGGCCTCCAGGATTGGCTGGCCCATGACATGCAGACCGAACGCTTCTACCACCGCACGATCGTCGGGCTGGTGGTGGCCCTGGCCCGCCTGAGCGCCTGGTCGGATCAACGGATCGTGGATGGCTTCAGCGGCACCACGGGCGCCGTCGCCCTGGAGGGCGCCCGCCGTCTGAGCCTGACCACCTCCGGACGCTCCCAGGCCTACGCCCTCACCCTGTTGCTGGGGATCCTTTTGATGGCTGCCTGGTTGCTGGCGAATCCCGCCTCCTCCGAACTCCTTCGCCCGCTTCGCTGATGGCTTCCCTGCCGCTCCTCCTGCTGTTGGCCTTGCCGTTGACGGCGGCCCTTCTGATTCCCCTGCTCCCCTCGGCGCGTGCGGCCGGCGTGCGCAACCTGGCGGCCCTGGCCTGCGCCGGGCAGTTTGCGGTGGGGCTGCTGTGCTGGCGGTTTCCCCCGCCCGAGCTGCATCTCACCTGGTTGCCCAAGCTCCGACTGGCCCTCGACCTCGGGTTGGATGGCCTGTCGCTGCCCCTGGTGCTGCTCACCGCCCTGGTGAGCACCATGGCGATCCTTTCGGCGCCGGAGGATCAGGCGCGCCCGCGCCTCTTCCACGGCCTGCTGCTGGCCACGAATCTCGGGGTGACGGGAGCCTTCCTGGCTCGCAACGCTCTCCTTTTCCTCCTGGCGTTCGAGCTGGTGCTGATCCCGGCCACCCTGCTGGTGGCCACCTGGGGCGGCCCGCGGCGGGCCGGCGCGGGGATTCGTTATCTGGTCTACGGCTCCGTTTCGGGGTTGACCCTGCTCGGGGGCGTGCTGGCCCTCGCCTGGTGCAACAGCCAAGGGGTCAGCTTCGACTTCGCCGATCTGGCCCGGGCCCGGCTTTCCCCCGAAAACCAGGCCTGGATCCTGGCGCTCTTCCTGCTGGCCTTCGGGTTGAAGCTGCCCATCGTGCCCCTGCACGGCTGGCAGCCGCTCACCTATTCCCAGGCGCCGATCCCCGCGGTGATGCTCCTCAGCGGGGTGGTGTCCAAGCTGGGGGCCTACGGCCTGCTGCGCTTCGGGGTGGGCTTTCTGCCGGAAGCCTGGGTGGCCTGGTCGCCCTGGATTGCCGCCACCGGCGCGGTCTGCGCTGTCTACGGCGCCCTCAACGCCATTGCCCAGAGCGACATCCGCCGACTGATGGCCTACAGCTCCCTGGGGCACATGGGACTGCTGGTGCTGTCGCTGGCGGCGGCCACACCCCTGAGTCTCCAGGGGGCCGTGGCCCAGATCCTGGCCCACGGCATGATCGTGGCCCTGCTCTTCGCCTGTGTGGGCTTGATTGAGCGCAAGACGGGCAGCAGCGCGATTCCCGAGCTTTCCGGTCTCCTCAATCCCCTGCGGGGCCTTCCCTTCACCATGGGGATGCTGCTGCTGGCCCTGATGGCCGCCGCCGGCATTCCGGGGCTGGTGGGTTTTCCGGCTGAGCTGGTGGTGTTTGAGGGCAGCTGGGTGGTGTTCCCCCGAGCCACGTTGATCTGCCTGATCTCTTCTGGCTTCACGGCGGTTTACGCGATCCGCCTGTTCAACCGGGTGGGCTTCGGCCGACTCGACAACGCCAGGGCCGACTGGGCGTCCACCCGTTGGTCGGAGCGGGCGCCCGCCGTGGTGTTGACGGTCTTGATCGTGGCCTGCGGCATCTGGCCCCGGGCCCTCACGGGCTGGAGTGAATCCGCCACCTCCGCCCTGGCCCTGCGCACCTTCTCGTTCCCGACCCAAACGGTGGCCCTCCAACGTGGAACCGCCGCCATCGCCACCGCCCCCCAGCTGCTGCCCTCATGACCCCACCTGCCGCGACCGTGGCGGAACCCCGCCCCACCCCTCTGATTCCCCCCTCCGAACACCGCTGGGCGGAGGTGATCCACCGCCTCGAGGCCGGAGGGTCGATGCTGCCCGACACGCCGGAAAACCTGAAGCAGATCATCGGCATCTACAAGGCCTATGCGGTGCCGATGGATTTCTATTGGCGCGATCTGCTCTACATCGCCGAGCAGGTGTTTCTCAATCCATTGCCTGCCTTCAAGTATTTTCCTTCTCAGGAGTATCTTGATCGCCCCAACTCCTATGCCGGCGATCAATCGCGCTTGCGCATCTGGCGAGGCGGGGAGAAAGCGCACCCCGAGCTGCTGGAGTTCATGGCGAAAGGGGAAACCAGAGCGATGCCCAAGGTGCTGCATCACCTCTGGCACGATCGCATCAACATGGAATTCGCCGAGGCCTGCATGCAGGCCATGCTCTGGCATCAGGGCATGGGTGGTCGTTTCAATGATTATCTGGAAAGCGAAGCCTATCGGGCGAATGCGGATCGGGCCATCAAGGCCTTCTTCCGGGGCAATCCCGTGATGTTGGGGCTCTACAAGCTGTTCCCTGAGATGTTCATGGAGCAGGTCAAGCAGATGAGCTACTACGCCAATCTCGGCCTGTTTTGGGAGGTGATGGCGCCCGTGTTCTTCGAGATGAGCGACATCTTCGACGAAGGCGGCTTCCAGGGCGTGCCCGATGCGATGGATTTCCTTGTGAACGGCATCTTTGCCGTCGCTGGGCGCCCGATCTACCACCACGTGTTCGTGGGCGACGCGTGCATTGAGATCATTCCCAAGTCGGAGGGTTTCACCTGGCTCTACGAGGCAGCCCTGCCCTATGTGGAGGCAGTTTTTTATCGCACAGCGCCGTTTCGCGGCACCAAGAGCTACAACGCTCAAGCCTATCAGGTGCCCGCCGATCAGGCCGATTTCCACTATGGCATTCTCTATGCGGATGTCTTCCCCGTTGGCTCCGCCGGCATCCCGCCAACGTTGTTGATGCAAGACATGTTGCATTTCCTGCCGCCCTACCTGGAGGAGATCTACACGCAGCACAAGCGGGGCGAGGAAGATCAGTTGATCCAACTGGGCATCACCTTCCAGCGCTCCATGTACAACGTCACCTCCGCGGTGATTCAGGCCTTGCGCTGCGCCCTGCTCTATCCCCTCGACGACCCGGATCCCGAGCATCTCCTGGCCAATCGTCGCTTCTTTGAAGCCCAGATGGATCGTTTCGTGCGTCCGGAGGCGCGCCTCGGCGACGTCCAGACCCAGGACTATCGCTGATGGCCGAAAGGGCGAGATCAATCGTCGATGCTCTCCAGGTTGGCGGCGACCTTGACGGTCCCGCACCTTCTCGCTTGGGTCCTTGGGGCCTGGAAACCGCTTCCTCGCCCCAGCGATCTCTTGGAGTTTGCTGACGGCGACGACGCTTTTCTCCCATTGGCCCGGGGAACCCTTTCCTGATTCCTGCTCAAGAATTCTCTTCTCCCCTGCAACCTGCGGCAACGCTTTCCACCCGAACCTCCTTCTCCTTCCGCGTTAAAGATTTGTCCCATGGCCAACATCATTGAAACGGCAAAGGCCGCCGGCTGCTTCGCCACCCTCCTGACCGCCGTCGAGGTGGCTGGTCTGACCGCCGCTCTGGAGAGCCCGGGGCCCTTCACCGTTTTCGCCCCGGTCGACGACGCCTTCGCCGCTCTGCCCCCCGGAACCGTGCAGACCCTGGTGGACAACCCGCCCCAACTGGCCCGCATCCTCAAATTTCATGTGCTCGCGGGCGACCATCGCCAGGCGGAGCTGGTGGATCAGCCCGAATGGACCAGCCTGGAGGGCGCTCCGGTGGCCATCCGTCGGGCCGAGCCGTTTGAGGTGAAGAACGCCACCGTGCTCAGCGCCGATGTGGTCTGCGACAACGGCGTGGTGCATGTGATCAACCGGGTGATCCTGCCGGGTTGAGGGTTCGGGCCGTCCTGGCCTGGTGAGGCCCCCGGAAGCATGTGACAATCTGCCGAGTTCTCCCTGCCCCGATGCGTCGTCTGGTCCGAGGTCTCCCCCTTCCCCTGCTCCTGGCTGGATGTCTGGCGGGTTGTGCGCCGGAGGGGGGCTCCGGGGTGCAGAGCGCCAAGTTGACGGCCATTCAGGGCCGGGGCAAGTTGATTTGCGGTGTGGATGGCAAGTTGCCGGGCTTCAGTTTCGTCGGTCCTGACGGCAGCTACAGCGGCCTGGATGTGGACGTGTGCAAGGCGGTGGCCGCCGCCCTCTTTGGCGATTCGAAGAAGGTGGAATTCCGCGATCTCAATTCCAGCGAGCGCTTTGCCGCCCTGGCCAGCGGCGAGATCGACCTGCTCTCCCGCAACACCACCATGACCCTCAGCCGGGACGCGGCGGGGGGCAATGCCCTGAGCTTCGCGCCCACCGTCTTCTATGACGGCCAGGGCGTGATGACCCAGCGCTCGAGCGGCATCACCACCCTCAAGGCCCTGGCGGGCAAGCCGATCTGCGTGGAGAGCGGCACCACCACCGAGCTCAACCTGGCCGACCGCATGCGGGAGCTCAACGTGCCCTACACCCCCTTGAAGTTCCAGACCGGCGACCAGACCTACGCGGCCTACCTCGGCGGCCGCTGCGTGGCGGTCACCAGCGACCGCTCCCAGCTGGCGGCGAAGCGCACGAGCTTCCCCAAGCCTGATGACCACGTGCTCCTGCCCGATGTGATGAGCAAGGAGCCCCTCACCCCGGCCACGGTCAACGCCGATGCGCCCTGGGCGGATGTGGTGCGCTGGACCGTCAACGCCCTCTTCCAGGCCGAGGAGCTGGGCATCACCCGGGCCAACGTGGCCGCGAAGGTGGCCGAGGCGAAGGCCAATCCCAAACTGGCGGATCTGCGGCGCTTCCTCGGGGTGGAGGGCGATTTCGGCAAGCAGCTCGGTTTGCCCGCCGACTTCGTGCCCAAGGTGATCGCGTCGGTGGGGAACTACGGCGAGGTGTTTGATCGCAACGTTGGGCCACAGTCACCGCTGAAGCTGGATCGGGGCAGCAACAAGCCGTGGAAGGACGGGGGCCTGATCTATTCGCCCCCCTTCCGCTGAAGCGATGGCCACCCCTTCTCCTGCTCCCCTTCCCGAGGCGTCGCCGCCCTGGTGGCGCGACCGCCGGGTGGTGCCCTGGATCGTGCAAGGCGCGGTGGGGCTGGTGGTGCTGCTGCTGATCGCCTTTTTGCTGGGCAATCTGGTGCGCAACCTCTCGGCTGCGGGCCTGCTGCTCACCTGGCGCTGGCTCTCCCAACCCGCCGGCTTCGACCTGGCCGAAACGATCGTTCCCTTCGACGCCGGCATGCCCTACTGGCGCGGCCTGCTGGCGGGCCTGGCCAACACGCTGCGCGCCGTGCTCAGCGGTTTGGTGGGCGCCACCCTTTTGGGCACCCTGGCGGGGATGGCCGCCTTCAGCGGCAACGGGCTGGTGCGGGGGTTGGCCCGGATCTATGTGGATGTGGTGCGCAACATCCCGTTGCTGCTGCAACTGGTGTTCTGGTATTTCGTCGTCTTCCTCACCCTGCCGAATGGGACCGCCGCGTTCCAGCTGCCTGGCGTGGTGCTCGCCAAGTCGGGCCTGTATTTGGCGGGGCTGGGGGAAGGATTGCGCTGGCAACTCCCCGCCCTGGTGAATGGCGTCTGGCAGGCCCCCCTGCGGTTGAGCGTGGAGTTCGCCGCCCTGTTGACGGGGTTGATCATCTATTCCGGCGCCTTCATCGCTGAGGTGGTGCGCGGCGGCATCGCGGCGGTGCCCAAGGGGCAGTGGGAGGCGGCATCCTCCCTCGGCCTGCGCTGGTTCACCACCCTGCGGCAGGTGGTGCTTCCCCAAGCCCTGCGGGTGATCCTGCCAGGATTGAACACCCAATACATCTCCCTGGCCAAGAATTCCTCCCTGGCGGTGGCCGTGGGCTTCAGCGATCTGTATTCCGTGGCCGAAACCACCCTGAATCAAACGGGCCGGGCGGTGGAGGTGTATCTGATCCTGCTGGCGGCCTATCTGGGGCTGGATCTGCTGATCTCCGCCTTGATGAATGGTTTGAATCAGCTCGTGCAGATCCGGGAGCGTTGAGATGAAGCCCCTGTTGCGCCGCCTCCGCCACGAGCTCTTCGCCACCCCCGGCGATGCCGCCCTGAGCATCGGCCTGCTCACCGTTCTCGCCCTCGGGTTGGCGGGGTTTGTGCGCTGGGCGTTTGTTCAGGCCCGCTGGACTGTGATTCAGGCCAACAGCACCCTCTTCGCCGTTGGTCGCTACCCGGTGGAGCAGCAATGGCGCCTGTGGCTGCTCACGAGCCTTCTGGTGGCGGCGACTGGCCTGAGCTGGGGGCTGTTGCGGGTCCATCCCCGGGCGGATCGGGAGGGGGTGCTCTGGCCCCGCCATGATCGGTTGGCCGTGGCCCTGCTGGCGTTGGCGGCGGTGTGGTTCCCGTGGGCG
>JBKDTB010000186.1:0-4418 GCA_046340515.1 Cyanobacteriota bacterium | reverse complement strand
CAGCTTTCCCAACGTGGTGAACATCTGTGGCGGCCTGATCCACGGCCACCAGCTGTGGTTGCCCTACGCCGTGTCGGATCGGGCCACCAGGATCGCCCGGGTGGCGCTGCCGGCGTTGTTGGAGGTTCTGATGGCTTCACCGCCGCGGTAGGGGAGGGAGAACGATTGGATGACCTCGGCGCCGTCGACAAGAGTGACACCCGTTTGAGAAGGTTGTCTTGCAAGGTCGCTTGGCTCATGCCAACAGCCAGCTCCAACTCTCCGCCTTGACGGTGCGCCGGCCGCTTCCATATCGGCAAACATCATTCCCTTTTGGGTATTGGTCTTAAAGGGGGTGGCGAGCAGCTGGATTTCTGCTGCGTTTGCCCCGTAGGAAATCGAGAAACCCATTCTCCCTCTCCCCCTTGATGATGAGATCGCGCCGCTTCCGTACCCAGGTCAGCTCGAGGCCTAAACTGACTTTATGCGTCAATGTTTCTTTCACCAACGAACTCGGAAAGGGTGTCGACCGGTCGCTTCCACCGAAAGCGTTGGTCAGTCACCCTTACCTAATTCCATGGTCGAAGCGCCATATCCCCTTCGGATCAAAGGTGGCTTAATTCAGTAACTATGAGTAGAGAGATGAAGGTATGATTGCAAATGGGAATTGCTTGCAGTCGACCAAGTGACAATCGCTTGCAGCAGGTGAGCTTGGAAATTCACTGATACTGGCTTTGAACTCACTCTATCTGCAATTTCCATTTGCATCGCAACATATCTGACGTCCATTGCTGTCCCTGAAGCACTGGCCTTGTTGTGCACTTGATTGTTCTGGAAGCAGTAGACAAAGGGCAAGCATGATCAGCGGAAGAGAACGCTGCAAAACACGTTTTGTAGCAAAGGGTGTCGAATGTTGAAGACTTAATAAGGTGATGCGAGCCATGGTTTTGCCTACCAGCAGGTGACCTTTGTATTGTAAACATTTAGCTCCTTCTGTGATCCGCTACACCTGTCCAAGTAACATGAAACTTAATCTTTCAGGCTGCAATGCCCTCGGACGAGAACCCCAGCTCTCAGCGTCGTGATTTTACAAAGTGGCTTACGGCATCCGTTGGCGTAGCTACCGGTATTACTGGGATTTTCCAAGTTTACTACAAGGAGATTTTTGCTCCGGCAAAAGTCCCTGTAAATATTGCCCTTGGACTGGAGATCAGTCCCTTAACTCCTAACGGAAACACGGCTGAAAAGATCATACCTGCATTAATGCAAATCAAGATAAGCAATACTGGAAATAAGAGTGTCTATTTAAAAAATCCTATCTGGATGGCTTACGGGATTTACAGGACCTGGGAACCAAGATCTGCAGGAGCATTCACCATCCCCACGACTCCGAAACGGCTTGAGGACTGGTGCGATCAGGCAAAAGAGAAATCAAATTCAGAATTAGAAGCTGCATTTGTGAAATGCTGGAATACAAGTTTGGCACCAAAGAAAAATGATAACTTAGAACCTTTTACTGATCGGATTGAGTTACCTCCCAAAACAATGGCCAGAGATAAGCGGACTCACTCTCGAGAGTTGATTGCTACAGGCCCTATCGGAAAAGAAAACGAACTCAAACAGGGCCAAGTAATTCAAAGCCATATATTAATTCCCGTCAGCACAATTCCTAAGTATGATTATTTAGAAGCAATTATCTCTGTGCCCACAGTCAGTGGTGTCAGCCCTGATCGAGCCAAGAAGGTTGCATCCATGCTTTTTATTAACTTGCAGGATATGAAGGGCCTTTCGTCGTCAAGTACAAAAGTCTATCAACAACTTAGGGGCTTCTGTACTCTTGAGCCGAGAAGACCCTCCCTAGTGGATGTGCTCAATACTTATACGTTGCCTCGCGTAGGCGCTAACGAGGTTGCTACCAGGCCGGGTGACCGAATCACAGGCTCCTGTTATTCTTGGAAAGATCTGCCACGGGGAGATTATCTAAATCGGCTAAAAGAATGGGGGGTTAGAAACCTTGGGGAATTTGATCTGAATCGCTTTGGAGCTCAGTTTTATGATGCGACGTACGAGGTTCCGCTGAACACCTATGGTGAGTCTGAGTCAGGCTTGAACCGCCAAGACCAACCATGAGGTTTTTCGTTCACCATCCATTGGTAAGACAGCTCAGCTTGATGCCGCAGTTACTGCCGTTGAGCAATCTAAGATTTATTGGTCGCCTTTTCCTGGCCACTACCCTTCTTCTTTGGTCTCTTTGGCTCGTTGATGGTTTACAGCAGCGTGACGTTCTTTTTTTACTGACTGGAGGAGGGCGTGTCTTGGAGAAGATCCAGCCTCAGCCCACTTCATCCAATGCACGCCCTTCTACACCTCTCTCAAAACCTCAGTTGCCTTCGACTTCTCAGGCTAACTCTGGCCGAGTGAAAGACGAAGACAAAGATCAAGTCAATCTCCCCTCATGGTTGATTACGGTGTTCCGTGTCCCCACATTAGTTGTGCTAGGCGTCATCACACCGCTAGCTTTATATCTCTGGAATTGGGAATCTCAAATCTATAATCAAATACTGACCCCCTACTTGATGTTGCTTGGTGCACAAGCTGGTAGTGCAATTATGGGCGTGTTGCTTCTGGGGGAGGGGATTGTTCCGTTCATTGGGCTTGTCTACTCCATCTTGCGTGTCATCCAGATCAACGATCTGCTTGATCTCCCTTTCCAGGTCTCTAGACAGATGCCAAAATTTTTGAGGTTCATACTTCGCTTAGCTCTGCTGCTGTGGGCGCTTAACGCTATGGCTTTGGGATACCATATCTTGATTGTGTCATGGAAACTCTTGTTTACCTAAACACCTCCGCGCTCCTGAGATCCCACTCCTTGTGTGGCATGCAGCATCAGCCGGCATTAGCAATGCGCCCGGTTATCACAGCCATCGCAAGCACCGGTTGAAACGGAAGCAGTAGCCGCCCAGGTATTGACTGCCATACTTGTCAAAGTTGAAGGCATGGAAGGTGCCGCTGAAGCTGGTCTTTAGATTGCCCAGCAAAGTGTTGATCCAGCGGATTTGGGGCAGGTCGTTGGGATGTTTACCGCTCGTGACAACAGCCTTGTGGAGGCAGTTAGCCGTGGTCACGGCACGGAAGCAGGTCAGGCCATCGGAGAGTACATGCGTGCCTCCAATACGAGCAAAGATGACCGCCCGTTCTGACCGATCCACCAGCGGCCAACCTAACCACCATGTAACGGACTTATGCCGCATCAGTTCAGGAGGAGGCCCACAAGCCCATCAGCCTTCCATCCCGGAACGTATTCCTGAGATAGTCCATGGCCGGGAGCCATCTTGTCGCAGAAAGCGAAAGAGGCGCCAGAGCACATCCGTGAGGCCTGGCCCTTCATGAACTGGTCGTTGAGGTCGGCACCACAGGAACCCGAGTTGGCAAGCCATCTAATGCCAAACACCTCTTTCTCACCTGACTCGGCACAAGCCGAGAAGCATTGCTGCAACCGGTGAGAGATCGATGGAGCATTGAGGGCTAGCACTGAATCCGTGACACCCAACTGCTTGAGGACGCCCATCGATCCCGATGCAATGGCACTGGCGTCATGGGCAGTCTCATGGCAGCGTCGTAGAACTTGTTGGGATTGGCGGAGTTTCGATCGATCCATTCCGGCATGCAGAGCGTGAAGCACGACATTGATGAGCTAGCGGAAATGGCACTACTACAGCCCAATCAGGTGGTCTGCTGAAGTTTTTAATCAGACCAGACTCCCGTGGGCCAGGGCGCCGGGTGTCACCCTGAAGAGGGCGGGCCTTCATCGCTGACCGGTTGCTTGGAGTGAAAAACGACCATCGGAATTCCCCTCCCCCTCTGGCCCCCCTGAAGGCCAACCATCAGAAATCAAGTGCAAATCAATGTTCAGTCCCCGCAATTGATGCTGCAGCCGCTCCGATAGGGGCCGCCGCCACAGTGCTTCCAGCCGCGAGCGCATGGTTTGGCCCAGAACAATCTGCGTGATGTGTCGCTCCTGGGCCACCCGGGCGATGGTGGGCAGGATCTCGCCGCTGTCTTCCCGCAGGAATTCGGCCCCCACATCGGTGCAGAGCTGCTCGCACTCCTCCTGAACAAGCGATTCAGCGCGACTGAGAAACCGCTTGGGATCCTTCACCGTCAGCGCCACCAGAGGAGCATCCCGGGCGGCCGCCAGCCGCGCCGCGCGGCGCAACAACCGCTTGCCGTTGGCGCCAGGGGCCAGGCACACCATCACCCGCTCCCGCAGCGGCGTGACCGAGGGGAGCACATCGTGTTCCACCCGGTCTGCCACCTCCCGCAGCGACAACTCCCGCAACGCCACCAGATGGCGTCGCTGGAAAAACGTCGCCAGCGCCTGGCCCACCGTCTCCGGCGGAAACACCTTCCCTTCCTGGAGCCGTTCCTCCAGTGTTTCC
>JBKDTB010000185.1:0-7449 GCA_046340515.1 Cyanobacteriota bacterium | reverse complement strand
TCATGCAGCCATCCGGCAGGCCATCGCTTCCGCCGATCCCGCCCTCGCCATGCCTGCCCTGGTGAGCCTGCGGGAGTGGAGCAACGAGGAGGCCACCCCATTGTTGCTCCTGGGGCTGGAACAGACGCCATTTGTGATTCGCTCCATGAGCTGCGCGGGTTTGGGCGTCAAGCGCAGTGCGGAGGGACAACGGGCTCTGGAGCGGGTCCTGCGGGACGATGGGGACGCGAATGTGCGGGCAGAGGCGGCCAATGCCCTGGCCAGCTATGGAGTGGAGTCGTCCTGGCCGGTGTTGAGGGCGCTGTTCGAGGCTGATGGCCATTGGCTGGTGCGCTGCAGCATCCTCGCGGCCCTTGCGGAACAGCCGGAGATGACTCCTCCCCGACTCCTGGAGTTGGCGCGCCTGGCCCTGGCGGATGCCGATGGCACGGTGAGGGTGGGGGGCGCGGAGTTGCTGGGCCGCATTCTCCACGAAGCCAATGAACCTGGAGATGCCACCACCTTGGAAGCACGGGAGGCCATGGCGGCGCTCCAGCGGGATGCCGATCATCGGGTGGTGGCGGTGGCTCTCAATGCTTTGCCTGGCATCAAGTCCCCCTTTGGCCAGGTCTAAGGCGGGTGGTTAACGGTCGGCGAAAGCATATCTCGCGGACCGTTAACCACTGGGCCCAGAACAGACCCCAATCTTAGATTGATCCTGGTGCATCCAAGGCCTATTGAAGGGCTATTGCTGGATGGGCAAAAGCGTTGATTGGCGATGCGGATTGATTCAGATCCCATCCGCATGATTCTCCTGCCATGAGAGTTGCCAAGATCATTTTGAAACCCGCACTGGTTATGGCCGTCCCACATTGGTCAGCATTGCGGGAGAGGCATTTATCTGCCACTCATCTGAGCACTGTTGTCAGTGTCACGATGTGGGTAGGCGTCGTACATGAATACGTGCGTTCTCGGGGGTGGGCGGTGCTTTCAATGGAAGGGTTTCCGCTGGATCCCTCTTGCGTTAACTCTTGCTTCGATTCAAAGTCGATATGTTTGTTCTTGGTTTATGGGAGTATCTACCTTTTTGCTGAAGATTGAACTCGCCATGACATCCTGGCTTGCATTGATTCTAGGTTTTTTAGGCCAAGTGGGTGGTGCTGTGGTGATTGATTTGACCGATCGTCCTCGGGATCACAAAGTATTGGCATTGTCAGCCTTGCGATTCATCGTTTAATTGTTCCCTTGGCGCGAAACCTTGTCCTGCTAGTGAGTGTGCTCTGCGCGCACTTCCCGATGCCAGCGGCTTAAACCTTGACCAAAAAGAGATTTCATGTTAAAATTAAACAGTCTCCAGTCTTAGAATGCCCAATAGTTCTCGCATTATCAGCGCCGATACCGATCGGGTTCTTGCTACAAATCTTCCCTGGCAGGCATTTGATGGGGCTCGCATTGTCGTCACTGGTGCGGCTGGCTTCTTGGGTGGTGGCCTGGTGCGTGCGTTGCTGGCATTGCATCCAGCGGGTCTTGTGCAGCGTCCGCTTCAGGTCCTGGCCTTGGTGCGCCATCCGGAACGATCACGCCAGCGCCTGGCCGATGTGGCCGATGATCCACAGTTGGAGTGGTTGACATGGGATTTGTGTCAATTTGGTGTGCCAGAGCTGGGACGCCCTGACTTCGTCATCCATGCGGCGAGTCAGGCAAGCCCTAAATTCTTCAGCCGCGATCCGGTGGGAACCCTTCTGCCCAACACCGTGGGCACGGCAGCCCTGCTCAAAGCCTGCGCTCCCCCATGTCGTTTCCTGTATGTCTCCAGCAGCGAGGTGTATGGCTCTGTGTCCACCACCGATCCGTTGAAAGAACAGGACTTAGGCTGTTTGGATCTTGCAGATGTGCGTTCTTGCTACTCAGAAAGCAAACGCCTCGGGGAAGCACTCTGCGTGGCTTGGCATGCTCAGTATGAACTGCAAACTCTGATCGTGCGGCCGTTCCACACCTACGGCCCAGGTTTGGCGTCTGATGATGGCCGGGTGTTCGCTGATTTCGCCTTTGCAATAGCCCATGGACAACCTATCATCATGACGAGTGATGGAAGTGCACGGCGCGCCTTTTGCTACAGTAGTGATGCAATTGCGGGGATGTTTACAGTTTTATTAAAAGGAGAGCCTCCTTGCGCCTATAATTTGGCCAACCCTTTCGCTGAAGTTTCAATTTTAGAATTGGCCAATCTTTTGGTCTGCCATTTTGCCCAACGTGGGGCGCGTCTAGAGCGCAGTGC
Organism: Cyanobacteriota bacterium; assembly: GCA_046340515.1. Taxonomy (GTDB): domain Bacteria; phylum Cyanobacteriota; class Cyanobacteriia; order PCC-6307; family Cyanobiaceae; genus Cyanobium. The sequence goes on along the minus strand of JBKDTB010000185.1, from coordinate 5,192 downwards.
TCCACCGGATGGATACGCGCCAAGCCCGTTCAATCGTATGGTCCCTGACATCAGTCGCCTGCAGTCATTGGGATGGGTGCCCCATGTTGGTCTTATCGAGGGTTTTGAACGATTTGTAGAGGCACTATCCTAATGAACACTGTTGATCCATTGAAGTCCTCGGATAACATTTTGACTGCCCTGCAGCAGTCTTATGACTCTGGATGGCTTAGCAAGGATGATTTTATTGCAAAATCAAATCTATTTCACCAATCTCTATGGACCTACCGCACCCATCTTTCCCAAAGTGAGGTTAAAGAAATCATCTTGAATGAACATGGTATTCAATTCTTGATGGGCGAGGAACAAGTCCGCCTGTGGGTTCCTGAGGGCGAATCTAGGGTAGCTCCTTTGGAGGTGCTTAACTTCGGTGCCTATGAGCCACAAGAAACACGCGTCATGAATGTGCTTGCCGCAGGAGCACGCTGTATTCTCGATGTTGGGGCCAACATTGGTTACAATGCGATTCGTCTAGCCATCCGTGAACCCCAAGCTTGTGTGCATGCCTTCGAGCCACTGCCACTCACCATGGAATACTTGCAGCGAAATGTTGCGCTGAATAGTCTCGGTGAACGTATTCGTGTTTATACCCACGGACATTTAAATGCCAATGGAAGTTTTGAATTCTTCATTGCACCCGAGCATGGTGTAAATGCCAATCTAATGAATGTAGCAGACCGGCCTAATGCTCGCCGGATTGTTAGTACCACGCTCACCCTCGATGAGTGGATACACAACCATTCGCTTTGTCCTGATTACATTGAGGTGGATGTTGAGGGTGCTGAGCTTTTGGTGCTCCAAGGAGGCAAGGAAGCCATCTCCCAGTATCAACCAAAAATTTTTGCCGAGCTTTTGAGAAAATGGAGTGCGCCGTTTGGCTACCATCCCAATGATGTGCTCTCCTTCATGGCGGATCTGGGATACGGATGTTGGGGAGTGGGTGCCCATGGAGTGCAGCGAATCTTGGAAGTCACAGAACAAACAGTAGAGACAAACTATGCTTTCCTGCATCATGAACTTCACGCCATCACGATTGAATTGTTGCTTGCTGCAACGCACAATATCTCGTGACTGTTATCGATGGCTTGACATCAAATTGGCCTTGTTCCAGAATTGAAAGGGATCAAGTCTTTCTGAGATCTTAAGATTGTTTTTTGTTATGTATAACCAGTGCTTTTCGTGGGTGCAGCTTAGCGGGCGTTTTAAGTGTTCCGTTTCTTCTTCTTCCTCTTGAAGAACCTTTGAATCAAGCCGCTAAACTCCCTTCATCGCGATAACCTTCTCGGAAAAAAAGTCTTGAAAAGTTGCATCCTTAGTTTGTTGATTGGTAGGCTAATAATATACGAGAGTGGATAAATCTGAAGTGGAATCTGGAAGATCTCAACTATTCTGCGGAGGGCAATTGAGAGGGGGGATGACGATAGTAGGTGCAGTGAAAACGATCCTGCTACTTCATACCACTCCAGCATTGTGATGTTCCCATGCTTGAGCTGCTCATGGGCGGCTGATAGTAGAGCCCATCGGCATTGGGGCCATAAAATCTCGGTTAGTTGAGTGCGGACCATCCCAGAACGCATGCAGGGATGTAAAAAAATAGTAGTTATTCTCTGCAGATAGGAGAGGCGAGACCAGCGAACAACATACTCATAGTGCACTAAGGAGTGATCTATGATCACAATCGTTGAGGATTTTTCGACTTGCGAGGCAATAAGGATTAGAGTGTGGGAAGACCAGGAATAAGCATAGTCGATAAGCGTAGGTATATTCTTTTGGAAGAATGAGAATCTCCATACAAAGCCAGTGATAAATAAAATATCAGAAAAGCCTGTTGATCCAAGAAAGGTTTCGATCGACTTGCTATAAATTGCCCCACCCTCCCCTGTTCGATGCCACTGGTTAAATAGGATTCCGCTGGCTTGACTTTCCTCTGCTAGTCGTATACCCTCATTAATCTGCATGCGTGCATCCATTTGCACATGATCATCGTCGCAAAGAATCCATAGCCAATCGGTTCTTATCCCCACAATCCCATAGACGATGTTAGGGATGGGCCCCAAATTGTGGCTGTTTTGGCGAACAAGAATATTGCCCGAATAGAGGTGGCAATCAATATGGCTCGCATCAAATCTTCCTGGGTTGACTTGAATTACGATGTCAATCGATCCTTGCCAAATCGCATCGATTTCCCTGAGACGCTGGTTGACTTCCTCTGGCCGATCCCATGTAGGAATAAGAATCGTTAAATTGGTTGGCATGGCAGGGTGGGAAATTGGTTACACAGTCGTAAAGGCCTAGCGTTCCAGACCGCTTTTCAGGCGATCGACTTCAAATCGGTCTCCCACCTGCACCGAGGCAGAATTGCTTTTTTGAGCATCCGATCATGAGTCTTGGCATCATTCCGAACTAGTTGTTCCATCTCCAGATGAGCGAGAAAGCTCTTAACGGTCCAAGGAGATGTTAGGCACGGTGTGGTAGGGCCGGAACACCACGAATCAGCAATGGGTGAGCTGATCCATTGTTGTGAATGTCGTCGATCAAGGGGGGGTCAGGAGTGATGCCCCCAAGCAGTCATCGGCATGGTCAAAAAGCAGAAGCATAATTCCTGCAAAGCCGCATTGACTACAATGCGCGAAGATGCTAATATTAAGCCACAATTTTTTGGCAACGAATCGTTGGCAACATGAAAATTTGCTTTATGTGCTCCCATGGAACCCATAAAAACAATGGAAATGCTTGCTGTTTCTTGGCAAGGCAGCTGTCCTGCATGCGTTACTCTTCTGCGGAGCTTGCTTCAGAAAGGGGCAACAGAACTTCCGTGAATCTATTCTCATGAAGGAAGTAAATGAGGCTTGCGACAAACGTTTAAGGATATCATTTGTCAGCTCCGCATATAATGAGGAGGCGAACCTAGGTGATCTTTATGAACAATGTTTGAATGCTTTTGATGCGCTGTGCCGGGAGCTTCCAGATTATCACTTGGCTTTTTCCTTGCAGTTGGTTGACAATTGCAGTCTTGATCATACCCCCCAGGTGATCAAGCAATTGATGAGTCGTGATCAGCGTGTGTCTGGAATCCGTAATCTTCGTAACTATGGCCCTGAGCCTTCTTTTATGGAGGGACTACGACTAGCGAATGCTGATCTCATTGTTTTGTTGTGTGCCGACTTACAAGATCCTCCCGAGATTGCCCGTCAAATGCTCCATAAGATAATTACAAGCCCATCACCATTAGACGCCGTCTTGGCTTGCAAGCAGCGGTCTGCAGGCTCTGCTTTGATCCGTGCCTTCCGAAAGCTCTATTATCGTTTGCTAAGCTTTTCTGATCGGGATAGACATGTCTTTCCTGGATTCCATGGTTTCGGTTGTTACCGCCGTGAGGCTTTACTTCAAGCTCTGGAATACTGGGAACACACGGCCATGAATATGCGGCAATGTTTGAGCTCTGCCTGCTCAAATCCTGAGGTGGTTACCTATGAGCAGCCCGACCGTTCTCGCGGGCAGTCGAGCTATAGTTTTGTTGGCTATTTCACTGAAGCGAGCCAGGGAATCATGGTGGGTAAGTCCCTGGCAAGCCGCCTGTCCTTAAGGATGGGTGTGTTCGTTTTTATGTTGTCGGTGGTTATTGGTATTTTTGTGATCCTCAACTATGCAACAGGACGAAGTGGCTATGCTCCAGGAGTTCCCACGCTTGCCCTGTTGATTTTGTTGTCGAGCTCTTTTCAGGTCATTATGCTCTCCTTGGTGTCGAGACAGATAGAAACAGGGCTTTTTAAGTCCTCTCGGCCAAACGTTCGTTTTCGACACTTATGACGAAGAAGAGATTGATTCCATTCTCTCCTCAATATCTCCGCTTCCTTCTTGTTGGTGCAGCGTTCACTTTGGCTGGCCCAGCCTTGTTTTACGTTATCGCTCTTCAAATCCTGCCTGTCTTTGCATCGCTACTGGCGGAGGTCACCATGCATTCCATGCGTTGTCTTGTCTATAATAGATTTGTTTTTGCCTCGTCTGGTTCTGGAGTCCGAACCTACCTGACGGCGGCAGTCCCTTTAAGCGTGATCAATTTATGTCTAGTATCCTTGCTGCAAAATCACGTGCCTCTTTGGCTTATTGCTTGTGTCATTGGTCTTCAAGGCGCAACAATCGGATACTTTTGGTCCCGAATATGTTACCGCTATGATCTCTCTGCCCGTCTTCGCTCTTAGATAAATGTTACGGTTTCTTATCAACCCTTTGCCCTGGATAAGTGGCAAGCGAGGTTGATAACGAAAACCATATCGTCAGCTTTTGTTCGGCCCTCGAGGATTGTGCCTGATCTTTGAGTGTCAATCACGTTTTGAGGAATGTGCTCCTTTGCAATGCTGCCGATTGGGGGGCGTGATTGCTCAAGAATTCAGCGAGTGGTGATGTCTGCGATCGCAGTAGCATCGCCCTCGTTCATGCCCATGACCATCAACCCGTTTCCCATCAAGCATTCCAACCTTCGTGTGTCCAAGTCATCCTGTGGCTCCAGCTACAACGACGGAAATAGCACGCTACAGAAATGAGTTCAGGTGGATTCCATCGCGGTTGGAGATGCTTCGGGTTCCATCTCTCCGAATCGCCTGCCAAAAGCCAGCTTGGGGTAAAGTTTGCTCTGTGACGATAGGGGAATTTCTAGAAGTCCAGGTCCATGTGTATCGAAGAATTCCTTCAGTGTGACAGAGATGCTTGCTTCTGAGGATAGTCGATTAGAGGGGATGGCGTAGGCAACTCCAAGGGCCACGAAATCAGGGGTGGTATAACCCTTGGTTGTGGACTGCAGGTTGCCATGAAAATAGGTTTCCTGGAACTGGCGTACCATGCCATGACACTGGTTGTTGAACAGCAGAATTTTTAACGGCAGACGATTGCGACGTACGGTTTCCAGTTCTTGAATGTTGAGCTGGAAGCTGCCATCCCCGCTGATCAGAAGTGTGGTGAGGTCGGGTCGAGCGAAAGCGGCGCCGATGGCCGCTGGCAGTCCGAACCCCATGGCTCCCATGCCCCCGGAGGTTAAAAAGCGGTCCTGGCTACCAAAGGCCAGGCTCTGGGCGGCCCACATTTGGTGTTGGCCAACATCCGTGATGTATTGACAGGGATGCGGCACAAGCTGGCTGACCTCTTGGAGGAGGGCC
>JBKDTB010000184.1:0-6849 GCA_046340515.1 Cyanobacteriota bacterium | reverse complement strand
TTTGCGCCAGTCCGCTTTGGGATCCAGACCAGAGCACCACCAGCCCCCAGTCTCTGAGAGGGGCTCCAGAGGCCTCAGGACCTTTGCCACCGCACCGGTGACGTATTGGCTGGCGTGGCCTCCCAGCCGTGCCAGCCGATCACCTGCCAGGGCTTCCAACACGGGCGCACCGCGCAGGCTGAGCAAATTGGCGGCGGCCAACTCGGGAGCCACGGCGCTCCCTTCCACCCATTCCGCCATGTGATGGGGGAGGACCTGCGTCTCAAGCTCCCAGTGCCGATCCGTGCCAGGGCTGAACCTGGCCACGTTGAGTGCGGCCACGTCTGGGGCAATGCCTGAGGCCTCCAGCTCCGCCCAATGGTCGGGGAGGATGCCAGGGGGGCAGGCGGGTCGATCGGATGGCCTTGATGGGTTTTCCCTCTGGCTGGATTGCGGGCTGCTTGGTTTTTGCGTAGACTTCATGGCATGCACCCCCTTCGGAGGTTGTGACCCCAGTAGCCGGCGCGACGCCAATCAGGACGGCTTCTGGGAGTGGATTTGAGGGGGTCCTTCGGGACCCCTTCCCCATTTCTGGGGATTTGCAGCATTGAACCGCCCTAATGGGTGCTGCGCCAGGCCTTGGGGGCTCAGGCCTTGGCTTTGCTTGAGGCGATTCGCTCTTTCAAAAGATGGCGGGCCATGGTGGCGACCGGTGCCTTGTGCGCGTCGGCCAGGGTGTTGAGATCAGCCCAGGCCCTAGCAGGTAGGCGAAGTGTCAACCGGTGCTCTATGGGGGAGCGTTGGAGTTGCAGGGGGGAAGCGGGGAGGAGATAGCCAAGGGGCCGTGTGCGACTGCCAGAGTTTGCCCGGTTCAAAAGGGAAGCTCCTGGTTGCTCGCAAGCTGCCCCGCTTCCCTATGGAGAAGCCTCCTATCACCTGAGGGTTTCTCGGTGGCTTCCAGTTGCCCCAGGGCTTGCAGTAACAGGGCGCAGCCTAGGGCGATTCGGTTGCATCGCAGCCAGTCGGCTTGTGCCTGTAGACGCGGCACGGCATCGGCCGAGAGCTTGAGTGGCAGGGTTGCCATGGGCTCGCCAGGGCGGTGGTCGGCGATCAACAGGGGAGGGCGTGATGCCATGCGGGGGACAGCCGTTGCCCCCAAGGTCTCCCAGTGTGCCTTCATCGGATACGAGCGACAAAATAGGTTACCCAGATCCAAATAGTTAACAAGTCTCAATACGTAGATAGGTGTTCATGCTTAATTTCATGAGTATAAACACCTAGAGGTCCTACCTTTTTCCCACCATCAGTTGGCTTGTAGCCAAAAGCCCTCCAGGACGCTCACCTCCTGAAGGGCTGTGTTGGTGGCTGGTTCACTCACAGCAAACCTTATGGACAGTGTATTGCGCATCCTCAAGCAATTCTGGGGAGTCGTTGTCTCCCTTGAACGCCTGAAGCCAAGTCTCCCCCTCAGAGGAAGGATCCGGGCCTTTCTGGCGTGGGACTTCCGGGTGGACAGATAGGGCATCGAAGGGGTGCCATCCATCCCCTCTGCCATCACACCAGCAAAGGGGCTGGCCTCACCCGATGGCCAGCCCCAGCCTTCCCAGATGGCGCCGCACTTGGGTGGGGCTCAGTGCTTGCCCCTTGGCGGTGGTGGTGCCAGCGCTGGCCAGGGCGGTGGCCATCGCCCGGAGGGAAGCTCCCTGGGCTGCCATGGCGGCCAGGATCGGCCGAAGCTGCTCGGACTGCTTGGCGGCTTTCTCCTTGGCGCGGGCGTTTTCTTTGATGGTGCCGGGGCGGGTGCCACCGAGCTTCACCCCACGGGCCTTGGCGGCGGCCAGGGCGTCTCGGGTGCGCTCGCTGATCCGCCCGGCCTCAAATTCAGCGACGGACGCCATGACGCTGAGCACCATCTTCCCGGCGGCGGTGGTGGCGTCCACGTCCGGCAGATCACAGAACAGGAAGCCCCCCATGCCATTGGCCGCAGCCTCCCTGCTCAACCGCAACACCAGCTCCGCATCCCTGGCCAGCCGGTCAATCTTGGCCACCGCCACGGCCGCGCCGCGTTTGCGGGCCACCGCCAGGGCGGCAGCCAGTTGCGGGCGATCGGCTTTCCTGCCGCTCTCCACTTCCACAAAGTCGGCCACCACCACCGCGCCACGGTCGGCGGCGAGGGCCTCCACCTTCACCCGTTGGGCCTCCAGCCCCAGACCGCTTTCTCCTTGGCGGGCGGTGCTCACCCGGTAGTAGGCCACCAGTTGGAGGGGACGGGCAGCGGCGGCCAAGGGTCTGTCCCTTGCTGGTGTACCAACAGACTACGACCGTTGAGGCTGGTACACAGAGCAGGGGTGAGACGGTAGTTGTATTGATTCAGCAAGTCAGCAAGCAAGGCAGTAAGTCAGTTTTTAGAATCCAGCCATTCCAACAGGGCTTGGCGGGCAAGGTCGGTCATGGGCAAGTCACGATCCACGGCCGCCAGCTTCAAGCGCTTGTGCAGTGATCGGGGAAGATCCACTGTGAAACGGACGCGGGCTTCAGGATCGGCCGTCACGGGCGAAGCCTGGGGGGCATTGGAGGACCGGGGTGAGTTTTCCTCCCCCCGAACAAAAGCGGCGGCATCAGCAGGAAGGAGGGGCTTTCGGGGGGTCATGGTGTCAGGCTTTCAGTAGGTCAGCAGGATGGGCTTTCAGTAACTCAGTAAATAAGCGACCATATTCTTCGGAGGCCTCTAGTGCCGGGCCGGTGCCGATCTCAAAGACTGTTGTGGCCTGGCTGTAGCAGTCCGTGAGGATCTGACGTTGCGTGATGGCTTGCTTCAGTGCTCGAATCCCCTCGAGCCGGCCGATTACTTCGCGAGCTTCTGACAGAAGACGGGTTCCTTTTGTGGAACGGTTCAAAAAGACAGCCGCATCCGGCGGGCCACCACGGATCCGGCGGGCCTGGCCCACCAACCGCAAGACATCAACAGCCGATCGAAGATCAGCCCCGGCAGGTTGAACCGGGGTGAGCACCACATCAGCCAGCAGCATCAGAGCGCGAGTGGCATCGCTCAACCCTGCAGGGCCGTCTACCACCACCACATCCACTCCCTCTAGGAGGGGAGGGATCGTCTCAAGTGCCGCATCAACATCCGCAGGGATGACGCTGTAAGGGATGGCAAAGGCCTCGGCGGATTGCAGCCAGAAGCTCCCGGTCTGCTGAGGGTCCAGGTCTGCGAAGTGAACGCTCTTCCCCTGGCGCTGAAGCCATCGGGCCAGATGCACGGCGGAAGTGCTTTTCCCAACTCCCCCCTTCTGGTTCAGAACAGTGATCAACATCTCATTTCTTTACTGACTTACTGAAACAAGTAAGCAGCACAAAGGGGAACCGTCAAGATCCGGAAGCACAAGGACAGCAAGGCAGGTGGATTAGAAAGGCCACAGAGGGAGGTCTTTTTAATAGTCATCTAATTAAACTATAAACTATTCAAGGGTTTCCAAGGTTGGACATAGCTCAAGGAGACCCATGTAGCGAAAAGACGCTACATGGGTCGAATGCTTCTACTTCTTACGCGATATTTTTACACGAATATTATATTTTTATCTTTGCGATAAACTATAGAGTAAAATATCATAATCATGAAGATTGACTCGGTCAATCATGCGGAGAGATAAACTTACGCCAAGGCCAAAATGCTCTTAAGGCCAAGCCGATCATCCCTGTTTTATATTGGATTTTCCTACTACCATACAGAAGGAAGCCTCGAAAAATGCGACTGAACCGATCACGGCTCAGAAAAACACATTGCTACAACTAGCCCTCGGCGGGTCATAACCGCACCGTCTTGTGGGGATTTTCGGGGCACCCAGGGCGTCAAAGCGGAGAATCATATTCCATCTATCCGCATGCTGCCAACATAAAATGTTACATCATTTTTCTCTGATTCACGCTTAATATAGTTATATAATTGAACACCATCCCTCATGATAGAACTTTTATTTAGACCTGTTTTGCCCTCTAGTTCGCTAAGATTACTCATGAAAACAAGATCAGCTTTTATGGTAATCCTTTCAGTTTTAAACCCTTTTGGGGCGCTAATATATATTCTATTAATCCTAATAGGCGTTTTTCCACGATCAGCGAATTGATCCCTGACTGCAATTATGGCTTCGTTCTCATCTCTTGGCATGGGATCCGTACTTCCATCGTAACTAACTGCACGTCCGAATGCGACAGTCGTGAGAGATCGCTTCGGGACAGTCGCCATTAAAAGGCTTCCACCATTTTGGCTGGCCTCAACAATGGCGCTATAGAGACGCAGTGATTTAGACAGGACAGTTACAATACTCTCAGCGTAATCACTACTAAGTTCGTCAATAATTCTTCGTTCAGATTTGCTAATTCTTACAACGAATGAAGCCGCAAATACATCGGTGTCATTATCAGCAGGAAGCGACGGTGGATTGATGACGGAACTTCCGCCATGGACACCGGGGTTGCCGTCAGATGCAAAAGGAGTACCGGTCCTGAGAAGGTACGAAGCATTTGTAACGACAGTATTGCTATCAGCAGGAAGCGACGGTGGATTGATGACGGAACTTCCGCCAGGGACACTGGGGTTGCCGTCAGATGCAAAAGGAGTACCGGCCTTGAGGATGCGTGCTTGGTTCATGGTCTTATGCCAGGGGTAAGGGTTGGTTAAAAACGGGTTAAGGAAGGATCAGAGGCCTTGCCAATTTCAAGTGTACAGCATGTACAGCATTTGTATTAAACGGTTCAGCTCGTCACAAACCTTTTGCAGCAAAGGCTTTAAGCTCTCTTCTCAGCCTAGTACGGAGAAACAAAAGAGAGGCCAAAGGGCATGGGGCATCCCCTTTGGCCATAGAAACCAGCCTTTAAGGGCCCAAAGCGCACCTGTCTACAGCACAAGTGATGTACACTGAAAGTGTCCCACACACACCCCACGAAAGCCCATGCCTCTCCATCCGCATAACACCCCTGCCCCTTCGGGCAGTGATCCTCCAAAAGCCAAAGCAAATGATGACGAAAAAGTCTTTCCTGCTTCCCGGTCATCGACTGGGAAAACTCAAAAAACCCTTGTCGTAAAAGAACAATCTATAGATCTCTCCATTGCCCCAAAGGGAAAGTTTAACGCCACCCTAGGAAAAGCAAATCACATCTTAGAATGGTTTAGTCTTGGGAGATTCACTTGGGAAGTGTTTACACATATTCCACACCACCTTCATGACCACTTTCATGCAATAATAGTCTATTTTCAAAATCATTTTCCTTAGCTATATATCTGAAAGGTGTGTGTTTTATTAATTTTTAAACCCTGGCTTTAGTCAGGGTTTTTTTATTTTTAGGGATATTTCCTTGATCCGCCCCCCAGCCAATCTCGCCCAAATATCACCACGAGACACGACCAGGGCTTCAGTCGGGGAAGCATCCGGCGGCGGCAGGCGGGCCACGGCGGGTGATGGCGGCCCTGTTTTGAGGATTCCCCTCGGCGGACAGCGCAACGGCTGCGCAACTGCGCTACTCGTTGTCAGGACTAGAACAAGCAAGCAATCGGGAATTACGGACGCGCGTGGTTTTCAGTCAGGAGGACCCAAAGACTGGGGAGGGGGTGGCTCAGACCGGGGCGAACCCCCGCGATCGGCGCCCAGGAGGGTCTGAAGGCCAGGGAATGGCCACTGCGGGAGCCAAGGGCCAACGCATCAGCAGAGGCGGCGAATAGTGCGGTGGGTGGGTGGTGCACCTTTCGACCCTATGGAATTTTTCTACAGGGTCGTTTTTTGCACCACCTTCTCGAAGCTCCGCCAACCATTTAGCGGTGAGGGCTTCCCAGCTCACCCCTTCAGGCAAGGGGATTGGTACGGCGCTGTAGGTGCACGCGAAGGCTTCCCCTTCCTCCCCTCGTGTGTGGATCCTCCCCACCCGTGTCAGCTTCCAACCGACCGCTCTCAGGAGGTTCCGCAGGGTGCCTGTGGAGAGCTTGCCGGGACCTACCCCCACGGCGTCGGCCAGTTGCCGGCGATGGGTGATTGCGGGGGCATGGAGGGCCAGCAGGGCGGGATCCGTGGCGGCAATCTCCTCCCCCGCCGCGAAGCGCTCCAGCAAGGCAGGGATGCCCAGGGCTTGAAGGGCGGCCACCTCTGGGGCTAGTGCCACCTTCAGGCGATCGGGGGCGAAGGGACGGCCGCCCGAGTCCAACCGGGTGATAGCCAGCCAGTCATGGGCAGGCACCAGGGCGAGGGCCTCAGGGGTGGTCAGGATCCACCCCATGCGCTGGCGATTGGCCAACTTGTCCCGGTCGGCCTCCAGCAGTTCCAGCGAGGGGATGGCAGAGCCCAGAGCCCACCGATCGGCGAGCCGGTAGCGATCGAGGGCCGCAGCCTCGGATGGCGTGTTCTGGCGGCGGCGGGCCAAATCAGCGGCTTCCTCATCGGTGAGAACCGCAGCCGTGCGGATCGCTTCTCGTTTGGCCTCTCGTTTGCCGTCACGGATAGCGCGAAGCTCCGCCGTGATGGAGTCCACCATGACGAGACAGGGATCAGAACCCGGGGCCTGACGCTCCCACCCCTCCCGCTCCAGCAAGCCAGCGGCGGTGGCGCGATAGGCGAAGCTCTGCCGGTTGCGGATGGCCCCCAGCTCCCCCCAGGCCTGGAGCCAGGCTTCCTCTGGACCGCTCTCCTGCAGTGTTCCCAGTAGGGGATCGGTGGTCTTTTTCAGGTCGGCAATCAGCGCGGCGGGATCGGTGGCACCAGAGCCCACGCGCAACCCTTTGCCGGGGCTCCGCTCGGGAGCAAACAGCCAGGCCGGAACCTCAGGGCAACGGACACGGGCGAGGGCCTGCAGAGCTTGTTCCGGGGCGATCAGGCCACCGCT
>JBKDTB010000183.1:0-7662 GCA_046340515.1 Cyanobacteriota bacterium | reverse complement strand
CGCCAGCCGCCTCTCCTGGAGAGGATCCAGGGGCCCCGCGAGGAGGTCCGCCGACGTGATCACGGCCCCTTCCGGCAGGGCGGGCCGATCAGGGTCGAAGGCTGTGGCGTGGGTGACGCTGCTGGAGAAGCCGCGAAAGAGCAGCAGTTCAAAGGGCTCCCGTTCTGGATCCCCGCCCGTGCCCCCCTGGTCGCCAGCGCCATCGCGGGGCTCCCCGCTGACGTTCTCCGGTGGCGTGCTGGCGATGGGCATTCCCTCCCCGTCGACCGCCAGATGCCCCCGCAGGCGCAACACCCGATCCGGCCGGCCGCGGCTGATCTCCTCCAGGGCGGCCAGCAACGCCGCCACGCCGCGGGGCGGGGGAAGCTCCGCGGGAGAAGGCTCAAGGGCCGAATGATGAGAATTGGCCAGGATCCGCGGGTCGCTTGGCTCCACTTTGGGGGTGCTTCTGGAGGGGATTATCGGTTGGGGGAAGGGGGGTGAACCGGTCGAGCCGGTGATCACCGCCACCAAGACCATGGTGTTGAAGACAACGGTGGTGCGATGAACTCGCGTTCACCGTCCATGGCGGCTCCTCCTCGGCGCGGCTTCGTAGACGGCACTGCTGGTGAAGTCGTCGATGGTGAGGCCACCCATGGCGCAGATCTCGGGAATGGAGCGTGTGCAGAAGCGTGCCACCAAGATGGCGGCGATGACGGTGTCGACCTCCGCCGCCAGGGGAGTGCCCGTGGCCTCGTGGCGAACGGCGTCGGCGGTGGCGGGAGGTTGCTCCTCTGGCAGGCGCAAGAGGTGGACAAAGGAACCGCTGTCTGCCGTTTTTTCTGAATGCAGTTGCTCGAATTCCTTTACACTTTCTGTATCGAATGGAGGGCTCTTCTGTGGTCCCGAATAAGTCGCTGGGATCATGCGGAGGCGTTCTGAAAACCGTTGCCTTAACAGGATTCCCGCTCTGTTGATGGCTGGCTTGCCATGGCTTTGCAATGGCCAGAGAGTCTGAGCGAATTTTTATGAAGATTCGCTTTTTGTCAAGTAGCTGAATTTGTTGAAGACGAAATCGCGGCGTGCCTCCGTGCTAAATCGCGGTAACATGGATTGATGAAGCGCAGTACCATTGCACCCCTGCGCTGATCTTTGCTCGTCCCGTAAGTGGCACCTTATCAGGGCGGGACATTGAGGTCCTGTTCTCAGAACTTGGGGGCAGAGGTCGGCGAGAGGGCGGGCTGACATGTTGCCGTTGAGATCTTGGGTGGCGTCAGGGTCTTGCACCGCCCCTATCCTTGCCAAGTCACTGATAGGGCTGCTGTTTCTTTGGTCCGAAAATGATTTGAGGAACATGGAGTCATTCCATGAATTTGATGATCGTTGATGGCTATAGTGCTTGAATTGAGTATGATGCTGAAACAGATCTGTTTGATTCCTGGTCTGAGTGGCGGAGCTGACTTTTTGGTGCAAGTCCTGACGAGATCAGGCTGGAGTTCACGAAATCGCTTGATGGATGTTTAGAGGTGTTGCGGCGAGCAAGGAATAGAGTCATGAAAGCAGTTCTCCGGCAAGTTTTATCTTCGGATTTCCCTTGATCTCCGTGAAAGACTAGTAATCTTAGCACGGGCTCAGGCTAAAAGTCTCAATCCACATGTTCGGGAGGTGCTGGAGAATAGTGTCATCGCATAGGTGTTGGCTAACAAATCTCTCTGGTGGCCAGGCCACCAAAAGCCATCTGCTCCGCCACCCCGGGCTTCCTGCCCGCCACTCAGGGGCTGCGTTCACCGATGCCCCTGGCGCTGAACGTTGGCCTTTCTCGGCAACAGCGGGGCCATGACATGTTGGATGTGGTTTTTTCATTCACTGGGCTTTTTCAGGGGCAGCAGCAGGATTGAGCTATCCATTGCACGCCCCTGCGGTACAGTCAGATTTTGTGCCATTCTGAACCCTTTTGGGCGGGACCGCATAAAAATCCGAAGCCAATCCCGGTTTAGCAAGACTTATGCTGTCGCGCGGTTCCTTGGGGTAAGCTGTTGAGTGGCTTCCGTTCTTATGCGGGTATGATGGCTCATGATGGGGGTTTCGGCGGGTCCGCGGAAGAACAAAGTTGGACGGCTTCCTCACCGCTAGGAAAAAAGAAAAGGAGTAATGCTATGAGTAAGTCTATCTCGAAGGAAGGTTACATTCCCGTAACTGGTGGCCGCGTATGGTATCGCGTTGTCGGAACAGGTTCTGGAATCCCACTGCTTACTCTTCATGGCGGGCCAGGTGCTAATTCGGGCCACTTGGAACCGCTGACCGCACTTGCTGACGAACGCCCCGTCATCCTATTTGACCAATTGGGCGGTGGCAAGTCTGACCACCCGAACAATCCGAACCTATGGGTGCTTGATCGGTTTGTGGAAGAACTCATGCAGGTTAGAGACGCACTTGATCTCACGCGATTTCATCTCTACGGGCATTCTTGGGGAACAATGCTTGCCATTGAATACGCGCTTGATCAGCCTGTTGGTCTAGTCAGTCTGATCCTGGCAGGGCCTGTCTTGAGTACGCCGCGCTATGTACAGGATGCGAATGCCCTTAAACGCCAGTTGCCCAGTAAGGTGAAGGAGGCCATCGAACACCATGAAGCCGCCGGCACGACCGATACCCCTGAGTATCAGGCCGCGTCTGGCGAGTGGATGCGACGCCATTTGTGTCGCAACGAGCCGATTCTGGAAGGCTTGCTCAAGGGGCTGGGCGACCCTGTCAGTGGCATCAATTCGCAGGTTTACAATACGATGCAGGGTCCAAGTGAATTTGCGATCACAGGAAATCTGAAAGACTTTGACCGCACCACACGTTTGTCTGAAATCAAGGTGCCGACCCTGTTCACCTGTGGACGATATGACGAATGTACCCCTGGTGCAACGGCTTGGTATCACAGCCTAATGCCTGGCTCGGAAATGATTGTCTTTGAGCAGAGTGCCCACATGACACATCTCGAAGAGCCAGAACTCTATGTTCAAACCTTGCGAGACTTTCTACACAAAGTGGAGGGCCGAACATCGGCTTCGTAGTGATGCAGCGTGCCGCCCAACACAGGCATTCACCCGACGTTGCTCGGCTGCGCGGGTGATGCCAGCCGTTGGTGGGTTTACGGAAGATGTGCAGGCAGCATCTGCAAATCGTCCAAGTCGGTGGTCATGTTAAATTCAAAAAAACAGTCCAAGCAGGGCCTTGAAATTGCCAATGAACGCATCACAAGAAATTCCACAATCAGATCTGGATAGAGAAATCAGATCAACGGCTGTTGATTTTTCATATGGCGAGCTACTCAACCTTCACAATGATAAAGAAATAATAATAAGGCCGGAATATCAGCGATTGTTTCGATGGTCTAATGAGCAGCGTTCTCGCTTGATCGAATCCATATTTCTTGGCCTACCAATACCTCCAATATTTCTAATCGAAAACGATGATGGAGTTCTTGAGTTGATCGACGGGCTTCAGCGAACAAGCTCAGTGCTTCAGTTTCTCGACAATAACGCCATTGGTCAGCCGGAATTGCGTCTGGAAGGGTGTGACATAATTAAATCCTTAAATGGATTAACTTTCCACGATCTTCCAACCTCGCTACGCTTTAAGCTCAAGCGCTCACCAATAAGAGCTACAATCATCAATAAGTCAGGTGATCCAATTGTCAAATATGAGATGTTTAAGCGGCTCAATACCGGCGGGTCGCTGCTTTCAGCTCAGGAGCTTCGTAACTGTTCAACCCGAATGATTATTGGTGGAGATAAATTCTATGAATCAATTCAGGAAATGGCGCAGTTCCCCGAATTTAAACTAGCAATTTCAAGGTTGCCAGAAAGCTCAGTTGAGAAAAGGGGAGATGAAGAGCTTGTTCTTCGATTCTTTGCTGTAACGAGCTATAGAGAAGGATTTAAGGGAAATATTGAAGAGTGGCTTGATTCACTTATGGAAAAGATTCTCTTTAAGGAAGTTGATTTTGATCCTGAATCAAAAAAGCAACATTTTCAATCTGTATTCTCGCTAATTAGCTCAAAGCTCGGCAAAGAGGCTTTTACCCGATTTAATGACCATAGTGAAGCTACTGGAAGACTTGCCCCTGCATATTATGAGGCGGTTGTTGCAACATTCGCTCATTATCCGTCTGAGCTTCAAGCCATTGGTTCCGAGACATTAAAAGCTAGACTTATTGAAGCATTTTCTAGTGAAAAGTTTAAATCAGCGACTGGGCCTGGTGCGAACACTATTCAGAAACTAGAGGCACGTATTGCCAGTGTGGGCGAGCATCTTTTAAAGAATGGCCATCATTGATGAGTTATCTCGTGATCTCGACTGGCGAGAAGCTGAGATTGCGTCCATGCGTCTGCTTCTAAACAGGAAGGATATTAGCTCCAAACAGATTGAAGTCCTCCTGCGTGCTGCCTGGGCTCTACTTTATGCGCATTACGAAGGATTCGTTAAGTACTGCCTTACCTTATTTTATGAAGAGATATCCATTCGTTCTGTAAAATGTGAAAGTCTCCCAATTTCAACTCAAGTCTTTGCCCTCACCAAGGTCTTAAAGAAGATTCGTGTGCTGCCACCAGCTGACATGATCGCCGAAGTTACGAACTTCAAGACAAAACATCTTGCCTCCCTAGCTTCATTTCCTGAAGTTGATACGGACTCAAACCTTTGGCCTGAAACATTGATTGCACTCCTGGCATCCGCAGATCTTGATAGTAGGACAGTCGAGAGGAACCGTCCGCAACTAAAAACACTTGTCTCCCGGAGAAATGAAATTGCTCACGGACAGAAGAACTTCATTGCTGAGTATCGATATTATTTAGCTTATGAAGCGGCTGTATATGAAGTTATGTATGATCTCGCATTGCAAGTTGAAGCCCGTTTGGCGTCTACTCCATATCGTTAGCTTTTGCAAGGTCATGGCTTTACCTGTGAAACCACCCAACAACGCCATGCACACGAGCCGCCACCCCAAGGTTGTTTTCTTCGCTGAGCACACCTTGCGGCCAGGTGATGCCAGCCGTTAGACCTATCAGCCTGGTGAAGCGGGACGCTTAATCCTGACATTGGCTCCGCCTCTGGAAAAGGCAACTCCTCCACCTTGGCATGCTTGTAGCCGCCTCCAGGCTGCGCGTCCACCCTGTGGCCTCGGGCAGAACCCTCTCCGCATGACAGGCAAAGCCCGTCCGTGCAGCTCAAGCGCTTGCCTTTTGGCTCCTGCGCGCCGAAGTCCCGCAGCTTCCTTGCGGAGGGGCGCTCCGTTCCGGATTCCCTGCCAGGGTGACGTCAGCCTCGCGACGGAGTCGCCAGCGGCCAGGGCAAAGAATAAAAACACTCTTTCTTCGTCATAATCCTCTCCTCTAAGGCCAACACCTGAGCCAGCCCCTCCCACACCAGCCGCAACTCATTCGGCGTTCCCCGTTAAAGGCCCCCCGCGGCACCGTGACCCATTCAGCGATCAGCCCCCAAAGCATCCAGAGTCACGAATTCGTAGTGCCGCTCCTTGAGTCGGGGGATCACCGCACGCAAGGTGGCCAGGGTGGCGGCGCACGTGTCGGGCCTGTCGTGAAGGATCAGGATCCCTCCTGGGTGGGTGTTTTGCAGCACAAACCAACGCAACAACGCCAGCGGGGGCCGAAAGGTGTCCCACGGGAAAATGGATCCCAGGGCGAGGCGACAGCCAGCGGCTTCCACCTCGGCGAGCATGCGGCGGTGAAACCAACCACCGCCCGGGCGGAACCAGCGAACGTTCAGCGGCTGCGGTCGTGCGGCCTCCCGCAGGGCTTCCCTGGCCTCTGCAAATTGCTTTCGAAACGCTGGGCGAGGGAGCCTCGCTGACACCTGATCCGCAGGCATGTGGTTGCCGATCTGGTGGCCCGCCACCAGCGCCCGCGCCACGAAATCAGGGTTCACCTTGTTCAGATGATCGCTGATCAAAATCAGTGTCGCGGGCACGTTCAGCTCCTCCAGAAGCTCCAACAAGGCTTCGCTGCCCGGCCCACTCGGCCCGTCATCGATCGTGATCGCCAGCCTCCGCCGCGGACCGCGTCCGCAGAACAGCACCTGAGGCAGCAAGGGCGCCAGGACCCAGCGCACGATCCAGCTCGGCCGTGCCATCCCCACCAGAGCGGCACCTGCCACCAGAGCACCAGCCAGGCCCCAAGGCCACGAGCCGTTCATGACGATGGGGACGGCGTCGAGTCCTTCCCATCCTCCTGCCCCGTGATCCGCCCGTCGCGCGACAGATCGGCCACCTTTGCCATGCGCGCATCGCGCAGGTTGGCCGGCTTGGCGGGTACACGCCAACGGCCAGGATTCCCGTCGCGTCAAACGCCTGCCTCCAGTCAGGCCTCCCGTCATGGCGCGGCTGCCGCGGCTGCCGGGCGGGGTCGGTTTCACAGCCGCTGTCTCCGGTGTGTCTTCAGCGATCCGCGCCGGGTCGGGGTGGATCGCTCGGCCGAAGAGAGCCGGAGAAGTTGCTCGCCAGCCCCCGCCTCGATCCGTGCTCCGACGATGGAACAGAAGTACTATCTTGAAAGGTTGTGTCGCTGCCCGCCATGCCCAGCGAGCCCCCCTCCGCGGATCCCGTCCCATCGGAGCCAGAATCGGATCCACCCAGTCCACTACCTTCTCAGCGACCATCCCCGCCAGAGCCCCCCAACCCCTCAAACCCACCCTCTCAGCCCCTGCAGCCCCTGCAGCCCCCTCAATCCACGCAGCCCCTTCAGCCCACGCCCCGCCCGCCCCTGGGCCTCGATCGCCAAGGCCTGCTGGAAGCCGCCGGCGGCACCGTGATCGCCCTGATCGCCCTCTTCTCCTCCTATGACCACATCACCCTCGCCAACCGCCGCTTCCCCCTCCAGCAGCAATGGGGTGTGTGGCTCATCGTTGCCTCGCTGGCGCTTGTTTTTGTCGATGCTCAACTGGCGACGCGATCCCGATTACGAGCGGCGGATGAACGCGCTCGACAGCGAAATCGCACAGATCAAGAGAGAGACCGAGCAGATCAAGAGAGAGACCGAGCGGATCAAGAGAGAGACCGAGCGGATCAGGAGCGAGAACGAGCGGGGCAAGAACGAATCCGAGCAAATCAGGAGCAGGACCGAGCGGATCAAGAGAGAGACCGAGCAGATCAGGAGAGAGAACGAGCGGGGCAAGAACGAATCCGAGCAAATCAGGAGCAGGACAGAGCGGATCAAGAGAGAGACCGAGCAGATCAGGAGAGAGACCGAGCGGATCAAGAGCGAAACCGAGCTGATGAGGCAGCAGAACGTCAAGGGCAGGCAACTGCTCGCCTCCATGCATGCGCTCTGCTCTCCGGACGCTTCCAGCTCGACCCCAGCCCCGCCAACGCCAACCGCTTCCGGGCCCTCCTCGCCCTGATGGCCGACGCCAACGACGCCACCGACAGCGCGGGCTGAACGCACCCACCCCAGGGGCTGGTTCCTGTGCGAGCCTGCCAGGATGGTGGCCGTTTGAGGTTTCAGGGTGTGGAGCGGCCTGAAGCTGCGGGCTGGTGGAGCGGGAATGCGCGTCAGTTTCGCTTCCTTGCGGTTCTGGCGCTGATGGCCGGCGGAGGTTTTGGACTGTCCCAGGGGCTCGCTCCGCCGCGGGGTCTGGCACAAGCCTCACCACAGCCGCCCACCGGGACATCGCTCCGGG
>JBKDTB010000182.1:0-4641 GCA_046340515.1 Cyanobacteriota bacterium | reverse complement strand
GGGGCAAGACCTGGATTTGCTCGATGCCCCCGGGGTGTTGCCCCCCCAGCTGGAGGATCAAGGGGCCGCCCTGCTGCTGGCGATCTGCGACGACATCGGCCAGGCGGCCTACGACACGGAGCTGGTGGCCCTGGCCTTCCTGGAGCGCCTGGTGGCAGTGAGCGCCCTGTCCGTCTCGGGCGCGGCCCTGGGGGCCCTGGAGACGCGCTACGGCGTGGCCTGGGCCCCGGCCGCCCCCGATCCAGACGGCTGGCTGGCGGGCGCCGCCGCCCGCCACGCCAGCGGCGACCGCCTGCGCATGGCCACCCGGCTTCTGGATGACTTCCGCTGCGGCCGGCTGGGGGTGATCGGCCTGGAAGTGCCGGAAGGGGGGGCATGAGCGGCGGGTTCGGCGAGGGGGAGCGGAGCGGGCGGATCGCTCAGCTGGTGACGAACTGGGATGTGCCGAAGGTGCCCGTGAAGCCACTCACTTCGATGACTGCGTCGTTGTTGGCATTGAAACCAGCCACGGCGTCGTTGATCACAACAAACGAGCGACCCGTGACGCCGCTGCCCATCGTGATCGTTGCGGCGAAGTTGGCCAGGAAGTTGCCCGTGGTGAGCACGGTGGTGATGGCAGCAGAGGTGAGGGCGGCATCGTGGACGAGATTGGTCACCTGGCCCCCATTGAGGAATCCCGCACGGGCGGTGCTCACCAGGAAGCGATCGCCAGTGTTGGTGGCATCGAAATCGGTGATGCGGTCGAAGCTGGCCAAGAGGGAATCGCCAAGGATTCGGTAATCAAACTTGTCAGCTCCAGCGTTGCCAGTGAGAGTGTCTTTTCCGCCCAATCCAGACATGACATTGGCGGTGGCATCACCAATCAAGGTATCGGCGGAGCTGGTGCCAGAGAAACCAATCACAGCTGGCTTTGGATCCCCGAGGGTTGAAACATCACTGACAGAAGTCGTGGCAGGCTGAGAGAATCTAAGTGTGTCCAGCCAAGAATCTGAATCAGTTCCCACCCAAAGAATACGGTTATTTTCAATGCTAAAATCTTGAAATCCAGAACTATTGAGCTTTTGCGTGGTAGTTACTTGAACAGGAGTGGATGACGTGGTTGCGTCGGCCATGAACAGATCGCCATTCTTAGACGGCGAGAGGGCCGCATAGCCAACATAGGCAACACTGGTTCCCCTAAACTGAAAATAATCTGGTGAATACCCATAAAAAAGATTGCTATTTTGATAGTAACTTGAAATGAGAACATTGGAGGCAACAGTTCTTGTAGTTTTTCCATCATTCACCTTTATACTAGCCGTATCTTCTAAGGTGTTGGCTTCAAGCCAAGCGACCAAGTTGCCACTGACCTGCACATTGGTAGTGGCCAACTTACTGCTGAGTGTCTTTATCTTCTTACCATCGTAGAGCTTGAGAGAAACATCTCCATTTGTTTCCAATTGTTGGAAAACAAGATTATTGCCAGCAATCAGTGGGTCCTTAACCGTTAGATTAGTCGTAACCTGGAGTGTGGTTTTACTGTTATAAAAGAAAAGGTTTTCCTGATCATTATTTACCTGAAGCCAGGCCGCACGATTGCCATTCAGCACGGGAATATAGTCGTCTAAAGCATTATTAGTGAGCGCCACAGTGGTGGTGCCATTGAAGAAGTAAATCTCATAATCATCGCCATCAGAAGCCGCCCACAGAATATTGCCACCAGAAAGTTGCACATCCTTTTCCTCAACGGAATTCGTAGTGATTCGCGTTGCGGCTGTACCGTCGTAGCGGTAGATCTCGCCAGGAATATTTGACCCATAGTCTTGAAAGACTTCGGAAATCGAACCCTCATAACTTTGCCAGATCATGAAATTGCCATCAATCTGGAGATTCGCCTCCTGGGTGGTGTTTTTAGTCAGCCGCGTGGAGGTACCATCGCTATAGCGATATACTTCCACATCCTGACCATCGCTTTTGGTGTAGGCCAGCGTGTTGCCCGAAGCGACCCCCTGCTTGAAGGATTCGTAGACGCTGGTGGCAATCGTGCTTGTACTGGTTCCATTAAAGTGACGCAATCTGTAGCTGGATCCCTTCCGCTCGATCCAGTAGGCATTACTGCCGGATAACCGGTAATTGCCGCTATCAGGCAGCCGATAGTCATTGTACCAATAACTTGCGCTACTTGAAACAGTGGGTATTGTCGTTGTTTCATAGACTAAGGGGGCGGTCTGCTCCACCTGCACGGCGGCACCATCGATCATCAGCGTGAGGCTGTCGTCCTCCTCCAGAAGGCGCTGCCGCTCACTAACGCTGGGAGTGAGGCCCTGCATCCGCAAGGCGAACAGCTCACCCTCATCACCAGGGCGATCGCTAGCATTCACCCGAGAATCAATGGCGTGACCGATTTCCTCCAATAGGGCAGTTTTCAGTTCAGCTGTCCCAGCTACCGCCAGGAAGCCATCGCTGATATAGATCGTGCTGTTGGCGGCGGCATAGGCAGCCCGGGCAGGCCCCAACAGGGTGCTGCTCACCACCTCAAGCCGAGCCAGCCGGCTTAGGTCGCCCTGTTGCAACTGGATCTGAATAGCGTGGGCCGCAGCCTGGCCCTGGTCGACCCCGAACACCTCCCCCATCAGGCTCCAAAACTCACCGCCATTAGCAAAACGGCGAAGTTCGGCAGCAACAGCTTCCAAGGACTGACTGAGCTTTGCCATAGATCAAAGAGGTGTGATGACCGAAGTGGGTTACATGGGTACCATAGCACCAGCTATTTCAAGGGATAGCAAGACCCATCTGTTCCGGTGTGGTCAAACCATCTCTGCCACGACATCTTGAGTCAGTTGCCTAGTGGCAGCCTGCCGCTGGGCCACCCTCAATCCGATGGGCCAGCGCCCTGCCCAGGGCCGCCAGTGGCTCCCGCCAATCTCCGGCGCGGCGTTGGCGAAACAGCCGCAGGGAGCCATACCAAAGGCTGGTCTCCCCAGCGAGCTGCCAGGGCCAGTAAGGCACCGTCTGCAGAACCAGCCAGGTGGTCGCTCCCAAAGCGCCGCTCAGATGAGCTGTGGCGTTCGAGATCGTGATCACCAGATCACAGCTTTCGATCAAGGCCGCCAAACCCTCCAGGTCATGACGACAATCCAAACCCGTCACTCGCTGCACCACGATGCCTGTGGCCTGCCGCAGCGCTGCCAACTCCGCCTCCACCGGCCCGTATTGCAACGACACCAACTCCACGCCAGGCAGCGCCACGGCTTCAGCCAGGGCCGCCAGGGGAATTGATTTGCCAGTGCCGAGCACGGACGCGTCACTGCGCCAGGAGACTCCGCAGCGCAGGGCACCCGTCCGTGGACGAGCTGCCGTCAACGCCGAGGCGCGGGCAGGATCGGCCCGCAGCCAGGGTGTTGGTATGTTTGCGAAGCTGGCGGCGTCGGGCCGTAGAGGGGGGCAGAGATCCCCCAAGGGCAGGTGCTGATCGCACTTCAGGGCCTCCAGCGGGGTCGGCCAGGGATGGACGGGAAGATCCCCCCAGGTTCTCCGCAGCAGGCTCACCAGGCGCTCATCCACAAGCAGCGCCGGCTCCACCCCTTGCTCCGCGAGCCAACGCACGGCCTCGGGAATCAAGCCCGTCAACATCACCTCGTCGCCAAGCCCTTGCTCGCCCCAAAGGAGCAGACGCCGGCAGGGGCTGCGGCCATCCCAGGCCGGCTGGGGTGTGGGCAGGCGACGGGAGGGAAAGCCGGGGCACCGCCAGCGCCAGGCGTAGTCGGGCCACGCTTGTTCAAACCGCCCCTGCAGCAGCAAGGCATAGGCCCGTTGCCAATGGGCCTCGGGATGGGCCGGGTCGTCGGCCAGGAGGCGCTCCAGATGGGCCAGACCCTCAGCCACGGCCCCCTGCTCTACCAGGGCATTGGCGCAATGGAGCCGCCAGGTGGGATTGAGGGGTTCCAGCCGCTCGGCCTGGCGGAAGCAAGCCACCGCCTCATCCAGCCGACCATTCTGGCGATGGGCGATGCCGAGGTTGGACAGAAGGGCGGGATCCGCCTCGCCCGGTCCATCAGGCGGGAGTCTGGCGATGGTGGCGAAGCTGCGCGCCGATGAAATTTAGATCCATCAGACATGCGGCCCATCGGCAGCCTGGTCAGCGTTGAGCCATGCTCCTTTTTCCGCCAACAGCGCGAGCATGAGGGAGAACGAGGGAGGGCGCATGGTGCCATTCGGCGAGGGCGAGGGGGAACGGCTGACCCTCACCTATCCCAAGCCCCTGCCGATGCGCCTGGATCGCTGGCTGGTGTCGCAGCGGCCGGAGCAGAGCCGGGCCCGGATCCAGAAGTTCATCGACGCGGGCTATGTGCGCGTGAACGGCGTCACCGGCCGGGCCAAGACGCCCCTGCGCCAGGGCGCGGTGGTGGAGGTGTGGATGCCGCCGCCCGAGCCGTTGCCCTATCTGGTGGCCCAGGAGATTCCCCTGGAGGTGTTATTCGAGGACGGGCACCTGATCGTGATCAACAAGCCCGCCGGCCTCACGGTGCATCCCGCCCCCGGCAATAAAGATGGCACCCTGGTGAACGCCCTGTTGCACCACTGCCCAGACCTGCCGGGCATCGGCGGCGAGCTGCGGCCCGGCATCGTGCATCGGCTCGACAAGGACACCACCGGCTGCAT
>JBKDTB010000181.1:0-4699 GCA_046340515.1 Cyanobacteriota bacterium | reverse complement strand
TCGCTTTGGCGAAGACAATCCCCTCTACTTCCCGGGCATGGCCACCGGCCGGCCAAGCACGTCTGCCGCCACCAGCGAATCATCGACCACGCACACCTATCGGCCTGAGGAGCAAAACAATGCAGATTTTGCATAACGATCGCCCGGTCAGATCTTTGTGATTTCTTCATCTCATGGCGCTCCATCAGGGGCCGGCGTCTTGCTATGGGTGGATGATGACTTTCACAGCCGTCACCTTCGCGCCTGTGCAGAGCTTCATCCGCAGCTCGCGCAAGCTTCGGGATCTGTATGGGAGTTCGTTGTTGTTGTCGCATCTGGGCCATGCGCTCTGCGCCGATGCCAGCAAGCGCCTCGGCCCTCAGTCCGTGGTGAGCCCGGCCAACGTGTCGCTCTCCCGTGGCGTGCCCAACGCACTGGTGATCAGCGGCGACTACAGGGCAAGCCAAGCCCGTGCCGCCCTGCTTGCCGCCTGGGCCAAGGTGTTGGAAGAGTGCAGAACTTGGCTGGAAAACAACATCACCCTCTCCAACACCACCGCCATTTCTGAAGGCTGGAGCGGCAACTGGGAGGCGGAATGGGGCGCCAGTTGGAAAGCGGCCGCTTTACACAGTTGGGAGGTGTTTCACGGCCAGGGCCACACCATCGCTGAGGCGCGGAAAGCACTGAAGGCAAGCAAATGGCAGCGCGATTGGAGCCTGCCGAACTGGACGGGCGAGAGCTCCACCCTCTCCTCCGCCGAAGCCGTGGTGCGGCCCACCATGGCCCGGGTGGTCAAGCCCTGGTTGGTCAATCCTGATGCGGCAAGAAAGGAAGCCAGGGAGTTTCAGGCCCAATTACGCACGACGTTGGGGGAGGCCTTCGCGGGTGAAAACGAAGAAATCTCTCTGCTGGAGCTGGTCAAACGGTTGATCACCTATCGCCCCATTCTCAAAAGAGCCTTCCAGCTCCCTGGCGAGGAGGCCCTGCCGGAGCAAACGGTGGATGACCTGCTGCAAAAAAACTTCCCCCGCCTCACCACCCGCGCCCATCCGGATGAGGAGAAGGCGGCCCCGGAATCCATCATCTGGTTCATGGCCGATGGTGATGGCGTTGGCAGCCACATCCAGAGCCTTGTGGAATCGGGGCAGAACGAAGAAGCAGCCTTGCGTGCGTTCAGCCATACCATCCGAGCTTGGGCGGCCTCGCTGTATGAGCGTGTGCCGCAATCCATGGCCGAACAGGCGGATGGCTTGCGCTCCCGCAAGGCCACGGTTGTTTATGCGGGGGGAGATGATGTCTTCGGCGCCCTGCACGAAACCGAGCCCGGCAACCACGACCTCAACGCCGCCGATCTCTGGCGCTGGCTTGAGAAGTTTCCCAAGCTTTGGGAAGAAGCCAACCAACCCCAGCTCTCCATCTCCATGGGCCTTGTTTGGGCCGATGCCAAGGTGCCGCAACGGGAAGCCTTGGAGCATGCCCGTCTTGCGGAGGCCTGCGCCAAGACCCGTGGCAAGGATCGCTTTGTCCTTCGCCTCCTCCATGCCAGTGGCAACCACCTGGAGTGGAGCTGTCCCTGGACCTGGCTCGGGACAATTCGCGAGAGCTATCGCGACCGTGAAAACCGCCAGGGGGCAGCCGCCAGCTGGCGGCACCTGGGCGACGACCTGGTCTGGTTGCAGGAGCGTCAGGCCATCACGGCCGGCACCGCCGAAGCCCTTTGGGAGGCCTACTTTCCCGGCTGCGTGTTGCCCGCCACCGCCACCCACGCCCGGGGCGATCGCCACCGGCCAACCCGCGCGGAGCCGGAGGCCCATCGCCCCTTCTCCCTCTGGCTGCTGGATCTGGGCCGGGTGATGGCGGGCCTGGAGAAACACCGCGACAAAGAGGAACAGAAGCGCGTCAGAGCCGGGCGACCCGAGGAGGTGGCCCGATGATCGCCCTCCCTTTTGCCTTTCAAGTGCAGATCGAGCCCCTGGGGCTCCTCTACGGCTCCAGCGGGCGGCTGCTCTCCCCAGAAGTGCTCACCGGCCGCGCCGCCGAACAGTTCCCCCCTGATGCGCCAGCTGCGGCGGGCCTCATCGCCAGCCAGATCCCGCGGGATGAGGTGTGGAATCTCCACACCGCCGGCCCGTTCTGGGTCCGGCCCGATGGAGAGCTGATGCTGCCAGCGCCCATGGCCCTGATCCAAGAGGAGGATCCGACACGGGGCCGCATCAGCCGCCATCGCCTCCACTGGCGCACGGCCGCTGACGACCATCAGCCCGCCGGATGGTGGGATCCCATCGGAGCCGGACCAACCAAGAAGAAGCCCACAGGCGGTTGGATCGCTCTGCGGGAGTGGCCCCACCCCGCCAATTCCCCCGCCCCGGCCGAAGGCCTCCCCATTCACAAGGACCCCTGGCGCGCTGTCCCCCACCTCCATCCCAAGCTTGAAGAGAACGAGCGGGTGAGCGCCAGGGAGGGCGCCTTGTTTCTCGAATACGGCATCGCGCTCGAACCGGGGGTGCGGTTGGCCTATCTGAGCAGCCATGCGGTGCCGGATGGATTGGTGCGGTTCGGGGGTGAGGGGCACCTGGCTCAGGTGCACTGCCTGCCGATCCCGACGCTCCTTCTGGAGCTGTTGCGCCAACCCCTCACCGCGCCCTTCGCCCTGATCACGCCAGGCCTGTGGGGCGGCCCCAAGCTCTCGATCCGCGAACCGATCGACACCTCCATCCCCCGCGGCCACTTCCCCTGGCATCGCCAGGGCCAGCCCCCCGGCATCCTCACCGACCGGCCCCGCCCCTGGCGCCATCGCCTCGGCGCAGGCACCCGCGATCCCAGCGCGGACACACCCGCCAAACGCCGACTGTCCCGCGGCCGCTGGGCCGTTCCCTCCGGCAGTTGCTATCAGGTCGCCGGCGATCCCCTTGATCCCTGGGCCGAGTGGCCGGAAGCCTGGTTCCCCAAAGAGGGCTTCAGCTTCAAACAACTCGGCACCGCCCTCGCCCTTTCCCTCACCTGACGCCAAGCTCCCACACATGTACGAACGACGCCATGGCCTGATCCGCACCCTTGCTCCTCTTCATGTGGGCGCTTCCGAAGGGGAGGAATCCGGCAACCTCAACCTCATCTTCCGCGATCCCTTCACCCAAACGGGCATCATCCCTGGCAGCTCGATCCGGGGGCGGTTTCGGGCCGAGATGCGACAGGCCAAGGGAGATTGCGATTACTGGTATGGCAAGGCAGCGGGCGATAAAGACATCAGTGAGGGGCGCGTCAAGTTTGAATATGCTTCCGTCCTCTGGCTGCCGGTGTTCTGCCCGGGGCAACCAATCGTTTGGGTCTCTTGCCGGCGCCTGCTGAAGCGCTACGCCGCCATCGCGCAGCCAGAGTTGCTCCCGGTGCTGCCTGATGCCTACACCTGCAGTGAACGGCTACAGGGGAGGAAAGACCACAAGGAACGAACCCTGTTCTTCAATCTCGGCTTCATGCCCGTCACGCCCACTCCTGAACTCGAAAAATGGATTCCATCTCCGCTCAAATCCGAGATTCCTTCTGACCGGCTTGTGGTCGTGGCCGATGCGGACATCGGCATGATTCACGACATGGCCCTCTATCGCCAGAGCCGGGTGAAGTTGGCGGACACCATGAAGAAGGTGGATGGAGGCGCTTTTTTCAATGTGGAGGCTCTACCCGAGGGAACCGTCCTGGTCTTCCCTTTGGCGCTCAAACCGGAGGAAGATCAAACCTGGCAGCCTTTTGGAAAGGAAACCAATCAGGAAGAAGAGCTTTATTTCGGTGGTCTGGAAAGTGTGGGCTTTGGGCGTTGTGGTGTAACTCTCATGAAGTGCCAAGGCACGCCAACCCCCGCGGAGGTGGCCTGATGGGCTGGCATCCCTACGACCTGGACCACCTGGCCCAAGAAATTGTTCTCAGGGCACGCAAAAGAGATTCCGACACGCTGAATCAGGCCTTCAAGATGCGTGCCGCCTGTGCCTATGGGCTGGAACGTTTCTGGGGGGAGCATCTGCGCCTCGCAGACAAAGAGATTGAGAAGGCTGCCTTCGTGGCAGATGTTTGGAAAGCATTTGTTGGCATCATCCACAAATCAGGATCTGGCATTGAGCTTCCTGGAACCATGTTGAGCAACAAAGCAAACGAAGCCGAAATTCAAACTGTCGCTCAGCAGATTTGGAATCTCAGTCTGGAAGAACACCAAGTTTGTCTTGCTGTGCTTGCTTCCCTCTGCGATTCCGTTGTCTGGTGGACTCAACGGCTCAAGGTGCCCAAGAGGGGTGAAGACTGATGGCATCACGCCGCAAGAAAAGGAGGCCAGGCAGCCACTCGTACAATTCGCCGCGACCATCCTTATCTCCTCCCACTACGCCAGCAGCACCAGTAGCGCCAAAGCCACCATCTGTTTTCGTGACACCTTTTTTCGAGAGCGTTGTCGAGGGTGTCGTTGATGGGCCAACCAGCCTGAAGCCAACGGAAAAAGCTGTAGAGCACGCCCGAAGAGTTCCTTTGGAATATCGCGCCCAAGCTCCTGGCCGAAGCAAGAGACAGTTTATTAAAAAGGCCAGAGACCTCCCTCAAGGCTGTAAGTCGCCGATCGAGCAGTGGCTCGATGAGTGGGTAGAAAGGGTGGATTCCAGCACCCCATTTACAACTCACGGGCTGCAAATCCTCGAAGTGCAAATCGATTGGCGACTGATCAGCGACAGTGGTCTGGATGAGG
>JBKDTB010000180.1:0-3002 GCA_046340515.1 Cyanobacteriota bacterium | reverse complement strand
AACCTGACGTGCTGGCGGTGGCACGCCGCCATGGCGCGTCCAACCTGCGGATCTATGGCTCCATCGTCAAGGGGCAGGAACACAACGGCAGCGACCTTGACCTCCTGGTCGACCTGTCAGCAGATCAGACCCTGCTGGGATTGATCCGTCTGCGCCAGGAGTTGGAAGATCTTCTTGGTTGTCCTGTGGATGTGACCGAAGCTGAAACGCTGCATCCATTGATTCGCACTGAGATCCTTGCTCAGTCACGACCGCTTTGAGCCAGCACAGGCTCTGCCTCGAAATATCGCTGGGGTGCCAGCAGATCTTGTGTGGCTGATGCGTGGCACAATCCCCATGTGACCGCAGGAGGGTTCCTGACATGAAGCACCTAGATTCGCCCAAGCCTTCGAAGTTCACTAAAGACAAAGGGTTGCCGATTGGCCATTTCCTGATCCGAATATCCATAGATATTGTTAATGAAGTCATCGGCAAAATCAGTACGTCTGTTGACGACAGGTCTTGAATTTAGGCCGAGCACTTCAATGGTATCTTGGACGTCGGCTAGTATAGATCCATTCAAGTTACTGGCTGGTATGACCATCCATTTTCCCCTGGTATCCTCATCAAGCTCTACAACCATGTCCGTCAACTGGGTGGGGTCAATAGGAATACGGGAGTTGCCTTTTATGTTATTTATCACACTCCAGCACCAACGTAGATTGTTCCATTCAAATGCTTCTTTTGCCGGATTCAGTGATTTAGGAACGAAATGGTCAATGCTGTGATCTCCGCCAATGACTTGCCCGTTTGGATCTCGGATGGGCTCGATAACAAAGCATGAGTACACACATCTCTTGTTGTAACTATCGCACAAATCATCTCGCGCCCGAGTCCAATAGTCCAATGTCCTTCTCCAGGATCCGTCTGGGGTCTGATGTGGTGTCTTCCAAAAATGTTCATTTGGTGGTGGATCATCTGGATGATGATTTAAAATGCAAAGTGCATGCAACCCAGGCACGCGAACACGTTCATTAAAATTCCATGGCTCTGCTGGAAGGTTCACTGGCATCATGGGTTTATTGACTTAAAGGCGTTAAATTCCCAACCTTCTCTTTTCCCCTCTATGCGCCAACGATTCCAAAAAGGATCTGTTGCTCCAAGAACTTGCTGGAGCCTCGCCTCGACTTGAGTGACTTCGTTGGGATCTGCATGCTTGCCTTGCCTCAGTAGTTTGCGAGCAAGAATAAGAGCCTCTTCAGCTTCAACAGAGCCTGTTGCATCTTGATCGAATGCCTCGCTCATTAGCCATGAATTTGCATCACCAAGTCGCTCATAATATCTTGAGGTGAGCTTTGGGATCTTGGTCATTGCATCCAGGTCAAGATCCCACCAGGCATCCTGTCGTGGATCAAATAGTGGCTCTACGGATGCCATCACCAGAGGCGAATGAGTGGAGATCATTAATTGAACAGATGTGCTTTGCTCAAGATTCTTAACAACTCTCATCAAGCCCCTCACCACAGTCCGTTGCCACTTGGGATGCAAATGACTTTCGACTTCATCAATCAAAAAAATAACCTGTTTGGCCGGTGATTTCGCAAGCAACTTGCATGCCTTGACATGCTCTTGCCAAGCCCATACCAAGAGATAGGCAATTGACAATACCCTCTTCACCCCAGAGGATGCCTGCACGACAGGCACTACAGAGCCGTCTGGCATCAGAATAGAAGGGTATTCCTGTGTATCTCCAACCCTAAGAGTGACTAGTGGGCCTGGTCTGATCAGATCTTCTTCTTTTGTGCTCGGCGAAAGTGCTTTAAGCACTGCTTGGAGCTGTGCGTAGGTATTGCCCTTGTCCCGTTGCCAGTTTCCCCAGTCTTGAACTAATCCATTGCACAACTTGCCAAGTGATGAATCCGGGTTTTCAAGGCCCTTCCAGAGATCAGAGTTGGTAAAGACATATGGTCTGATTCGCTCAGGTGTATCTCCTCTTTTCTCTGGCTTCCATGCATTTCGGGCGGGATCCCATACGGCAAATGAGCCATCGGCCATCGCATAAAGGACGATGCCAGGATTCACGGGTCTTCCCGGATTTCCCACCCAAGTATCTCCTTCGAGGTTGAACTCGCATTCGTAGCTCCTGGCCTGGCTTTGCGGAAGCTCACCATCAACCGTAAACTGCAGTTTTGCTGGCGTTCCCCTGTCGCGCGGCATGGCCATTGATCCGCCACTAATCTTTGGATTGATCTCTTGGGGCCAGCGACGCGTTAAGGAATACCAAGCTGTGTCGAGCAAGAAGCTCTTGCCCAGGCTATTGTCCCCAGTCAACAGATTGAGGCGCGTTGCCAACTCCAGATTGAACTCTGGTGCTGGTCCAGTATTCAGAAGCTTGAGTTGGTGGAGCAAGCTGTCAGCAGTTTAAATCCGCACGATTCTAAGCGGCGCTCCCCGGGCGACGTCCATCTCAGGCCCCCGCTGGTACGGCTTGCGCCGTTCGACGGCGATCAGACCAACGCGAACCTCCAGGCGCTGCTTGATTCGCCCTGCCGCATTCGACCCGTCATGGGCCCGTACCTGGACTAACCTTCCATCTGCCTTGCCTCGCCCCTGCTCAAGACCCTGGAGCGAATCAACTGCAAGGCCCGCCCGCTGCTGGCCACCAGCTTCCCGGACATTGACTGGACGGGGACCATGGGCTTTCGTGATGTGATCGCGCACCAGTACTTTGATCTGGACACCGAGCAGGTGCTGGTGATCTGCCAGGAGGCGTTGTCAGGCCTCTTGGAGGCCATCCGGTGCCTTGAGCAAGCAGCCAGGAAGGATCCCTGTCCAATGGCCAAAGCTGAAGCCTCAGTAGAAGAACTGGTCAGAACGATCGATTGGGGTTGTCCCGGTTCAGTGGACAGGTCGCTAAGCCGCCTGCCTAACCGAGAATGAACACCATGACCCGACAACGCCGCCGTTTCACCCTCCAGCAAAAGGCAGAGGCTATTGCCCTTTGCCAAAGCGAGGGGTTGACC
>JBKDTB010000179.1:0-2817 GCA_046340515.1 Cyanobacteriota bacterium | reverse complement strand
TTTCGCCTCTCGCCCTTACGCCCCTCCCATCGGTCCCGTGGAGGAAACCCTCGCCACCCTCTGGCAAGACCTCTTGGGCATCGATCGCATCAGCCGCCACGACGACTTCTTCTCCCTTGGCGGCCATTCGTTGCTGGCGGTTCAGCTCATCTCCCGCCTGCGGGCCAGCCTCGGGATGGACATCAGCCTCGCGGAATTCTTCTCCCGGCCGATGCTGGCTGACGTTGCCCATGGCCTGGAGCACGCCGCCGCGACGGAGACGGGGCCGATCCCCTTGGCGGATCGGAACCAGCCGTTACCCCTCTCCTTTGCCCAGCAGCGACTCTGGTTCCTCGACCATCTGGAAGGGGCCTCAGCCCACTACAACATGCCGCTCGCCTTACGGCTGAGAGGCGCTCTCCATACCGCCGCCCTGCAGGCTGCACTGGATCAGCTCGTTGTGCGGCATGCAGCGCGGCGCACGTGCTTCATCGCCAGCGATGGCGAACCCCGTCAACACATCCTGCCGGCCAATGAGACCTCCTTTGACTTGCACGAGCACGACCTCAGCAGCTGCCCGGATGTGGAACAGGCATTGGCTGCCGCAGTGGAGCAAGAAGCCAGCGAGCCCTTTGATCTCGCGCACGGCCCCCTGGTCCGCGGCCGACTCCTGCGGTTGACGGACCAGGAGCACGCCCTGCTGCTGACGTTCCACCACGGCATCTCCGATGGCTGGTCTCTGGGTGTGCTGGGGCGGGAGCTCTCCGCCCTCTACGACGCCTTCCGCCAAGGGGGCCCCGACCCCCTGCCGCCGCTGCCGATTCAATATGCCGATTACGCCGTCTGGGAGCGGCAGTGGGTGGCGGGAGCGCGGCTGCAACGCCAGGCCGCCTACTGGAAGGACACCCTGACCGAAGCCCCGGGGCTCCTGGAATTGCCCACGGATCGGCCACGCCCGCCCGTGCAGGACTTCGTCGGCGCAGTGGTTCCCATCACCCTGGACGGAGACCTCACCGCCAAGCTCAAAGCTGTGGCCAAGCGCCATGGCGCCACCCTCTTCCAGGTGTTGCTGGCCAGCTTCGGGCTGCTGCTCAGCCGCCTGTCCGGCCAGGAGGAGGTGGTGATCGGCAGCCCCAGCGCCCACCGCAGCCGCAGCGAACTGGAGGGATTGATCGGATGTTTCGTCAACACCCTGGCCCTGCGCATCGACACCAACAACGCCAGTGTGTCCGAGCTGATCAACAGGGCCAAGGCCCAAACCCTCAACGCTCAGGCCCATGAGGACCTGCCGTTTGAACACGTGGTGGAGCTGCTGCAGCCGCCGCGCAGTTTGGCCCATGCACCGCTGTTCCAGGTGATGTTCGCATGGCAGAACATCCCTCAGACGGACTTTGTCTTTGCGGGGCTGACGACGGAGGACCTGATGCCCACCCCGGGCGCCGCAAAGTTCGACCTCACCCTTTACCTGAACGATAGCAACGGCGGCATTGAGGGCGGCCTGGACTACGCCACCGCCCTCTTTGATCAGACCACGATCGAACGCTGGGTTGGACACTGGCGGACCCTCCTCACAGCGCTGGTCGAGGCGTCCGACGCCACACCAGCAGCGAGCCTGCCACTGTTGAACGTGGCGGAACGCCAATTGCTGCTGCACGGTTGGAATGCCACACAGGCCAACTACCCCGAGGATCAGTGCCTGCATCAACTCTTTGAGGCCCAAGTTGAGCGATCCCCGGATGCCATCGCCTTGGTGTTTGAGAGACAAAGTCTGAGCTACAAGGAACTCAACGCCCGTGCCAACTTTTTCGCCAATCAACTGATCAGCCTCGGCATCAGCCCCGACGACCGTGTGGCCATTGGCGTGGAGCGGAGCTTGGAGATGGTGGTGGGATTGCTGGCGATTCTCAAGGCTGGCGGAGCCTATGTTCCCCTCGATCCATCCTATCCCGAGGAACGCCTTGCCTTCATGGTGGAGGACAGTGCTCCAGTGGCTCTGCTCGTGCACGGGGCAACGCGGCAACGACTGGCCCCACTGAAAGAGGCCATACCCATGATCAACCTCGATGGCGAAACGTCGGCCATGGGGATGTTGAGCGTTGACAATCCAGATCCGAAAGCCCTGGGATTATCGTCAAACAACCTGGCGTACGTGATCTATACCTCTGGCTCCACGGGCACTCCCAAGGGTGTCATGGTGGAGCATCGCAATGCTGTCAACTTCATCGCCTGGTCACGGCAAGAATTCCCCGAACGCATCTTGCGGAGAACACTATTTTCAACCTCGATCAACTTTGATCTCTCCATTTTTGAATGCTTCGCGACGCTTTCAGGGGGTGGCGCCAGCATCATTGTCCGCAATGTCATTGCGTCGGGTCCAGCACTTGCCGATGTCACCCTGATCAACACCGTTCCTTCCGCCATGCAGACTTTGCTGAGGAACGGCTCGCTGCCAGCCAACGTGCAAGCGGTCAACCTGGCGGGCGAGCCCCTGCGTGAGGACCTTGTCAAACTCATCTTCCAAAAGACCCAGATCGAACAGGTTCGCAATCTCTACGGACCATCGGAAACCACCACCTATTCGACTTGGGTTGCCATTCGGCGGGATGAGGAATTCACATCCCACATCGGCCGACCGCTGAGCAACACCCTCATCTATCTTTTGGATGGAAAAGGGCATCCCGTGCCCATCGGTGTCGTCGGAGAAATTCACATCGGCGGAGCTGGCGTCGCCCGCGGCTATCTCAACCGCCCGGAGTTGACCGCTGAACGCTTCCTTCCAGATCCCTTCTCCAAGGAACCTGACGCCAGAATGTATCGCACCGGCGACCTGGCCCGCTG
>JBKDTB010000178.1:0-3004 GCA_046340515.1 Cyanobacteriota bacterium | reverse complement strand
TTCCTGGACAACTCCAAGCCTTCGTATACGAAGCTTCTCAGGAATCTGCTGGAGTCTGGCTCCACCAGCGACGCACAATTCATGGGGCGTTGTCGTCGGATTCTTTGTGACAACCCGGCGGACTTTCTGTTTGGTCGGCCACAAGGATTGTAACTGCCTGCTGAATTCAGTTTGGTTCCATCACTCATCTCATTGTCGCCGCACCCAGGCAGCACCCGCGCCTTGCAAGACATTGATCAGACCAATAAAACATCATGTGCCGCTATTTTCCGGCCATGCTGTGCGACATTTTCATCAGTTTTTGAAGACTCAAGGCGCGATCAAAGAGATTCATCAGGCTTTGCATTTGCTCCTCTGCAAATATTTTCTCAGGACAGGAACTATACCTTAGAACCGTATCCCGAATATAAGATAATTCTTTTAGCAAGTTCTTTGCATATTGATAGCTCGAATTGAACCTCGGATCATTCTCCCGCGCTTGAATCGAAGAGGATTGCATGAAGCATCTCAAGAACTCAGATTTCATCTCATTAAATGAGCATATTAGTTCTTTAGCTAAGTCTTCATCAAGCCGATGTAGATAGAATCCGTTAGGCCTCTTTGTTATTATCAGTAGTCCTGAATATAGATATTTCCACAGCAAGTGGTTTAGAGGCGTAGATGATATGGATCCATCGTCGATATAGTGGGAAAGCATGCTGTCCATCTCTGTCATTCTTTTGGTCCAACACCTATGAGCTCTAGCCCTCTTTCCCCATGATAGATAAATTAAGCCAAGGAAACATGACGGAAGTAATCCTTCTACGACATTAAGTGCCGCCTCTAAGCTATTTGTGATGTCGCCAAAGGTACCCTGACCTCCATGTTGTGGCATTAGTTTAAACAGGAAGACTTCTAGAGCAGTGATCCTTAAGTGACTGGGCGCTGTTTTGGCATCAGTAATATACTCATTAACAAGTACAAGATCCCAGAGAATCCCCAGATAGTCTGTGGGCACTAACCTATGTTGAGTCCAGAGGCTTTTGAAGATCTTATCAAACTCACTCTTGGCTGAAATAACTGAGCTATAGATCGTCTTCATCAGATCATTCTCACCTATGTCTTCATAGTCTTTTGCAAGACCTTCGAGAGCATCAATCTTATCAATTCCAAGAAACCCAAATTCTACATACAATAATGATAAATTAAATATCGGAATCGACTGCATTTGATGCTCGGCCAGGATACTTTTGGCTTCCATAAAATCATTTTCTGCCATCTTAAGCCATGACTGACATTCTGTATCCTTAGCGTAAAGTTCCTTTTCTTCCTCAGTCCTATGAGTATTGGCTATGTTAATTCTCCTTTTTCTTGCTAACAAGAGGTAAGACCAACCACGACTGTTGTGGATCCAACCATGCATGTTTCTGGATATCGTGAAGTGGCCTCTATCCTTTCCTAGTATCCCAAGGGCTTCATCACAGACGGCGATGGCTTTCTGATACTCGCCCGTCATAGAATACGCGGCTGCTAGGTTGCGAGCAGCGACTACAAAGTTCTTATCCTTTGACCAAGCCTTTTTATAGTATTCAATGGCTTCCATCAAATCACCCGTGGACAAAGCATAATGCCCTCTCCTCAGATAGGCAAACTTAACAGCTTGGTGGTGTTTCAGTTTGGATGCATCGATCAATAAGTCCCGTGCCCGCAAACGATAATAAAGTCTCAGTTCTAGAAACTTGTCTTTTGGATGACTGTCTTCAGCTAACTTCATCATCACTTCAGCTAAGTTGCTTAGAAAGAGTGGATTCTTTGGTTCGAAGAGTGTTGACTTGTAATGAACACGTTCCGCATCTTCGAGGGTCACCGGCTGGCTTTTAGCAAATTCAGTCATCTTCCGCCACCGATCCTTTTTGGTGGTTGCCGCCGCAGAGCTCGGCTTCATTGAGCTTGAATATCGATTATCTTTGCTCTGATGCACCAACCTCTCTATTACAAAACCCAGAGTACTATTGAGGTGTGGGAGCATAATAATGAGTCCTTTTCCTCTTTTTTGATCTAACCTGCTCAAGGCTTGTCTAAAGCTTACCTCCCTGGAGAATTCGTGCCTTATCTCTTTTGACCAGCCCAAGGATCTTGTCTGAAATCCCGACTTAAAAATCGCATCAATGACCAGTGGTTCAAGATGTTGGGCTTTCGTCAGAAAGTACAGTGCCACGCTATATTCTTCGCAACGAATCGCAAGTAGACTGATAATATAGGACATATAAAACGCTCTCAGATCTAACGGTTCATTGTCCAGAAATGAATCAAGGCGGGTGCAGAGATCCGAAAACTTGATTTGTTGATCATCTGAAATGGGATCTGAGTAATCTCCCATCTGTTGAGAGCATGTCTGTAAGTAATGATTAAATTCTTTGAGAAACTCAGTATATTGTTGAAAATGATCACCTGGGAGCACTTCTACGAACTGCGATCGCTGACCAATCAGACGATTTGCCACGTGGTAGGATAATTCATAAAGAATCCCTGACACGCCCTGTTTTTCATGCACCGATGCGTTGCAGATTGCATCCCCTGGATGGCATTCATCTGAATGGAGAGTCCAAGCCCATGAATCTCGATTCTTAACGATTTGAGCGCTGACCAAGACTCCTGATCCCTGGTCTTGTATGCTGCCACTGATATAGATAACTCGTCTTATCAATCTGAAGAAACTTATCATCACAGAAGTCGGTATGCTTACATTCCCGAGAGATGTTGTAGTTTTGATCTCCCCTAACTCATCATGAAAGATCTTGGATGCAAGAGCCCATTCAGATGGATCCTGCAATGTGATTGCATTAATATCAATTTGGGACCAAATGCTTGTCATGTCTGCTGATGTATTGCTACTGGGTATATCTTGCCTTAAGAAATATCTTTGGGCGTATTCCACTGACAACTCATGAATACTAAAAACTCTCCGAAAGTAGGCTATAAATAAGTCAGTAGCTGCTTTGCTTCTGATGCTTCTATCATAATC